>SLKT01000010.1 GCA_007134485.1 Wenzhouxiangella sp. | reverse complement strand
GTAGATCGCATTCAGCCGCAGTGTGGCTTTCGGCAGCAAGGCAGCGAAACGCCGCTGTAGTACTCCTACAGCAAGTTTCGATAACGCAGTCTGCCGAAAGCCACACTGCGGCCTGTCATTTACATTCAATCAGTTAGGGGCGCCAAGCAGGCCCCGACTCTGCGTTCTCGCTCTTGGTAATGGAATCACCATTGCCTGCGAGCGACGCCTTGATTCGGGGCCTGCTTGAAGCCCTGAATGTGATCTACATACCTGCCGGGTTAATAGTAACCTGCCGGGTGAATTTACTCGAGCTGCATGAGGGCGTGACCGTGCTGACCTGGATCGGAATCATTGTTTGTCTTTCTCAATCGGCCCTGCTCTCGGGGCTGAACCTTGGACTGTTCTCCCTGAGCAAGCTGGAGCTGGAGGTCGAGGCTCGTCAGGGCAATGCTCGGGCACAGCGCGTGCTCAGTCTTCGCAAAGACGCCAACTTTGCCCTGGTGACCATTTTGTGGGCCAATGTCGGCGTTAACGTATTGCTGGCCCTGCTGTCCGGGTCGGTGATGGGTGCTCTGGCTGCATTCCTGTTTTCCACGGTCGTCATCACCATATTCGCCGAGATCATTCCGCAGTCCTATTTCACTCGCAATGCCTTGCGCATGGCATCCCTGCTCGCGCCCGTGTTGCGTTTTTATCAGCTGCTCCTGTATCCGGTGGCCAGGCCAACCGCCTGGGTGCTGAATGCATGGCTGGGCCAGGAAATGATCAGCTACTACCGTGAGCACGACATGCGGCGGCTTATTCAGCTTCACATGGAATCCAGTCAGAGCGATATTGCCCGGATTGAAGGGCAGGGCGCTCTGAATTTTCTCGATATCGACGATGTGCCGCTGGAGCAGGAAGGAGAATTGCTGGATCCCGACAGCGTGATCGAAATGGAGTTCGATAATGGCCGGCCGCGCTTCCCGGCTTTTTCAGGCTCGCCCGACGATGCGTTTTTGCAGGCCGTCAACCGGTCCGGCAAGAGCTGGGTAGTGCTGGTTGATGGTGCGGGCGAGCCCCGCCTGCTGCTTGATGCCAATGAATTTCTGCGCGACGCGCTGTTTTCGAAGGACAGGACACGTCCGTTACGCCACTGCCATCGACCGGTGCTGGTTCGCGACGGCCAACGCAAACTCGGGGAATTGATTCAGCGTTTCAAGGTATACAGTGGGCCCGAAGGCGACGAGATTGTCGATGAAGATGTGTTCCTGTTGTGGGGAGATGAGCCCCGGGTGGTGACCGGCAATGACATTCTGGGCCGATTGTTGCGCGGCATCGTCCCGCAGTCCTCGATACCGGCCCATGATCCAATGACGGCTGATCAGCCTTCGCCGCAGTAGTAAATGATGTAGCGACGACGGCCATCCTGTGCCGGGCCATCCGGAACGATGGTGTCGCCATTGATGTCGATCGCGCTGTTGCGCGCCAGGGTTTCGAGCTCTTCCTCGACTTTACCGGGCGAGCGCTGGACGGCGGCCACGCGGTCGCGCACCGATACGGTGGTGCTGGCCAGTCGATCACATCCACTGACCTGATGGGCCTGCATGATACGCACCTGATCGGCGCCTGGATCGGGTTGCACCCAGGTGCAGCCGGCCAGAATGCATGCGAGAACAACCATCACATGTAATCGCTGATTCATGCGGCAGACTTTACCCCAGATTGGTTGTGGATATTCTTATATCGTCACGGTCTGTGAAATTCACGGTCGGCGGCCTACACTGTGCTTCTGGCGTTTCTTAAAACTGATCAAGATGGACAATCCCAACGACTTTCTCGATGCGATTGGCAATACGCCCCTGATCCGGCTGAAGCTGGCCTCGGAGCTGACCGGCTGCGAGATTTACGGAAAATGCGAGTTCATGAATCCGGGCGGATCGGTCAAGGATCGCGCTGCCAAGTTCATGCTGCTGGATGCCATTGCAGAAGGCAAGATCGAGGCCGGCGGTACGGTGGTCGAGGGAACGGCGGGTAATACCGGGATCGGCCTGACCCTGGCGGCCAATGCGCTGGGCATCAAGACCATCATCGTCATGCCCGAAACCCAGTCGGAAGAGAAGAAGTCCGCGTTGCGGGGCATGGGCGCCGATCTCAGGACCTTTCCGGCCGTGCCGTATCGCAATCCCGACAATTATGTTCATCAGGCCCGCCGACTAGCCGAGTCCCTGGAAAGCGAGCACGGTGTGTTCTATGCCAACCAGTGGGACAACGTATCCAACCGCCGGGGTCATATGCGCTCGACCGCGCCGGAGATCTGGAATCAACTGGATGGCCGCATCGATGCTTTCACATGCGCGGTGGGTACCGGTGGCACGCTGGCCGGTCTGTCACTTTGGCTCAAGGAGCGGCGCTCCGATATCGTCATTGCCGCGGCTGATCCGGACGGGGCCGGGATTTACAACTGGGTCAAGCATGGCGAGATCAAGTCCTCGGGCAGTTCCATCACCGAGGGTATCGGCCAGAACCGGGTCACTGGCAACCTCGAGGGCGCGCTGATCGATGAAGCCTTCAATATTCCCGACTCCGAGCTGTTGCCGGTGCTGTGGGACTTGATCGGCAAGGAGGGGTTGTATCTGGGTGCTTCCAGCGGCATCAATGTCGCCGGCGCCATTCGCCTCGGTCAACAGATGGGACCCGGCCACACCATCGTGACCGTCCTGTGCGATTCGGCCAGTCGCTACGAGTCCCGCCTGTTCAACCCGGAATTTCTATCCGAGCGCAACCTGCCACTGCCACCGTGGCTGTCTTCGGAGTGATGACCTCTTATTAACCCGGCAGGTATGTAGATCACATTCAGCCGCAGTGTGGCTTTCGGCAGACTGCGTTATCGAAACTTGCTGTAGGAGTGCTACAGCGGTGTTTCGCTGCCTTGCTGCCGAAAGCCACACTGCGGCTGAATGCGATCTACATACCTGCCGGGTTAATAGTGTTCAGGTTTGTTCGTCCATTCCGGGTTGAGCAAAGAAATAGCCCTGAAAGAATTCCACGCCGGCCTCGCTGAGCCAGCGAAATTCCTCGGCCTTTTCCACGCCGCTGGCAATGACTGCCGCGCCCAGGCTCCTGCAGGTGGCGATCGCGCCACGGACGATGGCCTGGGCGGTCGGGTTGTCCTGGATATTGTCGACCAGGTGATGGGCCAGTTTCAGGCAGGTCGGCTGAAAGGCCGCGACGGGCTGCAGGTCGGCATCTCGTGAACCAAAGTTGTCCGCCAGGGTCATGAACCCGGCTTCATGAATCTTGTCACGCACCTCCCGGATTTGTCTGCCGCGTCCGATGGCCTCCAGGTTGTAGAGTTCAAGCACGATGTTCCTGAGTTCGATGTCATTTCGCTCGGCGACATGCCGGGTGACCTCCAGAACCAGGTCGATATTGCCGGCCTTGACATCGGTGCAGTTCAGGTGCAGCTTGCCGTCGATGCCGAACTTGGCCGCCGCCTCGATGGCCCTGACCCGGCAGGCCTGATCAAACGAGAATCGCTGATCATGTGCAACGCGGCTGATGACTTGCGAGGCCGGTTCCTTGCGGATGCCCCGGACCAGGGCTTCAAAGCCGACAACATCCTGATGCCTGGCATCGACAATGGTCTGAAAAGCGAACTGGATGTCAGACCCGACCAGGGTGTGATAAGCACGAATATGTTCCCGGATATCGAAATCCGATAACGACATACCCGGATCGTTCATGTTGAATCCCCTTGGCGCAGCGCCCCGCAGCCATCCCAAACAGACCTGATGATACCGCCGAATGCACCAAATTGCACCTGACCCAATGGCGATGGACCGTCATCAGACGGCCCATTTGCCTTCAATTATCGGTCGCACGCCTGCGGAACCAGACTGCGGCGGCCAGCAGTACCGCACTGATCAGCAGACCAATCCACATTTCCCAGCGAACCAGGTATCCAAAGACATTGGAAAGACTCATGAACAGGTCAGGATGGAACTGGATGTCGTCGTAATTGCCATCGAATTGGATATCGGCACTCATCGGCACGATGCCGGCGCCAAGGCGCTTGAGCATGATCAGACCGAGGTTGAACCCGGGCAGATTGAATGTCGAAATCAGGCTCCAGACATGTTGCATGATGGCGATTGCCGCCGGAATGGCAATGGCGATCAGGATCGGCAAGCGCGGCGCCCAGGACGAGCAGAACATCAGCCAGGCATAGATGGGCAACAGCCAAAGGGCCTGAACGATCAGCCCGAACGCCATGACCGTCCACAGGCGCGGCAGACTGGCCGGGAGCCAAAATTCGGTGATCGGGTTGACACCGGCCAGGAGACCATAGCCACTGGCAATCATCAGCAATACCAAGTGGGTCAACATGATGGCCCCCAGAAACATGGCCGGCACCAGGATTACCGCGGTGCCCAGCTTGGACATGACGGTCATCCAGTCTGAAACTGGCAAGGACTTCCAGAACAGCACTGATCGGTCCTTGCGGTCATCGTACAGGCTACCGGCCAGGTAAAAGAGAATGATCAGCAGCATCAACTGGAAGAAGATGGTGGAAAAGGAAAACAGCATGCCCGATACCACCAGATTCTTCTGCTCGGGCGGTTCATTGGCGAACATGCGCAGGGCGTCTGACGTGAATGTCATTCCGGTGTCAAAACGGGCGCCGAGCACCATCGCCACGATCGTGAACAGTATGATCAGGCCGGCAATCGCCAATGGTGTCCACTTGAAGGCAACCGGGCTTTCCCAGAGCTCGCGTTTCAGCAGGGTCAGAAAGGTGATGAAGGTTTGCCGGTTCATGCCGCCTGCTCCCTGTCGTTCATGTCTGAGTCTTCATCGCCCATCAGTGCGACAAACAAGTCGGCAATGCTGGGTTTGTGGATCTCCCCGATTTCCTGCAGCGCGCTGATGTCGGCCTGATCGTATAGAAAGATATGCCGACCAAACAGAATTCGCTCGTTGATCGGTTTGAGATTTCTCGCCTGTTCGGCCTGATCCGGCCTGACCATCAATTCGGTGTAGCGCTCATGGATATCTTCCATGCCGCTATTGAGGATCAGTTTTCCGTCCCGGATGAATATCAGATCGGTCAGGATATGCTCGACTTCTTCGACCTGGTGGGTCGTGATGACGATGGTACGCTCCTCGTCGAAGTACTCATTGAGCAGGTTCGAGTAGAAGCGTTTCCGAAAGAGAATATCCAGCCCCAAGGTGGGTTCATCGAGCACCAGCAAACGTGCATCGATCGCCATGACCAGGGCCAGGTGAAGTTGAACGACCATGCCCTTGGACAATGCCTTGATCTTGGCATTCTGACGAATCTTTGTGCGTTCCAGGTAATGCAGGCATCTGGAGCGTGAAAACCCCGGATGCAGTTTTTCGGTCAGTTCGATGATCTGCCGGACGCGTGCCCAGCGTGGCAGCACGGCAACATCGGCAATGAAGCAGACATCCTTCATCAATCGGTCTCGCTGGCGCGCCGGGTTCAGTCCAAGCACTTCCAGCTCACCCTGGTAATGTCCCAGTCCCAGGATGGCCTTGAGCGCGGTCGTCTTGCCGGCCCCGTTCGGGCCGATCAGGCCGACGATGCGTCCGGCTGGAATGTCGAGATCGATGCCATCCAGGGCACGCGTCTGACCAAAGTGGCGATGCAGATTGCGGGCTTTGATGATTTCGCTCATGTCAGTTTGATCCTTGGTTCTTCTTCAATCTGGAAAGGTCGTCCAGGCTCAGTCCGAGATGATTCAACCGGGCCTCCAGGCGTGGCCATTCCTCCTTGATGAATCGTTCCCTCTCACTGGCCAGAAGGCGTTGGCGGGCACCCTCGCGCACGAACATGCCCACCCCGCGCTTTTTCTCGACCAGTTCATCGTCAACCAGTGACTGATAAGCCTTGGAGACGGTCAACGGGTTGATCTGGAAGTCTACAGCGACCTGGCGTACCGATGGCAGGGGCTGACCTTCCGCCAGCGTGCCATCAAGAATGGCGGCGATGGTCTTTTCCCGCAACTGCCAGTAGATCGGCTGGTTGTCATCCCAGTTTGCGCTCATCAGCCACCATTCCAGTGCAGGGGAAACCAACGAATCAATCCGCCTGTGGTCATCCGTTCCCGGCGGTCTTCTGCTTGCTGGCGACGGGACTCTGTCTGGACTGACTGGTCCTGACTGGATGAATCACGTCGCTCGGCCACCAGTTCGGTGTTCGAATTCGGCTCCAGTTCAGCCTGCAGGCGTTGTTCGCGATCCTGAAAATCCGATGCAAAGGCCAGTACCAGGCAGATGCCGGCGGCGATTGCGGCCAGCCCATGAGGGACCTGAAGTGTTTTGCGTTTGACGACTGGCAACATGACCGTGCTCCTTGTCTGATCGTGTTGGTGTACTAGTCTAGTATAACACCACTACAGAGTCAAGTTTTTTCGCAGCGAGCATCGAGGGGGTTAAAATTAGCCAAGTCTTTTCGAGGATCGCCCCATGAGTGCTCTGGGTTTACCGGCACGCGACCGAAAGCTCTACCGGATTCTCTACAAGCGCCTGTATCTGCCGCGCGGCATGGTGCACGGCATGATGAGCGGGTTGCGCGGGCGTCGTCTGGGTGGCGAGCTCAAGCGGCGTCATGACTTGGCCGCCCAACTGGGTCCGAGTGACCTGGAGCTGGACCGGGACAGCGCCTGGCGGATGGTTGATTCCGGAGAAAGCCCGGATTTGTCGCGCCTGGCCGATCTTTGTCGGGATCATTTCGATCATTTCATGAGTTCGGGCAAGGGTGAGGCGGTCCGTGCCCGTAATCCGCAAAAACAATTTCTGCTCGGGGTATTGTCCGGCAACGAGTTTCTTGAGCATCCGGAACTGGTCCGATTGATGGTGGCCCGGCCGATTGTCGATGCCGCCGCTCGCTATCTGGGCGCCATCCCGCGTCTGGAAGGCGCGGTGTTGTGGTGGACGCCGCCTAACGATTCCCGAACCTCGTCCCAGCAATGGCATATCGATGAACTGGCCCAGCGCCAGGTCAAGATCCTGCTCAATTGCAGTGAGGTCACGGCTGAGTCCGGCCCCTTGCACTTTGTCGGCGCGGACCGATCCGATCAGCTGCGTGCCCGGATGGGGCATCGACGGGGCCGGGTCGACGAACAGCGTCTGATGAGTCAACTCGATGAGACCGAAATCATGGCCGCGACCGGGCCTCCCGGTAGTGCGGTCATGCTCGACAGCTCGCGGTGTCTGCATTACGGCAGTCGCGGCAATCGGCGCGATCGGCTGGTGCTGGCTTTCCATTTTTTCGCGCCGCCATCGCCGGTCGATTCCCGCTACCACATCGAATTGGGCGAATTCGGGAGTGAGTTCGCCGATCTGGATCCCGTGCAGCGGCTGGCCCTTGGGCATGAGCCCCAGGCAGGGCGTTTTGCCGAACTCGATTGATCTGGTAAAATACCGGTGATATGAACCACCGTCGGGGCCGGTGGTCCCAGATTGCACGACTTACTATCCCTCTCAATGGAGTGAACAATCCAATGCTTTCCATCCGAAATCTTGCCGTCGGCATGCTGGTTGCCGTTTTCTGCGTGACTGCCAGTGCCGAAACTCTTGAAAGCCATGAAGATCGTCTCAGCTACACGATCGGCATGGACATCGGCCAGTCGCTGGCTGAACAGGGACTGGACCTGGACCTGGACCTGCTTGTCGAAGCACTGCGTGCCTCCTACCTGGGCGAGGAAACCCTCCTGACCGAGGAAGAAGCCCTCGAAGAGCGTGACCTGTTCATGCAGCGTCGACAGCAGGAAATGGAGACCGAGCGGGCGGCCGAGGCCGATCGCAACCTGGAGGAAGGACAGGCTTTCCTGGCTGAGAATCGCCAGCGTGACGATGTCACCGAAACCGATTCGGGCCTGCAGTACCGGGTCATCGAAGCCGGTGACGGCGCCAGCCCGGAAGCATCGGATCGGGTGACGGTCCATTACCGCGGTACGCTCATCGACGGCACCGAGTTTGACAGCTCTCACGCTCGCGAAGAGCCGGCTTCCTTTGGTCTTGACCAGGTGATTCCGGGTTGGACCGAAGGTGTTCAACTCATGCAGGAAGGCGCCATCTACGAATTCTTCATTCCGGCGGACCTGGCCTACGGGGCTGAAGGTCGCCCCGGTCCCATCGGTCCGAATTCGACCCTGATTTTCGAAGTCGAGCTGATCGAAGTCCACTGACTCAGGCTGCGAATTCTCGATCATGGGTTCACTGCAGGATGCCCTGCTCAAGGCAGGGCTGGCCGACGAAAAGCAGGCTCAAAAGAAACCTCGCAAGTCGGCCGGCGCAAAGTCGTCCAAAGACCGCAAGCACAAGGGTCAACGTGGGCAGGGCAAGAAGAAGCGGGCCCCGACCGAATCGGATCTGGCCCGCGCTTACAAGGCACGTCAACGAGCCGAGGCCCGCGAAAAGCAGGCCGAAAAGGATCGTCGGGTTGCCGAGCAGGAGGCGCGCCGCAAGCGTAACCTGGAGCTTGACCAGATCATTCGTGGTCATACCCTGAACCGCAAGGAAGCGGAGCTGCCGCGCTACTTCGAGCACATGGGCCGAATTCGCCGTGTGCTGTGTACACCCGAACAACGTGAACAGCTCAATCGCGGTGACATCGGCGTGGTCAACCTGCGCGGTTCCTACCTGCTGGTCTCACCACCCATTCTGGAAAAATACCACGAAGTCGCTCCCGATCTGGTCCCCGACCTGGCCGGCAAGGACGAACCCGAGGACGACGGCAGTCACTATCCGCCGGTGCCGGATGATTTGGTGTGGTGATTTTACGGGAGACGGTAGACGGTAGACGATATTATTCGTCTCCCATCTCCCGTCTTCCGTCTACCCGTCCCTAATACCCCAAATTAGGCCGCAGAAACTTCTCGGCCTGTTCAAACGAAATCCCCTTGCGTTTCGCGTAGTCCTCGACCTGGTCCTTGTTGACCTTGCCGACCACGAAATACTTGCTGTCGGGGTGGCCGAAGTAATAGCCGCTGACCGCGGCGGTCGGGAGCATGGCGAAGCTTTCGGTCAGTTGCATTTCGGCATTTCCCGGGGCATCGAGGAGGTCGAAGATCTTGGTCTTCTCGCTATGATCCGGGCAGGCCGGATAGCCCGGGGCAGGGCGGATTCCCCGGTATTTCTCGCCAATCAGGGATTCGTTGTCCAGGCCCTCGTCTTTGGCATATCCCCAAAGCTCGGTGCGGACTTTGCGATGAAGCGCTTCGGCCAGCGCCTCGGCCAGGCGGTCGGCCAGCGCCTTGAGCATGATATCGGCATAGTCATCGTTTTCAGGCAGGCGTTCCTGGGCTTTCTCGATGTCCAGTCCCGCCGTTACTGCAAACAGACCGGCCCAGTCCTCAATACCTGAATCGGCCGGTGCAACGAAGTCTGCAAGGCACAGGTTTTCCGAGGCCTTGTCGGCCTGCTGGCGCAGCATGACCAGTCTTTCGCGCACCTCGTTGCGTGTCTCATCGGTGTACAGCAGCACATCGTCGCCATCGCTGGCCGCCGGCCACAAGGCGCACACGGCCCGGGTGCGCAACCACTGTTCATCGACGATTTTGTCCAGCATGGCTCGCGCATCCTTGAACAGGCTGGTGGCCGCCTCACCGACGACATCATCCTCGAGAATATCGGGGTAGCGTCCGGCAAGCTCCCAGGTTCTGAAAAACGGTGTCCAGTCGATGTAGTCGACCAGGTCCTCCAGGGGCCAGTCCTCGATGACGTGCAGGCCCGGTTGGGCCGGTGTTTCCGGGGTATGTGCTTCCCAGTCGGGTTCGAACGCATTGGCGCGCGCCTGCTCAAGTTTGATCAAGGGCTTGCGTGACTTCTTGTTGGCTGCGCGTTCGCGGTAACTGGCGTAGTCATCCTTGATTCCCCGAGCATAGTTGTCACGGTGATTCTTGCTCGAGAGCTTTCGGGCAACATCCACTGAACGAGATGCATCCTTGACCCAGACCACGCCATTGGGATAGGCCGGGTCAATCCTGAGGGCCGTGTGCGCACGAGAGGTGGTGGCGCCGCCGATCATCAAGGGCAGTTCAAACTGCTCGTTGTTCATGGCTTCAGCCACGGTCACCATTTCGTCCAGCGACGGAGTGATCAGGCCTGAAAGCCCAATGACATCGACCTCTTCCTTGCGCGCCTCTTCGAGGATCTTTTCGACCGGAACCATGACGCCAAGGTCATGAATATCGAATCCATTACAGGCCAGTACGACGCCGACAATGTTCTTGCCGATGTCGTGCACATCGCCCTTGACGGTCGCCAGCAGAATCTTGCCTTTCTTTTCCCCGGCTTTCTTTTCTTTTTCCAGGTACGGAACCAGGTGAGCGACTGCCTTTTTCATGACCCGGGCCGACTTGACCACCTGGGGCAGGAACATCTTGCCGTCGCCGAACAGATCGCCGACATAATTCATGCCGTCCATCAGGGGGCCTTCGATGACCTCGAGCGAACTGGCATGCTGCTGGCGGGCTTCCTCGGTATCCTCGATGACGTACTTGTCGATGCCCTTGACCAGTGAATACTTCAGGCGCTCGGCAACCGGCTTTTCTCGCCAGGCTTCATCCTTTTCCTGTCTCTTGCCTTCGCCCTTGTACTGATCGGCCGCCTCAAGCAGGCGCTCGGTGGCATCATCGCGGCGATTGAGTACCACGTCCTCGACCAGCTCGCGCAGTTCAGGGTCGATATCATCGTAGACTTCAAGCTGGCCGGCATTCACGATACCCATGTCCATGCCGGCCTTGGTGGCGTGGTAGAGGAATACCGAATGCATCGCTTCACGCACGACATTGTTGCCGCGAAACGAGAATGACATGTTCGACACCCCGCCGGAGATATGGCAATGCGGGAATTTTTTCTTCAGTTCCCGGGTGGCGTTGATGAACTCCATGGAATAGTTGTTGTGTTCATCCATGCCGGTCGCGACCGGAAAGATGTTCGGGTCGAAGATGATGTCTTCAGGTGGGAAACCGGCCTCTTCGGTCAGGAGCTTGTGAGCTCTCGAGAGGCATTCGACCATGCGTTCGGCCTGGTCGGCCTGACCGGTTTCATCGAATGCCATGACCACCACTGCCGCACCATAGCGACGAATCCGTCGAGCCTGCTCGAGAAATTCATCCTCGCCTTCCTTGAGACTGATCGAGTTGACGATGCCCTTGCCCTGCAGGCAGCGCAGCCCGGCCTCGATGACTGCAAACTTGCTTGAATCGACCATCACCGGTACCCGTGCAATGTCGGGTTCGGCCGCGATCAGGTTGAGGAAGCGAGTCATGGCTTGCTCGGCATCGAGCAGGCCCTCGTCCATGTTCACATCGATGATCTGGGCGCCGTTTTCGACCTGCTGCAAGGCGACCTCGACGGCTTCATCGTATTGCTCATCCAGAATGAGTCGCTTGAATCGGGCCGAGCCGGTCACATTGGTCCGCTCGCCTACATTGACGAAGTTGAGCTCGGGTGTAATGACCAGCGGTTCCAGTCCGCTCAGGCGGGTAAAGCGCTGTTCAGTTTCTTTCTTGTCGGAAATATCGTTCATGCTGCTATCGGAAATTGAAGTGTTCTCGGCTTGTGATCAGCCACCGCATCGGCGATGGCGCGCAGGTGGTCTGGCGTGGTGCCACAGCATCCGCCAATGATGTTGACCAGTCCTTCCTCGGCATAAGTGGCAATGACGCTCGCCATTTCTTCGGGGGTTTCGTCATATTCCCCGAATTCGTTCGGTAGTCCGGCGTTGGGGTGGGCCGTCACGAGGCATTCAGCAACCCGGTCGAGCGATTTCACATGTGCCTTGAGCTGATCGGCGCCCAGCGCGCAGTTAAAGCCCACGCCCAGCGGCTCGGCATGAGCAACCGAGTAGTAGAAGGCTTCAGGGGTCTGACCGGACAGCGTTCGGCCGCTGGCGTCGGTAATGGTGCCTGAAATCAGCAGTGGCCATCGTTCGCCGCGCTGTTCGAACTCTTCCTGAACCGCAAAGATAGCGGCCTTGGCATTGAGGGTGTCGAAGACCGTTTCAATCATGATCAGATCGGCGCCGCCATCAAGCAGGCCGCGAGCTGCTTCCTGGTAGGACTCGACCAGCGTCGCAAAATCGATGTTGCGATAGCCGGGGCTTGAGACATCCGGCGAAATGGATGCGGTGCGGTTGGTCGGGCCGATCACGCCCACCACGAAGCGCGGCTTGTCCGGATCGTCCTGTTCGGCTGCATCACAGGCCTTGCGGGCGATCCTGGCGGATTCCCTGTTGATTTCCTCGGACAGTGACTCAAGCGCGTAATCGGCCTGACTGATGCGATTGGCGTTGAATGTATTGGTCTCGACCATGTCGCAGCCGACAGCGAGAAATTTCTGATGGATGCTTTCGATCAGGTCGGGACGGGTGAGGGTGAGCAGGTCATTGTTGCCCTTGAGATCATCGGAGTGATCGGCAAAGCGGTCGCCGCGATAATCCTGTTCGGAAAGCTTGGCCTGCTGGATCATGGTGCCCATGGCGCCATCCAGGACCAGAATGCGGTCCGCAAGAACGTCTAAAAGGCGTTCGACCCGTTTTGAATCGTGCCATTCGAGTTTATTCATGATTTTCTAGCCAGTAAAGTGATGATCTTGAAGTTTGGTGTCTTGCGCTCGATCGATGTGATCTTGCAGCTTTTCACGCACAAGCCCGAGGCTTCGGCCATGGCCGTGATCTCGGCCTCCTTGAATCCCTGGTTCAAATGGCCGTATGCCTTGACCTCATTCGTGTAACGGTGCTTTTTTAGGGTTGCCGCGACCAGTCGTCCGCCCGGCGCCAGGACTCGGGCAGCTTCGGCCAGCGCGCGATCGGGTTGCTTGCTGTAAGTCAGGGCGTGCAACATCAGTACCGTGTCGAAGCGACCGTCACTGAAGGGCAACTCATGCATGTCCGCCTGGTGAAAGTTGACGTTGTTAAGCTTTTCAACTCGCGTCCGACCCGCCTCGACAACCTTGGGCGAGATATCCACGCAATCAATTGACTCGGCGATTGGCGCCAGCAAATCGCCCATGACACCATCCCCGGAGGCAATATCGAGGACCGGTCCGGTTTCGATCAACTGAACCATGGCGCGGGCGGTTGCCTCCCAGGTCCGGCCTGGCGAGTAGTGGCGTTCCATGTCACCGGCGACGGCGTCCGGCCAGTTACGGGCGCTCGCGCGGTGTGCCAGCACCTCGGTCAAGTGTTCGGCATCATCCTTGACCAGGGCATCGTCGAGGGTCTCGCGAAGCACGTTCCACAGATGGATCAACTCCGCGCTGTCACTTGAAGCGTTGATGCGATAGTAAACCGATACACCCTCGCGTCGGTCGGTGACCAGGCCCGCCTCGCGCAATTTGGCCAGATGAGTCGACACCCGCGGCTGCGCCAGGCGGGTCACCTGTGCCAGCTCGGCCACGGTCAGTTCTTCGCGGTCGAGCAGAGCCAGCAAGCGAAGCCGAGTGACATCGCCCAGCAGTCCACAGTGACGGCTGATCCGTTCGAGGTTGATAAGAGTATCCTTTTATCGCGATCAAGAGATATTATATCAGGATAGGGATTGATCGGTCGCCAATCAAGCTTTCAGAGGCTGTCGAACGCATGGTAGGCTTCTGAATCAGGAGGTTCGGGATGTTCTTATGTCCCGGATTCGCATTGCAACCCGGGGCCATTTCATTTGACCAGTCAATCAGATACCGCTGCCGGAATCATGCAAGACAATGACTGGTACCCGGCATTTGCAAGGGCTGTCATTGATTGCCTGCCCGGCATTTACTACCTGCTCGATGACCATGGGCGGTTTCTTCACTGGAATGCCAACTTTGAACGAATTACCGGTTATTCGTCCGAGGAGCTGGCTGGAATGGACCCTCTGGATTTGTTCCCTGTCGAATGGCAACAGACGCTCAGAGACAACCTGGACAAGGTGCACAAGGAGGGCCATGCCTCATTCGAGGCGCCATTACTGACCCGCTATGGTACGACCCAGTCGTTCAGTTACCACGGCCGCCTGCTGGAGATTAACGGACGCAGCTGTGTCGCGGGACTTGGTCTGGACAGCAGTCGCCTCAAGCAGGCTCAGCAGGCACGGGCCGAACAGGCCCAGCAATTGCGTCACCTGGCCGCCCATGTACCCGGCGTGATTTATCAGCTCCGGCTGGATCAGCAAGATCGCCGACTCAGCATGCCATTTGCCAGTGAAAAGCTCTACGAGGTACTCGGCGTTCGTCAGGAGGATGTGGAGCATGATGCCAAGGCCCTTTTCGACCGGGTATTCGAACCGGATCTGCAGCGAGTCATGCGGGCGGTTGAGGTTAGCGCGCGTGACTTGAGCCCCTTTCACCAGCAATTCCGGATGTGTCCGCCCGGCGGAAGCGAACAGCATTCCGAGTGGATCGAGGTCGAATCGACCCCGGAACGACAATCGGATGGGGCAGTGATCTGGCATGGCTTTGCTCGGCTGATTACCGAGCGTCGCCGCATGGAGGATGAGCTGACCCGGCTGGCCTACAACGATTCGCTGACCGGGATGCCTAATCGCACCATGCTTCAGATTCTGCTCGAGGAACGGATATCGGATGTTTCAGTGGTTGGAAATGGACTGGCAATCCTGCACCTGGACCTCGATAACTTCAAGGATATCAACGATGCCTGGGGCCATACCACGGGCGATCGACTACTGGCTCAACTGGCCTCACGTCTGTCGGACTGTGTCGGCGACAAGGGCACGATCGGCCGACTGGGGGGAGACGAATTCCTGGTTTTGATGGAAGGCCCGGAAGCCGCGCGCAGGGCAGGGGTGCTGGCCGAACGACTGTGCGCAGTACTGGAATCGCCACTGGAACTGGATCGCCGGGTGGTCACGGTCACTGGGTCGGTTGGAGTCAGCCTGTTTCCGGACGATGGGAAGACCGGCGAGGATCTGATGCGGCATGCCGATGCGGCCGTGTACCGGGCCAAGGCAAACGGACCTGGATCATGGGCTCGTTACACGCCCGAGCTGACTGCTTCGGCGATGGCCCGACGCTATCTGGAAACCGAACTGCGCTCGGCCATCGAAACTGAAAAGTTGCAAGTAGCCCTGCAGCCGATTGTGGAGGTTGGCAGTGGACGAATCCGCGGTTATGAGGCGCTGGCCCGATGGCACCATGACGAAGACGGCTGGATCGATCCCGAGCAGTTCATCGGTCTGGCCGAGTCGCGTGGTTTGATCGCCCCACTTGGCGCCCAGGTCTATCGCAAGGCCATGCTCGCAGTGGCTGGAGATGTCGACAGGATGCTGTCGATCAATGTGGCGCCGGTTCAACTTTGTGATTCAGGTTTTGCCGAAAAGCTGGTGGCCATGGCCAAAGGCTGTGGACTGGCTCCGACGCGCCTGGAGGTCGAAATCACCGAACGGGTATTCATGGAGGAGAATGCCCAGGCCTTGCGCCAGATCGAACGCTTGCGCGAGTACGGGGTGAGCCTGGCAATCGATGATTTCGGCAGCGGCTACTCCTCATTGGCCTATCTTCGCAAGGTGCCGATTCAACGATTGAAGATTGATCAAAGCTTTGTGCGTGATGTGAATCGGGTGCGGGAGAACGCTGCGATCGTCAAGGCGATCGTGGCGATGGCGCGTGAGCTGGGTCTGGCCGTCACGGCCGAGGGCGTGCAGACGGCTGCCGAACTGGAATTCCTGGAAAGCGTTGGTTGTGACCTCGCCCAGGGATGGCATTTTGGCCGCGGCCGGGTCATTGCTTCTGAATCAAGCCCTTACCACTCATCCCAGTCATCTTCTTCAAGCCAGGCATCGTAGTCGGGCAGATCGGCATCCTCACCGAATATCAGGTGACTGCGTCGCTGCATCCAGCCATCGCGCATCATGATGTACTCATCGTAAGCGGCGGCGATTTCTGCATCCAGCGGGAGCAAGCCGGCACGCATGTGGATCACGTTCAGACCGACCAGAAAGTAGGAGCCTTCCTGGTAAGCGAGTCGCCAGGCAATGTCCGGGACGGTATCCACGCCGCGACCCACGCTATCGCGAATGGTCGAGGGACCCAGCAAGGGCAGAACCAGGTAGCGACTGTCGCTCCATCCCCAGGTTGCCAGGGTCTGGCCGAAGTCGCCCTCGGGTTTGTCGATGCCGCCGGCGCTGGCGACGTCGAACACGCCGCCCACTCCGTACAGGGTATTGGTGACAAAGCGTTGAAACTCGCTTTCAAGATCGCTCCCGCGGCCTTGCAGCAACAGGTTGACCATGATGACCGGTGAACGCAGGTTGCGAAAGAAATTGCCGATTCCACGTTGCACCGGATCCGGCGTGACGTGGTCATAGCCGAGCGCCAAAGGTCGCAGCACCGCACGGTCAGCAACCTGGTTGAATTGATGAACCGAGCGGTTGAACGGTTCCCATGGGTCGTCCGGGTGGCGTTCTTCCGGCGGGGCGGCCGTGCTTGCGCAGCCGGCCATCAGGCCGACCAGCACGATCATGGCAAGGGTTCTTGAAATGGGTTGTTTCATTGCTGATCCTCGCCATTGGCTGTGTTCCAGCCAAGCAAACGGTCCGACTCACTGAGGCGGGCCAGCACCAGCAGGCTTTGCGGCGGATTGGCAAACTCGATCCGACGACCCCGAGCCCTGGCCCTTGCCTGCCAGTCAACCAGCAACGCCAATGCGCTGGAGTCACTTCGCTTTACGCCGGACAGGTCAATGCGCTCGGGAATATTGTCTTCGCCAAACTGCGCCTGACTGGCACGATAGACCTCCGGCACCTCGGCCATGGTCAATCGCTCGGGCAACTGAGGCGATGAGTCAGCCGGCATCGTTTTCGGACTCGATCTCGACGTCCACTTCCACCTCGATATCGCCCTTCTCGAGGCGTTCAAGCATGCGGTCGAAGCCATCGTGGCGGATTTCCTCACCAATCTGGTTGCGGAAGGTGGTGACATAGGAAATGCCTTCGATAATGACATCGAAGACCAGCCATTCACCATCGCGCTTGCGAAGCACGTAATCGATCGGAATCCGTTGCCGGTTATCCAGGATGATTCGGGTTCGAACCCGGGTCTGGCGTTCGGTATTGTCGCCGGCCAGGGGCAGGACCTCGACTTGTTCGCGGCTGCGAAATTCCAGTAAGCCGCTGGCGTAGCGACGCATCAGCATGTCCGAAAGGGCTTCGGCAAAAGCCTCGACTTTCTCGCGTTCAAGGCCACGGCCATGGCGGCCCAGCACCAGTCGGGCCGAGTGAATGAGGTCCGATCGCGGCTTCAATATTTCGGCCAGTTCATCGCGCAGCAGTTGCGGGTCTTCCTCGTATTGCTCGCGGTTGGCCTCGACCAGTTCGAACAACTCGGTCGTGGTGGCGCGCACCAGTTCAACCGGATCGCTGTCGGCCAGCGCCGGCACGGTGAGCACCAGTAACAGGGGAATCAAAAGCAAGCGTAACGACATTCAGTCATCTCCTTCGCTATCAAACATGTAGCGGGTGATCAGTTGTTCAAGCTGCAGGGCGGAGTTGGTCAGCAGAATCCGGTCGCCATCGCGCAAGGGTTCCGGCGATCCTCCGGGTTCAAGGCCGATAAACTGGTCGCCGAGTATGCCGGCGGTAAAGATCGATGCCGAGCTGTCTTCGGGAAGATCGTCGTACTGATCGGAAATTCGCATCACGACGCGCGCTTCCAGGGTATCGGGATCCAGGCTGATGCTCTCGACCATGCCGATGGAGACCCCACCCATGCTGACACGTGCCTTGGGCTTGAGACCGCCGATATTGGAAAAGTACGCCGTGACCTGGTAGCCGCCGCCGGCGACCACGCCTCGGTCAGTAGCCTGGACGGCCAGGAAGATGAGGGCGCCGATGGCCAGTAGAAGGAAAATTCCAGCGGTCAGTTCGATCTGGTGAGAAGATTTCATGGTTGCATTGATTCCTGCGCTAGAGCATGAAGGCAGACAGTACAAAATCAAGAATCAGGACCGAGATGGCCGTGGCGATCACGGTCTGGGTCGTCGCCAGGGCGACGCCTTCACTGGTGGGACGGGCAGTCCAGCCGAAGTACACTGCCAGCCAGGAGGCCAGGAACCCGAACGCCACGGCCTTGAGCATGCCATGTCCGAAGTCACGCCACAACTCGACAGTAGCCTGCATGTTGGACCAGAACGTGATGGGATCCGAGCCCATCATGAACACCGCAAATACCACGCCGCCGAGAATGGCGCAGACATTGAAGATCAGCACCAGCGCCGGGACGGCCACGATTCCGGCCAGCAGGCGTGGCTGAACAATCCGTTCCATGGGATCGATGGCCATAAGATCCAGGGCATCGAGCTGTTCGGTGGCGCGCATCAGGCCGATCTCGGCAGTGATCGAGGTTCCGGCCCGTCCGGCAAACAGCAATGTGGTCAGCACCGGGCCCAGTTCCCGAAACAGCGACAGGGCCAGCACGGTGCTGACGGCTTCCGCGGCCCCGAATCGAGACAATGTATCGTAAGTCTGCAAGGTCAGTACCAGGCCGACGAAGAACCCGCCGGTGACAATGATGACCAGCGACCGAACACCGGAAAAGTAGATCTGGCGCAGCGTTTCGGCCGCCTGGAAACGGGTCAGGCGCATGCGCGAAAATGCGGTCAGCAGGAACAATCCGGCACGCCCGAGTTGTCGAAGCGGGTTGAGCAGGCGACCGGGTGGTGATGAGGTAGCACTCATCGGCTCAAGTCCTGTTCGAGCAGCTCGTCGGCCAGTTCACGGGCCGGGTAATGAAAGGCGACCGGGCCGTCCGGCAGACCATTGACGAACTGGCGAACCAGTTCATTGCTGGAGTCGGACAGGGAATCCGGGGTGCCTTCGGCGACCGCACGGCCGTCGGAAATGATGCAGCAGTAATCGGCAAAATGCGCCACTTCGCCGACATCGTGGGTAATGACAACGCTGGTTGTTCGCAAGGCCTGGTTGATATCGCGAATCAGGCGGCGGGCAACACCAAGGGAAATCGGATCCAGTCCGGCAAAGGGCTCGTCGTAAAACATGATGGCCGGATCCAGCGCCATGGCCCGGGCCATGGCAATGCGTCGATTCATGCCGCCGGACAATTCACGCGGGTACAGATCGGCCGCCCCGCGAAGCCCCACGGTCTGCAGCTTGAGTAACACCAGTCGACGAATCAGGGGCTCGGGCAAGGCGGTGTGTTCGCGAATCGGCAGTGCAACATTGTCGAAACAGGTCAGGTCGGTGAATAGGGCACCATTCTGCAGCAACACGCCCAGGTTTCGACGCAAGCGATTCAATTGACGAGCGCTCATTTGATCGACACGTTCGGAATCGATCCACACCTCGCCCGAATCCGGTTTGAGCTGGCCGGTGATCAGGCGCATTACGGTGGTCTTGCCCGCGCCACTGGGGCCAAGCACTGCGGTCACCTGGCCGGCAGGGATCTCCAGGCTGAAGTCATCGAGCACCATCCGCCCGCCCAGCGATATGCTGACGTTTTTCAGGGTAATCGACGGGCTGCTGGCAAGGATTTCGGACATCAGTTCGTGTTGATCGACCAGTAGTGACGGGTTAAGACTGCCGAGGTGTCCGGAAGTTTATCCGATTCGCATGAACGACCCTACAGTATGAATCGGCTCAGGTCCTCGTTGTCCGACAATTCCTTCAGGTGGCGATCGACATATTCGGCATCGACCGACAGTTGTTCCCCGGAGCGATCCGGAGCCGCATAGGATATCTCCTCGAGCAGGTGCTCCATCACGGTATGCAGCCGTCGCGCCCCGATGTTTTCGGTTGACTCATTGACGGCGAAGGCGATTTCGGCCAGACGGGTGATTGCATCATCGCTGAAGCTCAGATCAATACCCTCGGTTTCCAGCAACGCCCGATACTGTTCGGTCAGGGAGGCGTCCGGCTCGGTCAGGATGCGTTTGAAGTCCTCGACTGAAAGGGCGCGAAGCTCGACGCGAATCGGCAACCGGCCCTGAAGCTCGGGCACCAGGTCGGACGGCTTGGAGACATGAAACGCCCCGGAGGCGATGAACAGCACGTGGTCGGTATTGATCGGACCGTAACGCGTGTTGACCGTGCATCCTTCGACCAGTGGCAGCAGGTCTCGTTGTACTCCTTCGCGCGACACCTCGCCGGCCGAGCCCGAGTCCGAGCGACGAGCGACCTTGTCGATTTCATCGATGAACACGATTCCGCTTTCCTCGGCTCGCTTGAGGGCCTGCTGCTTGACCTCCTCGTCGTTGATCATGCGCGCGGCCTCTTCCTCGATCAGCACCGGGATGGCGTCCTTGACCTTCATCTTGCGCTTTTGTTTTTTTCCGCCGGACATGTTGGAAAACATCTGCTGAAGCTGGTTAGTCATTTCCTCCATGCCCGGTGGGGCCATGATCTCGACCCCGACATTCATGCTGATGTCGATCTCGATTTCGCGATCGTTGAAGTCGCCATTGACCAGCTTGTCGAAAATCTTGCGACGGGTTTCCGATTGAGAATCGTCCGGCTCTTCGGGTGCATTGGCAAAACCGGATGACTGGCGGCGCGGCAACATGATTTCCACGACCCGTTCGATGGCCGCATCCTCGGCCCGTGAGCGCACCTTGCTCATGGCCTCTTCGCGAACCATTTTCACGGCGGTTTCGACCAGGTCGCGAACGATGGACTCGACATCCTTGCCCACGTATCCAACCTCGGTGAACTTGGTCGCCTCGACCTTGACGAACGGCGCGCGCGCCAGGGCCGCCAGGCGACGGGCAATCTCGGTCTTGCCGACTCCGGTGGGACCGATCATCAGAATGTTCTTAGGCGTGATCTCGGGTTGCAGCTTTTCATCAACCTGCATTCGCCGCCAGCGGTTTCTCAAGGCAATGGCCACGGCGCGCTTGGCGGCCGACTGACCAATGATGTGCCTGTCCAGTTCCTGGACGATTTCACGTGGGGTCATCTGCGACATGAGGTTCTCAGCTCGTTTCCAGTGATTCGATGGTGAAGTTGTGATTGGTGTAGATGCAGATTTCGCCGGCAATGCTCAGGGCTTCACGGCAGATTGCCTCGGCATCCAGTTCGCTGTGTCGCAGCAGGGCGCGTGCCGCTGACTGGGCAAACGGTCCACCCGAGCCGATCGCGATCAGGCCTTCTTCGGGCTCGATGACATCGCCGTTGCCGGAGATGATCAGCGAGGCGTCGCGGTCGGCCACCGCAAGCAGGGCCTCGAGGCGGCGCAGCAGGCGATCGGTTCGCCAGTCCTTGGCCAGTTCCACCGCGGCACGGGTCAGGTGTCCCGAATGCATTTCGAGCTTGCTCTCGAAGCGCTCGAACAACGTGAATGCATCGGCCGTGGCGCCGGCAAACCCGGCGATGACCTGGTTCTTGTAAAGGCGGCGCACCTTGCGTGCATTGGCCTTCATGACCGTGTTACCCAGGGTGACCTGGCCGTCCCCGGCAATGACGACCTGATTGCCCCGGCGCACCGAAACGATCGTTGTGCCACGATACTGTTGCATTGGGTTGACCGTGCTTGAAGGTGAACCGAGTAGATGGGGACGATAGGGGGGTGGGAAAAGGGGTCAGGGGTCAGGGGTCAGGGGTCAGGGGTCAGTCTACTTCCGTCTCCCGTCTCCCGTCTCCCGTCTCCCGTCTCCCGTCTCCCGTCTCCCGTCTCCCGTCTCCCGTCTCCCCGCCCGGTCGCCCCGCGACCGGGCCCGCGGATGCGTCTCGTCATACACCCGGGCCAGATGCTGAAAGTCCAGGTGGGTGTAGATCTGGGTGGTTGACAGGTTGGCGTGGCCCAGCAGTTCCTGGACCGCACGCAAATCGCCGGAAGACTCAAGGATATGCGAGGCAAACGAATGCCTGATCTGATGGGGGTGGACGCGCTGATCCAGCCCCTGGCGGTCAGACCAGTAGGCGACTCGCTTCTGGATGGCCCGGACCGTCAGTGGCCGGCCCTTGAGGCTGGTGAAGATCTTTGCCTGGTCAGCCCCCGTGATGCTGTGATGGATGGCGCGCCATGCTTGCAGCGCGCTCAAGGCATGGCGTCCGACCGGCACCAGTCGCTCGCGATTGCCCTTGCCGACAACCCGCACCAGCCCCTCTTTCGGGTCCAGTCGGTTCCAGGTCAGTTCAGCCAGTTCACTGACCCGCAACCCTGAAGCGTAGAACAATTCCAGCATGGCCCGGTCACGAGTGGCCAGATCGTTCTCGACCGGAATGTTCAGCAGTGCCAGAACCTGGTCGACATCCAGGGGTCTCGGTAAGCGACGTCTGACTTTCGGGGCGCGGACGCCCTGGCCGGGGTCGTGGGTCATGACACCTTCTCGGCGCAGATAGCGGAAAAAGCGTCGCAATGCCGACAGTCGACGCTGCACGCTGCGCGGGTTCAGCCCGCGGCGGTGCTCGGCGGCTGCAAAGGCGCGCACATCAGTCTCGGCAATATCATTGGCGTGGGTCAGTTCGCGCCGAGCGCACCACTGATCGAAACGTCCAAGGTCACGTCGGTAGGCATCCAGGGTGGCCGCGGACAGCCCGGCTTCATCCGAGATATGGACGAGAAAGGCCGCGATCGATTCGGTCAGTGGATTCGGGCAATCCTTGTCAGGCGCGCTTGCGATGTTCGGCTCCGGATCGATCCAGCCGGTAGCGGATGGTCGTGCCCAGCAACTCCAGAAACAAGGTGCCCATTCCGGGATGAAAGCGCTCGACCGATTCTGCCCCGATCGCCAGGATGCCGGTACCGGCAATGGGTACCAGGGCGGCCGATCCGATCGGGCCGGCCTGCTCTCCGAACAGCAACTGGCGTTTACCGGACGTCAAGCGTCCACACACCGTATCCCCCTTGTCGAGCAGTTTCTCCAGCCAGTCGGGCCGTTGTTCGGGCAAGGTGGCGACCATTTCGCATGATTCCAGTTCCGGGTGGTGCCGGATCAGGTGCAGGCGGACCCGGTCAGCCCTGAAGTCATCGGCCAGTTTGCCGAACAGTCGCTCGATGAATGCCGACGTGGAGTCGGTGGTCATGACCTCCAGGGTGAGTTGATGCAGGCGTTGCATCAAACGCTCGTTCTCACCGGCGATGCCGGCCAGGGTCTTCAGTCGGGCCTCGAGTCGGCGATTCTCGCTGCGCAGGCGTTGGACCTGGCGCTCGAGCAAAGAGGGTGCGCCAGCCTGATGCGGCAGATTGATTGTGTCGAGCAATTCGGGGTGGTCGACAAGAAAGTCCGGATTGGACTTCAGCCACTGTGCGACTTCCTTGGGGTTGGTCATGACTAGTTTTCCGATTCGAATTCCATGGCGCCATCGAATACCAGGCGGGCCGGTCCGGTCATCTCGACCGGCTGGTCTCCTCCAGGCCAATGTATCACAAGCTCGCCTCCGGGCTGCCTGATGGTCACCGGCGAATCGACCAGGTCATTCGATATCAGCACCGCGGCCGAGGCGCAGGCGGCGCTCCCACAGGCCGGAGTCGGGCCGGCGCCTCTTTCGAATACCGCCAGTTCGACGTGACGACGGTCCACGGGTTGAGCCAGGCTGATGTTTGCGCCATCGGCCAGGTCCGGGTGGGCGCCAAAGCGAGCCGCGAGCTTTTCAAGCGTTTGCGGATCGGGTCGCGCGTGCCAGGGAATGACCAGGTGCGGGTTTCCCATCGAGACCCCGTGCAGCGCGATGGTCTGGTGATCCTGGATTTCGGTCCACTCGCGCCTGCCGGCTGAGCAGCCCCACGCCGAGGGTGTGAAGTCAGGCACGCCCAGGGTCGCGGTGATGCGATCGCTGGTTTCAAGATGCACACCGATGGCTCCACCGGCGGTGTCCAGGCGCGCGCTCGAGGACAGCTCACCTGCTCGATGCAGCCACAGGGCAATGGCGCGCATGCCGTTGCCACATTGCTCGGCGGGGCTGCCATCACTATTGAATATGCGCACCGCGCACAGACAATCCGTCCCGGGGCTCGGTGAAGCCAGAATCAGGAGTTGATCAAAGCCGATGCCCAGGCGTCGATCGGCCAGACTGCGAACCTGCCCTGCGGATGGTTCGAAATTCTGGTTGCGGGCATCGACCAGCATGAAGTCGTTGCCGAGGGCTTCGAGCTTGGAAAACCGGATGCGGGATTTCGGCATCGAACACTCAGCCCAGCTTGCCCTGTAGCATCCAGTGGCGGTCACTGGGTCGTGACAGGGTCAGCCCGGACAGTCCCGCGTCATCGATCTGGGCCTGAATTTCCGAGCACGTGTAGGCTGCATGCAAGCTGTTGCGAAAATCATTGCGCAGGACTTCCGGTGCATCGGCCGCATGCGCATCAACGATGGCATCGACCTCCTTCGGAGTATCCGGGCGATGCAGGTCCATGACCTGGACCAGACAACCCGGACCCGCCAGTGTCCGGACACTCTCCCACAACACCATGGGTTCGGGCAGGTGGTGCAACAGGCTGTTGGAGATCACGGCATCGAATCGCTTTCCAGGAAGCTCATCAGGCAGCCTGGCCAGCACCAGATCAATGCGTGATTGCAACTCGGCGTTTTTCACCGCGGTTTGAGCCAGCGACAACATGTTCGGTCCGGCATCCAGTCCGACCAGCCTCCAGTCGGGCAGCACCCTGGCCAGCCGAATGCAGATGTCACCGGGACCGCATCCCAGGTCGATCAATTGCCCGGCCTCGGTGTTTTCGACCAGCTCCCGGAAAAGATTGACGAACAGTCGATTGGGTTCGCTGAAGTCGGCCTCTGCATAGGCCCGAGCCTGCTCGGGCGCATCCATCAGCTCCGGTTCAGGCGTCCTCTTCATCATCTCGCTCGTCCTGCTGTTCAGCGGATTCCGGCTCGTCACCGGGTTCGGGCAGGTAAAGATCGCCTTTCAATCCACAGCCTGTCAGCAACAGAAACCACAGGACTGCAGTTAGAATTGTGCGCATGAATGATCCTGATCAAGAGCTGGAATACATTGTTCACGATACCGGGCCGGATCCGTCACATGCCGTGATCTGGCTGCACGGACTGGGCGCCGACGGTCATGATTTCGAGCCGATTGTACCGCAGCTGACCAGTGCATCTCGTCGGCCGATTCGATTCATCTTTCCCCATGCCCCCGTTCGGCCGGTGACCATCAATGGCGGCATGGCCATGCGCGCCTGGTATGACATCCTCGGAATGGAAATCGATCGCGACCAGGACCAGGACGGCATCGCCGCATCACTGGCGGCCGTCGATCGACTCCTTGATCAGCAAATCGAGGCCGGAATCTCCGCCGACAGCATCGTCCTGGCCGGTTTTTCCCAGGGGGGCGCCATTGCCATGCGCTGCGGGCTTGCGCGTTCGCGGCCCCTGGCCGGCATCATCGGGCTGTCCTGTTACCTGCTTGACGGGCGTCGGCTGAACGAATGGATGAGTCCGGCGGCATCTTCAATGCCCATTTTCATGGGGCACGGTGACCAGGATCCCATCGTGCCCGTTTCGCTGGGCCAGGCCAGCGCCGAGGCGCTGACCGGTGCGGGACTGGATGTTCGCTGGTTGACCTGGCCAATGGCCCATTCGGTCAACCTGGACGAAATTCGCGCCATCGATCAATGGCTGGAGGACATCTGGGCGTGAAGGAGACACTCAATGTCTTCATCGTCGATGATGAGATTCCGGCCATCGAACGACTCAAACGCATGCTGAGTGATGTCGATGGTTGCCTGGTTGTCGGAACCAGTTCGCGACCTGAGCAGGCACTGGTCGAATGTGCCCGCATGCATCCGGACGTGATTTTTCTGGACGTTGAAATGCCCGGCATGGACGGGGTTGCAGTGGCGAGTCGGTTGGCGCGCCTCGAACGGCCTCCGGCGGTGGTGTTCGTGACCGCTTACGAGCAGTATGCTGTCGAGGCCTTCGATCTTGAAGCGGTGGACTACCTGGTCAAGCCTGTCAGCCAGCAGCGGCTGAATCGGGCCATCGAGCGCATTCGCACGATGCGTCCTGTCGAGCACAAAAAAGAGCAACTGGTGGCCCGGTTGGGCGACCGAATCCTGTCCATCCCGCTGGCCGACATTCGTGTGCTGCGGGCCGAGGACAAGTACACTAACGTCCACTACGAGGGGGGCACGGCATTGATCGATGATTCACTGGTCCGTATTGAAGAGCGCTTTTCCGAGCGATTCCTGCGTGTTCACCGCAATACGCTGGTTTCGCGCGCTCACCTGAAAGGTCTGACCCGGGATCGACGTGGACAGGTCCGGGTCGAAATCAAAGGTGTCGATCTGCAACCGCGGGTCAGTCGGCGCAACCTGCCGAGCGTTCGCCAGGAGTTACTTCAGTCGTGAATCAAATTCGAATTGCCACACGCAAGTCCCGTCTGGCCCTGTGGCAAAGCGAACATGTGGCCGACAAGCTGAGAAAGGTCCACCCCTCGCTGGAGGTGGAGCTATTGCCAATGAGCACGCGCGGAGATGAAGTCCTGGACCGCTCGCTTGCAGAAATCGGCGGCAAGGGTCTCTTTCTCAAGGAGCTGGAAAAGGCGTTGCTGGACAATAGCGCTGACATCGCCGTGCACTCTCTCAAGGACGTTCCCGCGCAGAGCCCGGATGGGTTGATGCTGGCAGCCGTACTCCCGCGGGCCGGGTGGGCCGATCTGTGGCTGAGTCGGGATGGCAGCTTGCCGGATGAGATGCCGGCCGGAAGTCGGGTGGGGACTTCCAGCTTGCGACGGCAGAGTCAGTTGCTGCGCCGGTTTCCTGAACTTCAGGTCGAACCCGTGCGCGGTAACGTTGAAACCCGCCTTGAAAAAATGCGCAGTGGGCAGGTGGCGGCGGTCATTCTGGCCGCGGCGGGCATTGATCGACTGGGCATTACCGTGGACCACCGCAGTGAGCTGCTGCCGCCCGATTTTCTGCCGGCGCCCGGTCAGGGGGTGATCGTCATTCAGTGTCGCGAGGACGATCATGTCACGCGAGAGCGGGTCAGGCCGCTCCATTGTGCGCAGACCGGGGCCCAGGTGGAAGCAGAAAGGGGCGTGGTCGCAGAGCTGGGCGGCGATTGTCGAATGCCGCTGGCGGCACTGGCCGAGATCGAGCAGGGTCGCTTGCGACTGCGTGCCCGTCTGGCCAGTCCGGATGGCCGCGACTGTCTGGATGTCGATATCGAAGGGCCACTTGAAAGTGCGGGATTGCTGGGAAACAGGGCCGGCCGCGAACTGCTCGATCAGGGCGGAATGAGAATTCTGTCACAATTATGACATTCAATGACCGTTTTTCCGGCTTGAGGCTGGACAATCAGAATCAGTTATGCCAGAGTAGGAATCAAGGAGTTCAAACAGGGGAGTTTATCCAGTTTCAGTTTTCCGGGTGCCACCCACGACTTCGCTTGTTGAGGTGCGTCCCCCTACTGCCAACGCCAACACGCAAGCCCCCAGCACTTTAGCGAGTTGAGTCAGGCACCCGGAATTTATCCCGAAAGCCCGCCGCAAGGCGGGCTTTTTTTTGTCCAGATCAGTGCTTCCCTTGGCGATTCAAAGGATAATGGGCGCATGGTTGATCAAACGATGGTGTTGGTAACCCGAACCGGCTCGGATGGGGAGCGATTGACCCGGGCGTTGCGGCAGGCCGGATGGGATGCGCTCCATTGTCCACCGGTGCGACTGGAAGGGCCTGAGAACGCCGAAGCCGTGGCCCGGCGTCTGGCCGAAGTGTTGCCGGTTGAGCGAATCATCATGACCAGTGGCGAGGCGATACGGCAAGCTGTTGCTCTGGTCGGACATGAGGTAATGTCATCCATTCCGGTGATCGTGCCCGGACCGGGTAGTGCTCGCAGGGCCCGGGATCTGGGACTGGAATCGGTTGTCTCGCCCGAATCGGCCGGCAATAGCGAGGCCATGCTTGCCCTGCCGGAACTGAACGACGTTGAAGGTCGTTCGATTGCAATTCTGGCCGCGGCAGGCGGGCGAGCCCTGCTGGAGACCGAATTGCGTCGCCGGGGCGCGCGGGTGGAGCGAATCCATGTCTACCGTCGGCTTGACCAGGCCTTGCCGGAAGGTCTTGATCAACGCATTCATCAAGCAAGACAACTGACCACCCTGATCAGCAGTGGTGGTGCCTTGCTGGCTCTCGAGTCTCGTCTGAAACCCGAATCCTGGCAAAAGGTGTTAGCCGGTCGAGTGGTGGCGCCATCGCCCAGAGTCGCCGAAATGGCGACTCGGTCGGGATGCCGCAACGTGGTGCAGGCCGATGGAGCCGACGACAAGAGTATGCTCAAGGCGTTGGGCTGAACGATCAATTGCGTTAATCTTGATACTTACGTTTGGTTATGAGCGATCAGGCCGCTGAAATGAGCGAAACCGAAAAGGAAGAAAGCCAACAGGACAGGGACGAAGATCCTTCCCCGACTCAAGCGGAGTCGGACGGGCAGGACAACGACCAGCGGAAATCGGAGGATGCCGATTCACGGCCGCGCCGGACGGGTTCCGGCATCCTGACCGTTCTGGCCTTGATCGTGGCGTTTGGCGCATTGGGGTTTGCGGCCTGGGTCTGGCTGCAGTTCGATACGGATCGCGAGGATGATCGTATCGAGGATGTCCAGGCGGCGCTGAGCACCGAGCGAGAGCGAGCCGGGCAAATCGAGGACTCGCTTGATTCATTGCGCGCCAGTATGGATGAAATCGATCAGGCCCTTCGAGATCAGGACCGGCGACTGGACGATCTGGGCGGTGCGCTGGAGTCCATGGGTGATTCCATGGGTGATGAAGTCAGCCGGGTGGAGCAGCGCCTCGAAGAAGTCGAAGACGAGGTGCTCGAGCAAGTTCACCAACTGTGGCAACGCGAAGAAACACAGCGCGAAGTCGACCGCGAACTTGACCGGCATCTGGCCATGATCGAAACCGCTGCACTGCTGCGGCTGGGCCAGGAGCGCGCCGAGCTGGCACAGGATTTCGCGGGCGCTCGATCGGCCTATCGTCGCGCCGCCGCGGTACTGGCCGGGGCGGATGATCCACGTCTGAGCCAGGTTCGTCGCCTGGTGGTGGCTGAACTGGATGCCCTGGAGGGCGTGGAGGCGCCGGACTGGATCGAGGCCCAGGCCCGCCTGGAACGACTGGCGCGACAAGTGGCGGAATGGCCGCTGGAGCGCCCCGCGCCGGGTGTCGAAGTATCCGAGGAAGAGACAGAGGTGCCCGAGCAGGGCTGGACGGACAGCATGCGCTCGGCCTTGCGAGAGCTGGTGCGGGTACGCCCGCGTGATGAAACACCCATCACTCAGGAGCAACTGGACACGATTCGTGAATCCCTGCGGCTGCGCCTGACGGCTGCCGAGCTGGCGCTTGCCCGTCGTGATCTGAGCGAGCTTGACCGGCATCTGAACCTGGTCGCGGATACCCTGGATTCACACTTCGACCAGCAAGCATCCGCCGTTCAGGAGGCGATGCAGGTCATTGAGCAGTTGCGCGAGCTGGAACCGGCCAGCGCACCATCCGGGCTCGGAGAGGCATTGGCTCGTCTACGCGAAGACATGGAGTCGACGTGAAGCGATTGCTGCTCGTCGTTCTGGTGCTGGCGGCACTGGTCGCGGCCGCCCTGATCGCTCCGCGGCTGCTGGAGGATCCCGGGCTGGTCGCCATTGATATTGACCAGTGGCGACTGGAAATGTCAGTGCTGACGCTGGTGGGTCTGGTGCTGCTGGCCTGGATCGCCATTTCGGTGACCATTGCCGTTTTTCGACTCCCGGGCAAGGCCCTCTACCGGGCGCGTGAAAGCCGTGCCCGGCGGCAGATGGAAAACGGGTTGCTGGCCCTGACCGAAGGTGATTGGCAAAAGGCCGAACGGGAATTATCGCGTTCGCTTGAATTCCGTCGTTCCACGGTTGGCTTGCTGGCAGCGGCGCGCGCCGCCCAGGGTTCGGCGGATCGCAGCGGGCGGGATCGCTGGCTGCGCCTTGCCGATGCCCGTTTCGGACGGCGCCATTTCGTGACTGGCCTGGCCAGGGCGCGCTTGCTGATCGGGGAAGGGCGGGTGGACGAGGCTGTGCCGGTGCTCGAGGATCTGCACTTGCGCAAGCCGCGCCATGCCGGCGTATTGAGACTCCTGCTGCAGGCCTACCAGGATCTGGGGCGCTGGGAAGCGGTGCGAATGCTGGCGCCGGCCCTGCACAAGTCCGGGATCGTCGATCGGCAGCGCTGTGATGAAGTGATCACTCTGGCAGCGATTCGCGAGATTGAATCCAGTTCGGACGTTGAGTCCTTGCAGTCGAGCTGGAGATCCCTGAGCCGCAAGCAACACAAGGCGCGCGATCTCGTTCTGGCCTATGCGCGCCGGGCCATCGAACTCGACCGGCCCGGACTGGCCGGCTCCCATTTGAAGCGGTTGCTGTCCAACCAGCTCGATCGAGAGGCATTGCGCGTCTATGCCGAGGTCGGCGCCGATGAGCGTCCGGCGCGCATTTCCGATTGCGAAGGATGGCTCAGGGAGCAGCCCGAGCATGGCGGTCTGCATCTGGCGCTTGGCCTGATGTATCTGGATGATCGCCAGTATGACAAGGCGCGCGAATCGCTCGAAAAGGCGGTCGCCGACCAGCCCGACAGCGAGGCCTACGCGGCGCTCGGGCGCATTCTGGACCGCTCCGGCAGCCTGGAAGCGGCCGCCCAGTGTTACCGCAACGCGCTGCGACTCAAACAGGGGCGGGGCGCCACGCCCTTGCCGCCTCCGACCTGATTCAGCGACCAATCGCTCAAGGAGTCGAACATGAGAATCATATTTCCGGCCATCCTGATGCTGTTTTCCACTCTGGCGAAAGCCGATACCGTGGATGGCTTCTGGGATCAGCTGCACAAGCTCTGTGACCAGGCTTTCGCCGGCCGCCTGCTGGCCTCACCCGATGGCGATCTTGAGGGCGAGTCGCTCATCATGCACGTGCGCGATTGCGGCGATCAGCGCATTCGCATCCCATTCGTGGTCGGTGACAACCTGTCGCGCACCTGGGTCCTGACCCGGAAAGGCGAGCGCATCGAATTGCGCCACGACCACCGCAATCCCGATGGCAGTTCCGAAGAGGTGACCATGTACGGCGGTCTCTCTCCCAACCGCGGCAGCGCAAACGCCCAGATCTTCCCCGCCGACGACCAAACCCTGGACACACTGCCCGACAACTACCCCAACGTCTGGCTGATGGAAGTCCGCCCGGACGAGAAGTTCATCTACTACGTCCGCCGCCTGGCCACCGAGCGCTATTATCACTTCGAGTTCGACCTGACCGAACCGGTCGAGCCGCCCCCGGCCCCGTGGGGGTGGGAGGATTAAGGACGGGAGACGGAAGACGGGAGACGGGAGAGTGTGGCGGCTGGTATCAGGCTGTCGGTTTTTCCTTGCGCCTTTCCCTGAACCCTGAACCCTGAATTCCTAAACCGTAAACCGTAAACCGAAACCAGATATAATGGCCGGCTGCCCCGCCACCCCATCCGGCCAAACAAGATGAAGCTACGCAACATCGCCATCATCGCGCACGTCGATCATGGCAAGACCACCCTGGTAGACCAGCTCCTGCGCCAGTCCGGCGAGTTCGCCGCGCATGAGCGCCTGACCGAGCGGGTCATGGACTCCGAGGACCAGGAGCGCGAACGCGGCATCACCATCCTGGCCAAGAACACCGCGATTACCTGGCGGGACTGGCGAATCAATATTGTCGATACCCCCGGGCACGCCGATTTCGGTGGCGAGGTCGAGCGCGTGCTGTCGATGGTCGACTCGGTATTGCTGCTGGTCGACGCGGTCGACGGACCCATGCCGCAGACCCGTTTCGTGACGCAGAAGGCATTCGACATGGGCTTTCGGCCGATCGTGGTCATCAACAAGATCGATCGGCCCGGCGCACGACCGGACTGGGTGCTCAATCAGACCTTCGACCTGTTCGACAAGCTCGGGGCCAGCGATGAACAACTGGATTTCCCGGTGATCTACGCCTCCGGACTCAATGGCTATGCGAGTCTGGATGAAAATGCCCGAGACGGTGACTTGACGCCGCTGTTCGAGGCCCTGGTCGAACATGTTCCGCCGCCGCCGGTGGATCCGGATGGCCCGTTCCAGATGCAGGTCTCCAGCCTGTCATATTCCACCTATGTCGGGTTGATCGGCGTCGGGCGCATCCGGCGCGGGCGGGTGCGAATCAATCAGGCGGTCAAGATCATTGATCGTGACGGCAAGCAGCGATCCGGTCGAGTCCTGCAGGTGCTCGGGTTCAAGGGCTTGAAGCGAGAGGAAATCCCCGAAGCGGCGGCCGGCGATATTGTCGGCATCTCGGGGATCGAAAACATCGGCATTTCCGATACGCTCTGTGACCCGGCCCAGGTCGAGGCCTTGCCACCGTTAACGGTGGATGAGCCCACCATTCACATGACTTTCCAAGTCAATGACTCGCCGTTTGCCGGTCGCGAGGGCAAGTACCTGACCAGTCGACAACTGCGTGCCCGTCTGTTCCAGGAGGCCACTCACAACGTGGCCTTGCAGGTCAGCGATACCTCCGACCCGGACCAGTTCGATGTGGCCGGTCGTGGTGAGCTGCATCTGTCAGTCCTGATCGAGACCATGCGCCGTGAAGGCTACGAGCTGGCGGTATCGCGACCGCGTGTGAGAAAGCGCGAAGTCGACGGGGATATCCAGGAGCCCTGGGAGTCCGTGGTGCTCGATCTCGAGGAACAATACCAGGGGGCGGTCATGCAGGCCATGGGCGAGCGCAAGGGCCAGCTCAAGGATATGCAGCCCGACGGCAAGGGGCGGGTGCGGCTCGATTACCTGGCCCCGGCACGCGGCTTGATCGGTTTTCAGTCCAGCTACCGCACCATGACCGCCGGCACCGGCCTGTTTTTCCGCGTATTCGACCACTGGGGTCCGGCCACCGAGAAGGTTGCCGGCCGGGTCAACGGCACCCTGATCAGCATGGATACCGGAACGACGGTGGCCTATGCCCTGTTCAGCCTCCAGGATCGCGGCAAGCTGTTTGTCGGGCCGGGCGAGGAGGTCTACGAGGGCATGATCGTCGGCCTGCATTCGCGTGAGAACGACCTGGTAGTCAACCCTTTGAAGAAAAAGCAGCTGACCAACATCCGCGCCGCCGGTAAGGACGACGCCTTGCTGCTGACCCCGCCGGTACGCATGAGCCTGGAACAGGCCCTAGAGTTTCTCGCCGACGATGAACTACTGGAAGTCACGCCCGACTCCATCCGACTGCGCAAGCGCCTGCTCAAGGAACATGAACGCAAGCGGGCCAGTCGGCAGGGGTGACCATAACCCAGACTGCCCGAGTATAATAAGGGGTTGCAGTAAACTCGCCGGAGAGGTGGCAGAGTGGTTGAATGCGGCGGTCTCGAAAACCGTTAACGGGTGAACGCCCGTTCGAGGGTTCGAATCCCTCCCTCTCCGCCATTTTCTCAAGGGTGTATTCCGGTCACATGGTTTACACCTTATTTCGCACACTCTGCCTTTGATGAAGCAGAGAGGGTATGAATCAGTAGAGGTTCGAACCCGAACCCCTAATGCTCCTCAGCCGCATCGGCCTCGCCCTTGTCCTCATGGCGTGTGCCGGCTGGGTGTTCGGGCGGGGCGTAAATGGTGTACAGGCGCAACGGACGGGTGCCGGTATTGATGAAGTTGTGTTCGGTGCCGGCATGGACGAAAACCAGGTCATTGACGCCCACTTCTCGCGCCTGACCGGACAGTATCGCCTGGCCGTTACCTTCGACGAAAACCAGGATCTGGTCATGATCATCATGAACTTCCGCGCCGATCTCCTCGCCGGGCTGGATGGTCATCAGAACCACCTGGCATTCCTTGCCGGTGATGACTTCATCGCGAAAAGCGTCACTGTTCATCGCCATTTTGACGATTGGCACGATGGCCTTGTCGGTATCGGACATGATTTTGCTCCTTCCAGATTGGATCCAGCTTGTGGTCTTACCATACCGATGATGTACCGAGCATTTATTGGCCTGGGACAAGTTTTGGTGGATTACCATTGGGAGTTCGCCCACCACAAGGCCACCCCATGGATCTCACCCCCTCCGACCGCGCCCGGGAAATCGCCCGCAAACTGCACCGCTTCATGCGCGACGAAGTCGAGCCAGTCGAGCCTGAATGGCATCGGCAGATGGCCGCCCTCGATGACCCTTGGCAAGTCTTGCCGGTCATTGATGAACTCAAGGAAAAGGCGAGGTCGCTGGGCCTGTGGAACCTGTTCCTGCCTGATGAGGAGTTCGGGGCCGGGTTGTCGGTGCTTGATTACGCGCCACTGGCCGAGCGCATGGGCCGATCATTCATCGCCCCGGAGATCTTCAATTGCAATGCCCCGGACAGCGGCAACATGGAGGTCCTGTATCACTATGGCTCACAGGAACAGAAGGACCAGTGGCTGGCGCCCTTGCTGAAAGGCCGGATGCGCTCGGCATTCTGTATGACCGAACCCGAGGTGGCCTCGTCGGATGCCACCAACATGCAGGCCACGGCCACCATCGAGGGCGATGAGGTGGTGCTCAACGGTCGAAAGTGGTGGTCGACCGGGATTGGTCATCCGCACTGCAAAGTCGTGATCTTCATGGGACTGACCGATCCCGAGGCCGACCGTCACCATCGCCATTCCATGGTGCTGGCGCCGTTGGACACGCCGGGCATCAAGGTCGAACGTATGCTGATGGCCATGAACATGCTGGATGCGCCCTATGGCCATGGCGAGGTCACCTTCGACAATGTTCGCCTGCCAAAGTCCGCGATCATCGCCGGCCCCGGTAAAGGCTTCGAAATCGCCCAGGGCCGCCTCGGTCCGGGCCGTATTCACCATTGCATGCGCCTGATCGGCCTGGCCGAACATGCCCTCGAGCTGGCCTGTCGTCGCGGACTCGAGCGTCAGGCCTTCGGCCGGCAGCTTGTCAAACTAGGCGGCAACGCCGAACGCATTGCCGAGGCCCGAATCGCCATCGAACAGGCGCGCCTGCTGGTCCTCAAGGCGGCCTGGTGCCTCGATCACAAGGGTATTGTCCGCTCCATGAGCGAGGTTTCACAGATCAAGGTCGCCGTTCCCGCCATGGCCCAGAAAGTGGTCGACATGGCCATCCAGCTACACGGCGGCGCGGGTTTGAGCGAAGACTTCCCACTGGCCGCCGCCTGGACAGCCGCACGCTCCCTGCGCCTGGCCGATGGCCCGGACGAGGTCCACCGCGGACTGGTGGCAAGGTTCGAACTTGGCAAGTACCGTTCGTGAACGCCCCCATCCACCAACTCCTACCCGTCAAGCGACGAGTGGGCTTGACCGGGGCCGGGGTCGAGGTGACGGAGGCGGGCACGGTCTTTCCGTTCTTCGAACACCCGAAGAGCCGACTAAAGGCAAGCCGCTTCCCATTGGATCAAACGCAATTCGACAGGCACCAGAACGCCCCTGAACTTAAGAAATCGACCAAGCCGTTCGCCTTGAGCCCGGCCCCGGGCAAGGCCGCTCGGCGCCCAGCCCCCATAAACTCTAGCCTACGTTTGTTCCTTCTCCACCGCGTCGTTCAAATCCCATCAGTTCACCACAGAGTCTTCAGTTCCGATACCGGGCCCGCTGTCGCGGAACAAACAAAATCAGACTAACCGCGAAGACGCAAAGGACGCGAAGGTAGAAAAAAGGAAGTATTTTTCTTTGCGAACTTAGCGTCTTTGCGGTTAGATTTTTTATTTTCAAAACAATAAGGTACAAATCTGTTTGATGAGAGACACAGAGATCACAGAGCAAACAATCAATTTTTTGAATTTTTCTCTGTGTCCTCTGTGTCTCTGTGGTCTGCTTTTCTTGTTCCTTTGGCGACTTTGGATCTGTGATCGGACCCGGACAGTCCAAGCGTAAAATGCTCCGCCCCGCTGCGGGTCTCCCCGGATTTCAGGGCCGCCAGACCATGGCGCAGTTCGTTGTCCATGGCAGCCTCCCAGTCCAGTGACCATTGCTCGATGGTCGACAGGCGATCACCGCGCAGGCAGGCCTGGGGAAATTTGGTCAGTTCCGCGGCCAGTTTCAGAGACTGCTCCAGGGTCTGACCCTCATCGACCAGGCGATTGACCAGGCCGATGCGTTCGGCTTCCTCGGCATCGATTTCTCTCCCGGTCAGGATCAGATCCATGGCCCGGGAATGACCGATCAGGCGGGGCAGGCGAATGGTCCCCAGATCCACCAGTGGCACGCCGAAACGTCGACACAAGACCCCGAATCGCGCCGAGCGTGCCGCCACCCGCAGATCCGCCCAGCAGCACAGCTCCAGGCCACCGGCCACGGCATATCCTTCAATGGCCGCGATGACCGGTTTGGACAGCATCATCCGGGTCGGGCCCATCGGACCGAGCTTGCCCGCGGCCAGCCGATCCTCGCCCGTGGCGCCGTCTGCAATTTCACCCAGATCGGCGCCGGCACAGAAGTGATCGCCGGTCCCGGCCAGGACCGCCACGTGCGCGTCGTCATTGGCTTCGAATTGCTCGAAGGCCTCGAACAGCGCCCGGGCCGTGGCGCTGTCGACGGCATTGCGCTTTTTCGGACGGTCGATGCGGATCAGTGCGATCTGATCACGGATTTCATACTGGACAGACATGGATCAGCCTGAATAAGAGTGGAGATTGGTGAGTATAGGGCGATTCGGCGGTCTGATATGCTTGAGCGATGATGACTTTTCCAAGGAGATCGACATGCTTTTTCAATGGATGCGGGCGTGCCGCAATCGCTGGTGGATCGTCCTGTCGGGCGCCTGCGTGCTAATGATGGTCGGGGTCTCTTCAGCCCAGGACACCACCCGGCCCATTCTCAAGGGTACCCACTGGGTGGCGGTAACCGGCAAGCCGCTGGGCGCGACCACCGGTGCGATGATGTTTCAGCAAGGCGGCAATGCCGTTGATGCGGCCGCCGCCATGCTCGGCGCGACTGCCACCATGTGGGACGTGCTGGGTTGGGGTGGCGAGACCCAGGCCTTGATCCACAACCCCGAAACCGGCGAGGTGTTGGGTATCAACGGCCTGGGGGTGGCGCCCACCGGGGCCACGCCGGAATTCTTCCGCGACCAGGGCATGGTCTACCCGCCCGAATTCGGGCCACTGGCCGCGGTCACCCCGGGCACACCGGGCGGCCTGATGGTCATGGTGGCCGAATTCGGCAATCTCAGTCTGGCCCAGGTGCTGGCCCCGTCCATCGAGCTGGCGCGCGGCTATCCGCTGGAAGCTTCGCAATCGGCCAATATCGAGCGCCGGCGCGAAATTCTCGAACAATGGCCGGACTCGACGCGCGTGTTTCTGCCGCATCTCGATCCCGATGATCCATCCAAACGCGCCGCCCCCGCGCCCGGCGAGATCTTTCGCCAGCCCGAGCTGGAGGCGACCCTGCAAAAGCTCGTCGATGCCGAGGCCGAGGCGCTGGCCAATGGCAAGAGCCGCAAGGAAGCCATCTATGCCGCCTATGATCGCTTTTATCGCGGTGATATTGCCGAAGAAATCGTGCGGGCGACCCGGGAGCATGGCGGCTTGTTCACCATGGAAGACCTGGATCGCTGGGAGGTCAAGATCGAAGAGCCGGTGTCGACCAACTATCGCGGTGTCGATGTCTACAAGTTGACCACCTGGACCCAGGGACCGGCCATGTTGCAGGCGCTCAACATTCTCGAGAATTTTGATCTGCAGGCCATGGGCTTCAACTCCACCCGTTACGTCCACACGTTGCATGAAGCCATGGCCATGGCCTTTGCCGATCGTGACTTCTACTACGGTGATCCGGACTTCGAGCCGGCCGAGCCGATTGAAGGTTTGTTGTCGAAATCCTATGCGCGTGAACGCGCCGAGTTGATTTCCATGGATGGTCGACTCAAGGATTTCGGCCCGGGGGATCCGTATCCCCACCAGGGCGAGACCAACCCGTTCGAGGAATTGCGCCAGAACTGGCAGCAGAATCCGCCCGATGCCGAAGCGCTGGGTGTTGAGGGTTTCCAGCAGTCCAGCACCCTGGATCACGATGAATCATTCCTGGCTGGGACCACCTCCATCCAGGCAGCCGATGCCGAGGGCTGGGTGGTTTCGGTGACGCCTTCGGGTGGCTGGATTCCGGCCTTCATCGCCGGCGATACCGGGATTGGCCTGAGTCAGCGCATGCAGAGTTTCGTGCTCGATGAGCAGCTCAATCCATTCAACGTGGTCGAACCCGGCAAACGCCCGAGAGTGACCCTGACCCCCACGCTGGCGCTGGAAGAGGGGCGACCGATCATGGCCTTCTCGGTCCAGGGTGGCGATTCCCAGGACCAGAACCTGCTGCAATTCTTTCTCGGCATGGTCGAATGGGGCATGAACGTCCAGCAGGCGGCCGATGGTCGCGGCAATATCATCAGCTATTCCATGCAAAGTTCGTTCGGCGCTCACCAGGCCGAGCCGGGTCGCTTGCAGGTGACGCCGGTGGTCTCGCCGCTGACCCGCAGCCAGCTCGAGTCCCTTGGCTACGATGTGGAGCTGGTCGATCGCACCTACAATCCAACCACGGCCATCTGGATTGACCATGAGAATGACGCAATGCATGGTGCAGCCAGTGACTTCGGCGATGATTACGGGATTGCCTGGTAAGACCGGCAGATGAGTGATTCCGCTGCCGAGCGTTATCGTCGCGCCAAGGCGATTGCCGAACAGGCGCTGGAGCTTCCCGAGGCGCAGCGCGGACAGTTCCTGAGCGATCAATGCGGCAATGATCAGGCCCTTGCTGATGAAGCGGCGTGGCTGATTGAAGCCGCTGAAGACGACCGTTCGGACCAGGTGCCGGAGCGATTCCAGACGGCTGCCCAGCAGGTCTTGCGGGAAGTGTCGCTGGAAGTGCCTTTGCCGCGCAACTACCGTCTGATTCGACGCCTCAATGAGGGCGGGGAGGGCGTGGTCTACCTGGCCGAGCGCGAGGATGGGGGAATGCATCAGCCGGTGGCTTTGAAGTTGCTGTCGCTGTCCGATGCTCCGAATGAAGCGCTGCGGCATCGCTTCGCGACCGAGCGCCGGATCCTGTCGCGGCTGAATCATCCCAACATTGCGCACCTGATCGATGGCGGTGTGCTCGGCGAAGGCCGCCCGTTTCTGGCCACCGAGTTTGTCGATGGCCAACCCATCGATGTGTGGTGTCGCGAACATCGCTGTTCCACCCGCCAGCGTGTGCAGATCTTCATCAAGGTTTGCAATGCTGTGGACTTTGCCCATCGGCACATGGTCGTTCACCGGGACATCAAGCCGTCCAACATCCTGGTCACGGCCGAAGGTGAACCGAAGTTGCTGGATTTCGGAATCGCGCACGTAAGGGAAAGCCGGGGTGACGGTGAACGCCAGGCGGCCGGTTCCATGGGTATGCTGACACTGGCCTATGCCAGCCCGGAGCAGATTGCCGGTCGTGGACTGAGTGCGGCGACCGATGTCTATTCGCTCGGGATGGTGCTGTATGTCCTGCTGGCAGGCCGCCCCGCGTTTGCCGATGTGGATGATCCCGGTCAGTTGTCCGAATTCATGCAACAGGGTCGGATCGAACCGCCGGGCGCACATGCTGACCTGGACGCCATCGTGATGAAGGCATTGCATTACGACCGCGAGGAACGCTATGCCTCGGTTCGTGATCTGGTCGATGATCTGCAGCGATTTCTGGAGCTTCGACCGGTGCTCGCCCGGGGGGATTCCTGGCTGTACCGAAGCCACCGGTTCGTCTGGAGAAATCGCTGGGCCGTGGCCGGAACCGGAATACTGGCCATCGTGTCGGCATTCTTTCTTGTCGATCGCGAGGCCCAGATGCGCCAGACCGCCTGGGAGCGCGATCGGGCCGAAGCGGTCAATGAATTCATGCACGAGTTGTTTGCCGGCGCCGATTCGCTTCCGACGCGCGGCCAGGAGGTGACCGTTCGCGACGTGCTCGACCTGGGCGCCCGGCAACTCGTCGCGGCCGATGATCTGGATCCGGGCATGCTTGGGTCGATCAACCTGGCCATCGGCCGAGCCTACAACGCCCTTGGGCTTGGGGAACAGGCGCTGCCCCTGCTGGAGCAGGCGCTTGGCGCATCGGATGCAGCCTCCGGCCCGGCAGAGCGGGGGCTGATCATGGCCGAGGTGGGCGCGGCCTATGACTCCGGCGGTAGGGCGCTGGAAGCGATCGATGCGGACCGCCAGGCGATTCAATGGCTCGACCAGGCCGATGGCGATTACCAGGGCCGTATCGAGCAGCTACGGATTCGCAAGCTGCGCAACCATGCCAACGTGCTCGACCGACCGCTGGAGCAGACGATTGCCGATCTGGAGGCCATTCTGGATCGCATTCCTGACATCGACGAATCCGGGGAATTGCGCTTCAAGACCAAGGCCGCGCTGGTTGGCGCCTATGTCTTTGCTCGCCAGTCCAGCCGAGCCCTTGAAATGGCCACGCAAGCCAGGCAGCTGGCCGAGGACATCTATCCCGAGCACGATCCGCGTTACCTGCGCGGTCGTTTCGCACTGGCCACCGCGTTGATGCTGGACGATCCGGAACAGGCGGCGCTTATGTTCGAGCAGCTCATCGAAGACCACGAACGCCTGATCGGTCCCAGTCAACGCCTGGCCAATACCATTGGCAACTACGGGGTGGCCCTGTCCAGACTGGAGAGAAATGCCGAGGCCATGGTGGCATTCGACCGGGCAGCGCGCATGATTCGCGAGATTGTGGGCCAGGACCATTATCTGTATCGACTCTCCAGGACCAATCTGGCGGCCTTGCATCTTCGCCAGTCCAATCCGCGACGTGCCGAAAGCCTGATCAGTGAAGTCATCGAGGACCAGCGTCGTCGCCAGGAACGCTACGGTGGAATTGAATCGGTCTACCTGGCCTCCGCCCTGGATATCCTGGCGACCGCGCGTGCCCAGCAGGGGAATCTTGACCAGGCCCGGGCGGATTGGCAGGAAGCGCTGGAATTTCTGGGCGCCGAGCCGATGGATGATTGGTCTCAGATGCAGGCATCCATTCGGACCAAGCTCGACGAGGCGCGTCGCGAGAGCCTGTCAGGTAGAAATCAGTGATTCTCTCCGCGTGACAGAATCCGGCGCAGCCAGGCCAGGGCCATGCGCCATTCGCGGGTGACCGTGCGGGGAGAGATCTCCAGTGCTTCGGCGGTCTCGGCGATGCTCAGTCCGGCGAAGTATCTCAGCTCGACGATCCGGGCCTGGCGCTCATCCACTTCTGAAAGCTGGTTGAGGACCTGGTCCAGAGCGATCAGGTCCTGACCGAAATCCTCACCGAGATCAGAACTCTCCAGGGCAATCTTGTGGAAGTCCTGGGGTCGCTTGGCGGCCGAACGTCGTCGAGCGTAGTCGACCAGGACCCGACGCATCACGGTGGCGGCGATCAGCAGGAACTGGCGGCGATTGTCCCAGTTGTGATAGTCCTGCTCGGCCAGGCGCAGGTAGGCCTCGTTGATCAGGGCGGTGGCCTGCAGGGTGTGATCGCGTCGCTGGCTGGCCAGTTGACGACCCGCCAGCGCGCGCAGCTCCTGGTAGACCATGGGCAGCATCCGGTCGATGCTTTCGTCATCACCGGTGTATTGCTTGAGTAATTCCGCCACTTTGTCGTTGTCACTGGCTTTCATCGTGCCGGCTGCCTGTTCCCATTTCGAGATATTAAAGCACCCCGACTCCAAAGGCGCGGGCACATTCGGGTAGTATGTGGCCACTTCCAGCCTGGACTTGCCTGATGACCCGGACCGATGGACTGATTGATCAGCCCCGCGCGCTTCGCGATGAGGACCAGTTTGATGTCGAAGCGGTCGATGCCTGGTTGAAGGACAACCTCGAGGGCATCGAGGGTCAGCCGCGCGTCGAGCAGTATGCCAAGGGTGCTTCCAACCTCACCTACCGGCTCAGTTATCCTGATCGTGACCTGATTCTGCGTCGCCCGCCGCCGGGCACCAAGGCCAAATCGGCCCACAACATGGTGCGCGAGTACCAGGTACAGCGCGCCCTCAGGCCGGTCTATCCGTATGTGCCCCGGGTTCTGGCGCTGTGCCGTGACGAATCGGTCATCGGATCCGACTTCTATGTCATGGAACGACTCGAGGGCATCATCCTGCGCGAGGATCTTCCCGAGGGCCTGAAACTGGAACCCGATCAGGCCCGGTTGCTGTCGAAGACCGCAATCGACCGTCTGATCGATCTGCATCAGGTCGACCTCGACCAGACCGGACTTCGACGCCTGGGCAAGGGCGCCGGCTACAACAAGCGCCAGATCGAGGGCTGGTCCGAGCGATTTCGTCGGGCCAAGACCTGGAACGTGCTGCCGGGCAGGATGGTGATGCGCTGGCTGGCCGAGCGCGTTCCCGATGAAGTTCGGCTGTGCCTGATTCATGGTGACTATCGTTTCGATAACCTGGTGCTCGATGTCAACGATCCCATGAATATCATCGGCGTGCTGGACTGGGAGCTGGCCACCATCGGAGACCCGCTGATGGATCTGGGTAATTCCATGGCTTACTGGGTCCAGGAAGATGATGACAAGTATTTCAAGGGCTTCCGGCGACAGCCCACCCATGTGCCCGGCATGCTGACGCGGGCTGAAGTGGTCGAGTATTACTGTGATCGAATGGACCTGAAGCCGGACAACTGGGCGTTTTACGAGGTCTACGGTCTGTTCCGACTGGCGGTGATTGCCCAGCAGATCTACTATCGCTACCACAAGGGCCAGACGCGCAATCCGAATTTCCAGCACTTCTGGCTGGCCGTCAATTACCTGCTCTGGCGCTGTAGAAGGGTCATCAAGCGCGCCGATTGATCAGGACTCGGTTTCCGGCTCGAAGCGGTCACGGAACAGCAGGTCGGACAGCTCTTCGAGGGTCAGACCCCAGAATCCACCGGTCAGGCGCCAGTCGCCGCCCGACAGGGCGCGCGCCTCGGTCGCTTCCCACTGGCCGATGGTGCCGGACAGTGTCCAATCATCGGACTGGGACTCGATCACGCCACCACTGCTGATGTTCCACCAGTTGATGCAGTAGTCGGATTCGCAATCGCCCTGGCCCGCGTGAAGTGGTGCGGCGAGCAGGAGACCCAGAACTGCGGCCATCAAGATCAATTTCGACTGTGTTTTCATATTGATTACCCGGAACATGATTTGAACTGGTTCGGATTCATTTTCACCCTACTATACACATACGTTTTTTTCACCGAAACTGCGACATTTGTGACCTTTGACACTGTATCGTTCTCGCTCGCCGGGGCATGCTGTGTTGAAACGAGAGGAAAATGACCGAAACTACCGAACCCAGCGAATTTTCCAACGGGCCCGTTCCGTCCGACCGGTTGCCCGACTATCGGCGCGTGGAACTCAATCCCGTGGCCCGCCCGTTCTATGCCTATTCCCTGGCGGTTACCGGAGCATTCTGGTTGATCGTATTGGCTGCGGTTGCATGGATACCGCGCTTGCCGTTCATTCCGTTCGATCCCGGCCCATGGTCGGTGTTTGCCATGTCGGCGGCCACGATCTGGTTTTGCCTGGTTGCCTGGATTGACGCCCGGCGGCGCGGCTGGGTGGTGCGCGAACACGATCTGATCTATCGCTACGGGGTGATCTGGCAAAAGACCGTCATCGTGCCGTTCGCCCGCATCCAGCACGTGGAAACGGCCAGTGGGCCGATCGAGCGCCTGTTCGGCCTGTTGCGGGTCAAGTGTTTCACGGCCGGCGGCATGATGGCCGATCTGAGTGTCGAAGGGCTGGATGTGCGATCGGCGCGCCGGGTTCGCCAGTACCTGCTCGAGCAGATTCGCGAGGAAGGCAGCGATTCCGATCGTACCGGGCAGGCGCCTGCCGGCGATGCCCAGTCTCCCGACGCTGAAGAGTCCGGCGAGCATGAGTCCGACTGAAACCCAGCAGTGGCAGCGCCTGGCGCCGGTGGCGCTGGTGTTTCTGGTGATCGACGGGCTGCAGAAGTTCATCCGCGAGAATCTCTTCTATTTCCTGGGCGCAGGCGCGGGCTTTGCTTTTCTCGACTGGTTGGGCCCGCGCGAGTTGTTTCTGGTGGTGGCTGCCATCCTGCTGAGCTTTCTGGCCTGGGCGATCATTTTCCACAGGCGCTTTCGATTTCGCCTCGAAGACGATGCCATCCGAGTGCGTCGCGGCCTTTTCCAGAAACGCGAGTTGAGGGTCCGCTTTGCCCGGGTCCAGAACATTCAGCTTGGCCGACCGTTCTACTTTCGGCCATTCGGGCTGGTGCGATTCAGCCTGGAGACACCGGGTGCGGCCGAAAAAGAGGTGGAACTTCCCGGCATCCCGGCCGAGCTGGCCGAGATCATGCGCGACCGGGTCACGGGCTGGCAGGCCGGAGGAATGCCGGACGACCCATCCACTGAACAAGAGGATGATTCAACCGGCAGCGAACTGTTCCACGCGGGATCCGGCCGGCTGTTCCTGCACGGCTTGAGCAGCAACCAGATCTGGGTGCTGGCCGGACTGGTGGGCTGGCTGATCGGCAACTTTCATGACCGCCTTGAAGACTATTATCGCGAGATCGCGCTCGTGCAATGGCTCAGCGACGCTGCCGGTCCGGTCTGGCTGGTCGTTGCCGGCATGATCATGGTCGGCCTGGTCATCCTGATGCTTCTGTCCGGATTGTTCTCGATCGTGCGTTTCCATGATTATCGCCTGTCCGATTGCGATGACCGGCTGGTCGGAATCGGCGGCCTGCTTGATCAACGTGAACAGACCGTCAAGCGCGACAAGATTACCGGCCTGACCCTGCAACAGTCGGCGCTGGGCCGATTGCTCGGTTGCTGGTACCTGATCGTGCGCCAGACCCAGAGTGGTGATCAGGAATTGAGCGACGCCCAGACCCGCTTCCTTGTTCCCGGCTTGCGCCGTCAGGACCATGGGTTGACTGCCAGTGTCACACCCGACTGGATCACTCCGGGATTGCTTAAACCGATCAGCCTGCATTTTCGCCGCATCTTCTGGCTGCGCTGGTTGCTGGTTTTCGTCCTGGTGCTGGTCGGTCTGGCGTTTCTGTTTGACCGCGAGCACTGGTCACTCCAGATCACGGCTGCGGGGATGGTGCTGTGGATGATCGGCATTCAACTGCGCTGGCGTCACTGGGGCTGGCAGGCCGACGGTGACTGCATCTGGGTCCGCCAGGGTTTTCTTGGCCAGCAATTGGATGTCTTCGACCTGCCCCTGGTCCAGCAGGTGCGCGTCACGCGAGGCCCCTACCAGCGCCGCCACGACCTGGCCAACCTGCAACTGATCCTGCCCCAGGGCGCGGTTACCATTCCCTTTGTGCCGATGGATGATGCCGCTGAGCTGGCGAACAGGGCGTTGTATGCGGCAGAGACCGCGGTGACGCATCGGGTGTAAAGACAGGGTTCAGGTTTCAGGGTTCAGGAAAACCCGCGTCGCAGCCACCCCTGAACCCTGAACCCTGAACCCTGAAACCTTTTTTTACACGCTTTCGAACACCCCCGCCGCGCCCATGCCCGTACCGATGCACATCGTCACCATCCCGTAGCGCTGCTTGCGCCGTTGCAGGCCGTGGATGAGCTTGGCGGCGAGGATCGCGCCGGTCGCGCCCAGCGGGTGGCCCAGGGCAATGGCGCCGCCCAGGGGGTTGACCTTGTCCGGGTTCAGTTCGGTGGTCTGGATCACTGCCAGGGCCTGGGCGGCGAAGGCCTCGTTGAGCTCGATCCAGTCCAGCTCGTCCTTGCCGATACCGGTCTGCTTGAGTACTTTGGGAATGGCCTCGATCGGGCCGATGCCCATGATCTCGGGCTTGACGCCGGCAACCGAGAAGCCGCGAAATACCGCAAGCGGCTTCAGATTCAACTCCTTGACCACCCGCTCGGAAACCAGCACCAGGGCGCCGGCGCCGTCGGACATCTGCGAGCTGGTGCCGGCAGTCACAGCGCCCTTGGCGTCGAATACCGTGCGCAGCTTGCCGAGCGCTTCCGGGGTGGTGTCGCGGCGCGGGCCTTCATCGGTATCGACGATGGTTTCGATCTCGCGCACCTGGCCGGTTCGCGGGTCGGGGACCCGGCTGGTGACGGTCACCGGACGAATTTCGGTGAATTCCCCGCCATCGATGGCCGCGATCGCCTTCTGATGCGACTGGTAGGCGAATTCATCCTGGGCTTCGCGGCTGATCTTCCACTGCTTGGCGACCTTTTCAGCGGTAATGCCCATGCCATAGGCGATGGCGACATTCTCGTCGTTGCTGAACACCCGCGGGTTCATGGCCACCTTGTGGCCCATCATCGGCACCATGGTCATGGTCTCGGTGCCGGCGGCGATCATCACGTCGGCCTCGCCCAGGCGAATCCGGTCGGCCGCCATGGCCACGGTCTGCAGTCCGGAAGAACAGAACCGGTTGACGGTCACGCCCGGCACCGAATCGGGCAGGCCGGCCAGCAGCGCGCCGATGCGGGCCACGTTCATGCCCTGTTCGGCCTCGGGCATGGCGCAACCGACAATCACGTCCTCGACCCGGGCCGGGTCCAGGTCCGGCACCTCGGCCAGGGCCTCTGTCAGCGCATGGGCCAGCAGATCATCCGGGCGAAAATTTCGAAAACCGCCCTTGAAGGCCCGGGCGACGGGGGTTCTGACGGCGGATACGATGTAGGCGTCACTCATGGGGGGTCCTTGTTGGTTCCTTGGTATCTGGTTAGTTACTTGTCTTTGATCGGCAACGGTGTTCGGGAAGACGGAAGACGGAAGACGTGAGACGTGAGACGGTAAACCTTTCTTTCGTCTCCCGTCTCCCGTCTCCCGTCAGTTCCTCAGAGGCTTACCGGTCTTCAGCATGTGCCCGATGCGCTCCTGGGTCTTGTCCATCGCGCACAGCGCCAGGAAGTGTTCGCGCTCGAGATGGTGCAGCCAGGCTTCGTTGATCGGGGTGCCGCGGTCGATTTCGCCGCCGCAGATCACGGTGGCGATGCGACTGCCGATCTCGAAGTCATGCTCGGAAATGAAATGGCCTTCGAGCATGTTGACCAGCAGCATCTTGAGCGTGGCGATGCCGACATCGCCGGCTGCCGGCACGGTTCGACCCGCGTGCTCCGGACGATACCCGGCAGCGGCCAGGGCGCGTACCTGGTCATGGGCGGCGTGCAACAACTCATGCTCGTGTAGCACGATCAGGTCCTCGGCCCTGAGATAGCCCATTTCCCTGGCTTCCATGGCCGATCCCGAGACCTGGCCCATGGCCACCTGCTTGTAGCGTTTTTCAAGCAGCGGATAGGTGTCGCCGGCGGCCGTGTCGGCATTGATCTGCAAGGCCAGGGTGGCCAGTCCGCCCCCGCCGGGCAGGAGCCCGACGCCAGCTTCGACCAGGCCCATGTAGCTTTCCAGGTGAGCCACCCGACGGCTGGCGTGCATGGCCAGTTCCAGTCCGCCGCCCAGGGCCAGGCCACGAACCGCGGCGACCGAGGGAATGGCCGAGTAGCGCATGCGCAGGTTGACATTCTGAAAGCCCTGGACCAGCGCGCGCACGCTGTCGAAATCGCCTTTCTGAATGGATTCGGCGGCTGCCTTGAGGTTGGCGCCGGCTGAAAACGGCCCCTGCGGCTGCCAGATCACCAGTCCTTCGAAATCGTTCTCGGCCCGGTCCAGGGCTTCATTGAGCCCGTCGACCACGCCGTTGTCGACCACCGCCATCTTGGTCTTGAGGCTGGCGATCAGGACATCATCATGCAGTGTCCACAGACGAATGGCATCGGTTTCATGCAGGGTTCGTCCCTTTTCGGTTTTCTCTCCGAGCAGGCGAACCGGCTGATACTGGCGCTGGTAGACGGGCAGGTCGGGGCGCGGGCTGACATCCTGTTTGATGGCCGACCATGAGCCTTGCGGGCCATGGGCGCCCTCGATCTGGCCGACCCAGTCGGGCAGGGCGGCCTCGACACCGGTCTTGTCGGCGGCGATATCGGCCTGGATCAGTTCGGCGGCGCGCTTCCAGCCGGATGCCTGCCATTGCTCGAACGGTCCGTGATTCCAGCCGTAGCCCCAGCGCATGGCCAGATCGATCTCACGCGCCGACTCGGCGATGTCGCCCAGGTGATAGGCGCAGTAGTGGAACAGGTCGCGGTGGATGGACCACAGAAACTCGGTTTCGGGGAACTCGCACTTGGCCAGCTCGGCCAGCTTCTCGCCCGGGTCCTTGATGCCCAGTACGGCCTTGACCTCGTCGCGGACACTGTAATCGGTCGCCCGGTAATCGCCGCTTTCGGGATCGAAGACCTTGATCTCCCGACCCTCCTTGCGAAATACCCCGGCGCCGGACTTCTGGCCAAGCGCACCGGCTTCGATCAGCTTTTCCAGCCAGCCCGGGGCCTTGAACAGGTGATGCCAGGGATCGTCTTCAAGCTTGGCGTCCATGGTCTTGATGACATTGGCCATGGTATCCAGTCCGACCACGTCGGCCAGCCGGAAGGTGGCACTCTTGGGCCGGCCGATGGCCGGGCCGGTCAGGGCATCGACGGTATCGAATCCCAGTCCCAGGCGCTCGGCATGGTGCATGGTCGACCACATGGTGAACACGCCGACCCGGTTGGCGATGAAGTTGGCCGTGTCCTTGCAGCGCACCACGCCCTTGCCGAGGTTGCGGGTCAGGAAGTCCTCGAGCAGATCCAGCACCCTGGCTTCAGTGCCTTCATGCGGAATCAGTTCGACCAGGTGCATGTAGCGCGGCGGATTGAAAAAGTGCACACCACAGAACCGGCCCTTGAGTGCCTCGGGCACCACACCGGCCAGTTCATTGATCGACAACCCCGAGGTATTGGTCACGAAGAAGGCGTCATCGCGGATATGCGGCCCGATGTTCTCGTACAGCGACTTCTTGATGTCCATGCGCTCGACAATGGCTTCGATGATGAAGTCGCATTGTCGGAGTTGTTCGAGATCATCCTCGAAGTTGCGCGGGGTAATGAACTCGGCCAGATCCTTGCTCGCCAGCGGCGCCGGCTTGAGCTTGAGCAGATTTTTCCGTCCGCCTTCGGCAATCTTGCTGCGATTCTTGTCGTCTGAGGGCAGGTCATACAGATCCACCGGAATCCCGGCCGCGGTCAGATGCGCCGCAATCTGCGCACCCATCACCCCGGACCCAAGCACCGCCGCCCGGCGCACATGAAGCTTGTGATCAGTCATCCTATATCCTTCAATATTCGAAAGTTTTCCTTAAACCTTAAACCTTAACCCTTGAACCTTGGGCCTTGTTCCTTGAACATTGAGCCTTGCTCCTACCCTTCAACTCGCCTCGGCCAACGGCGTCTCCGGATTCTGCTGATCCGCCAGCTCTTCCTGGGTAAATTCATCGACCGCGATCACCCGATCAGTCAGCTCCTGGGCCTTGATCAGTTCCGCAGCCTGCTCCTCGGTAATGACCCCGGCCTTGACCGCCTTTTCAGCCAGTTCATGGACATTGACCGGCGAGGGGACGGCCTTGAAGGCGTTGCGGATGGCATGCTCGGCCGGCTCGGCCTTGAGCACCGCATCGAATGCTTTCAGCACAATGCCGACACCGTCTTCATGAGGAGACTGGTACGCGCCGGCGATCAGGCGTTCGCGAGTGGCTGATTTTTCCAGCAAGCTGCGCGCGATCTTCTTGCCGGTGCGGTCATCGGGCCGGGCATGACGCCGGCCGTAGGGGAAGCACAGCAATCTGAGTACCGGGCCCAGCGCGCCAATCGGGAAGTTGCGAAAGACCCCGTGCAGGGCCTCCTCGACCTGGTGCAGGCTGTCTTCGACCGCGTAGCGGAGCACCGGCAGGTCTTCTTCCGGACGACCGTCGATCTCGAAACGGCGCAGGCTGGCCGAGGCCATGTAGAGATGCGCCAGGGCATCGGCAAAACGACCGGAAAGTTTTTCGGCGAACTTGAACTTGCCGCCGAGGATCAGCAGACACAGATCGGCGGTCAGGGTAAATGCCGAACTCAGCCGGTAGACGCGCCGGTAATAACGGGCAACCGGGCCGGACACCGGGCTGGTGCCAAGCAAGCCGCCGGTCAGTCCCAGCAGGGGCGCACGCACGAAGTTCGAGATCACGAAGCCGACATGGCCCCACAAGGCCTTGTCAAAGGCTTTCAGGTCGTTGTCCTGGGCGGCCATCATTTCCTTGAGCAGGTAAGGATGGCAGCGAATCGCACCCTGGCCGAACACGATCATCGACCGGGTCAGGATATTGGCCCCTTCCACGGTGATCGAGACCGGCAGGGCCTGGTAGCCCAGGGACAGGTAGTTGTTCGGGCCTTCGACCACGGCCTTGCCGCCGTGAACGTCCATGGCATCGTTGACCACGCGCCGGTTGGCTTCGGTCAGATAGGCCTTGAGAATGGCCGACAGCACCACCGGCTTGTCGCCGCGATCAAGCGCGCACAGCGCCAGCTTGTGGGCGGCTTCCATCCGGTAGGTTTCCGAGCCAATACGTGCCAGTGGCTCCTCGATGCCTTCGAAGTGTCCAATCGGTTGCTTGAACTGGTAACGAATACGCGCGTAGGCGCCGGTCAACATGCTGGCGGCCTTGCCGCCGGCAAGCCCCTGCGAGGGCAGGGAAATGGCCCGTCCGGCGGCCAGGCAGTGCATCAGCATGCGCCAGCCCTGGCCAATGCGCTCGCGACCTCCGATGACCCAGTCCAGCGGAATGAAAACATCCTTGCCGCGGGTCGGGCCATTGAGAAACAGACTGCCACCGGGCAGGTGGCGCGTGCCCAGTTCCACCCCGGGTGTCGAGGCCGGAATCAGGGCGCAGGTAATACCCAGATGTTCACGATTGCCCAGCAGTCCGTCCGGATCGCGGGTCCGAAACGCCAGGCCCACCACGGTGGCGATCGGCGCCAGGGTGATGTAGCGCTTGTCCCAGGTCACGCTCAGGCCGATGACTTCCTTGCCGTCGATGGTCTTCTTGCAGACCACGCCTTCATCAGGCATGGAAGCGGCATCGGATCCCGCCAGCGGAGACGTCAGGGCAAAGCAGGGGATTTCCTTGCCGCTGGCCAGGCGCGGCAGGTAATGGTCTTTCTGTTCTTCGGTCCCGAAGTGCATCAACAGCTCACCCGGTCCCAGCGAATTCGGCACCATCACGCTGACTGCCGCATGCAGGCTGCGGGTGGAGATCTTGGTGACCACGGCCGCATTGGCCTGGGCGGAAAATTCCAGCCCACCGTATTGCTTCGGGATGATCATGCTCAGGAAGCGTTTTTCGCGAATGAATGCCCACGCCTCGGGCGGCAAATCCATGTATTCGCGGTTGATCTTCCAGTCATCGAGCATGGCGCACAGCTCTTCGACGGGGCCGTCGACAAAGGCCTGCTCTTCTTCGCTCAGTGCCGGCTTGGGCATGTCGGACAGCACTTTCCAGTCCGGACGACCCGAGAACAACTCGGCATCCCACCAGACGGTACCGGCATCCAGGGCTTCCTTCTCGGTGGCCGACATGGCCGGCAGCACGCTCTTGAACCAGCCGAACAGCGGGCGCGAGAGAACTGCACGGCGCAATGGAGTCGCGGCCATGAAAATCAGGGCCGCGGACACGACCATGAGTACCACGTCGACCGGCCAGGCGACCGGCATCCATACCACCGCGACCACGGTCAGGGCGGTGACCAGACCGGCAGCCAGCCAGGCTGGGGCACGGAACCAGGCCATGGCCAGCAGGCCGACAATCAAGAGAGCAATAATCAAGGGGGTCATCGGGCGATCTCCATGGCGCGCCTGGCGCCTGAACGAGCAATGGGTTGAACGGTGCCGCGCAGGCCGGCGGCCGTGAAACGGACCAGGTCCGATGCAATCGATTCAGCATCTTCAAGCTCGGACTCTGCCATCGTGTGGGTCAAGGCGCCGACAAGAAAATCGAGTTGTCGACGCAAATGCACCGGTTCGGTGCCGGGCAGGGCGGTGGCGATGGCGTCGGCGAAGCGACGCATGACGTGAGCATATTCGGCGCTCAGCGCACGGTGCAGTTGTTCGTCCTGATCGGCAAAGGCGCGCATCAGGATCCGCATGAAACGTTGACCTTCATGATGCCGCCCATGGGTCAGCGCCATGGCCGGAAAAACGAAAGCCTTCAGGATATCTTCGAGCACTGGCGGATCGGCTGCATCCAGGACGTGGTCCAGGCGCTCCAGACGCGCTTGGTTCAGGGCATCCAGCCGGCGCCGGAAAACCGCCAGCAGCAGGGCCTGCTTGGAACCGAAGTGGTAATTGACCGCGGCCAGGTTGGCATCGGCTGCCTGGGTGATCTGGCGCAACGAGGTGGCATGAAAGCCCTCCTCGGCGAACAGACGTTCGGCTGCATCGAGAATTCGATCGTTGGTGGAGGCGTTGGCGGACAATTCAAACGTTCGATTGAAACGGACGTTTTAATCCTACCACATACGCCACCGTATGTGGGTCTGAAGATCAGACTTCGCATTCAGCGGGGTCCACCTGGTCGGTGGAACGGATTCGGCCCGGGTTGGAGACAACGACGGCGCGCGGGTCGGCGCTGCCGGACGGGTCGCACACGCGAATGGTCAGGTTCGTTCCATAGGCGCCGCCATGCGGCTGGAAGCGCACCCGGATGCGTCCGGCCGAGTGCATCAGCAGGCTGTCGGTAGGCTGAACCACACGCAGGATGTCCCGCTCCGAATCCGGTTGACCGGAGCGATCGGCATCGATGAAGACGATCCAGCCCCGATCCCAGCGATTGTCGCCCGTGCACTCGAGCTGATCCAGACTGGGGCAGGCGGTGACATGCTGGCGACGGAACACGGCTTCGTGGCGTGCGTAATGCAAGTGAGCCAGCAGGGTGTTCGAATGACTGGTGAGCCGATGTTCGCGCACCAGGTTGCCCATGGATGGCAGTGCAATGGTCAACAATACGAACATGACCGCAAGCGTGATCATCAGGTCGAGCAGGCTCAGGCCGCTTTGCCGGGATTTCATGAAACGCCCTCCGGGAAAATGTGATTGACATCACGTATTGTCCCGATCATCCAGCCCCTGCAAATCGGTCGAATTGCCCCTGGGCGGGTAGGAAATTTTCCAGAGCAGGCGTAGGTGTTATCTGTTTCATTGATCTGTTTCACAGGGGATTCACCGCTCGCCGAGTCCAATAGCGATCATGATTCTGATTGCTCCACATTCATGTCCGTAAAGCAAAGCCTGGCCTCCTGGATTGCCTCCGAGAACCTGGAATCCGAAGATTCGATCGCTGAGCGCAGAGTCGACTGGATTCGCATCCTGCCGTTCATTGGTCTTCACCTGGCCTGCCTGGGCGTTTTTCTTGTGGGCGTGTCGTGGGTTGCGGTGGCGGTTTTCGTGGCCAGTTACCTGGTGCGCATGTTTGCGATCACCGCCTTTTATCACCGCTACTTTGCCCACAAGACGTTCCGGGTCTCGCGCCCGGTCCAGTTTGCATTTGCGCTACTGGGCGCCAGCGCCACCCAGCGCGGACCCTTGTGGTGGGCGGCGCATCATCGCCATCACCACAAGGTCTCCGATCGCGCCGATGACCCGCACTCGCCTCGTCATGGTTTCTGGTGGAGCCACATGGGATGGTTTCTCAGTCGCGCCCATTTCGCGACCGACTATCGCCAGATTCCAGACCTGGCCCGTTTCCCCGAACTGCGCTGGCTGGATCGCTATGACCTGGCGATTCCGGTGTTGTATGCCGCTTCGCTGTTCGGTCTGGGCGTATTGCTTGAACGATGGGCGCCCGGGTTGGGCACCAATGGCTGGCAGATCCTGGTGTGGGGTTACTTCCTGTCCACCGTCGTTCTGATCCACGTCACGCTGACCATCAACTCCCTGGCCCATGTTTGGGGCAAGCGCCGTTTCGAAACCACCGACGACAGTCGCAACAACGCCCTGCTGGCCGTGCTGACACTCGGCGAAGGCTGGCACAACAATCATCATCATTTCCCCGGTTCCGCGCGTCAGGGATTCTACTGGTGGGAAATCGACATCAGCTATTACGTGTTGTGGATGTTCGAACGCATCGGTCTGGTGCGCGATCTCAAGTCCGTGCCGCCGGCCATGCTTCAGGCCCGGCGGATTGATCGTCGGATTGATCGCCACTCATGAAACTGGTGATCGTCGGTGCCGGGGTGTCCGGACTGTACGCTGCCTGGCATCTTGGCCGCGATCACGAGGTCATCGTGTTCGAGGCCGATTCGCGCCCGGGTGGTCACGCCGACACCCAGATCATCGAGGACAACGGCCGAACCATTCCGATCGACACCGGTTTTATCGTCTTCAACGAGCGTCACTATCCACTGTTCAGTACCTGGCTGAATGAATTGAATGTCTCCTGGAAGACCTCGGACATGAGCTTTTCAGTTTCCGATGCAGCCAGTGGCCTGGAGTACAACGCAACCAGCCTGGATCGATTGTTCTGCCAACGGCGCAACCTGATTCGCCCGGCGTTTCTCGGCATGGTTCGGGATATCGTGCGCTTTTACCGAATGGCGCCGGGGTTGCTTGAAACGCTCGATGACCGAACGACGCTGGGCCAGTGGCTGGACGACAGCTCGATGGGCCGCATGTTTGGCGAACTGCATCTCATGCCCATGGCCTCGGCCCTGTGGTCGGCTCCGATGGATCGGATCCGCGAGTTTCCGATGCGTCACCTGCTGGCATTCATGGACAATCACGCCATGCTCGAGCTGGGTGAGCGTCCGCCCTGGCGCACCATTGACGGAGGCAGCCGGGCTTACGTGGAAGCCGCCGCCAGGGGCCCGGCGCGGATCGAGACCGGGACCGCCGTTCGCAGCATCGAGCGCCGGGACAATGGCGTGAAGGTGTTGACCGAGCACGACGAGGTTGTCGCCGATGCAGTCATCCTGGCCTGTCACAGCGACCAGGCGCTCAGGTTGCTCGGCGATGCTGATCGGGCCGAGCGCAGCATTCTCGGCGCGATCGCTTACCAGGACAACGAAACCGTGCTGCACACCGACTCGAGCCTGTTGCCACGGCTGCCCAGGGCGCGGGCCAGCTGGAATGTCCGGCGCGATCCGCGCGATCATGACCAGTGCCGGGTCAACTACTACATGAATCGGCTGCAAGGGATCGAGTCAAAGCGCGATTTCATCGTTTCCCTCAATCAGACCGAGCGGATCGACCCGAATCAGATCCTGGTTCGTCGTCATTATCGCCATCCGGTATTCACCCCGGATGCCGTCATTGCCCAGCGACGCTGGAGTGAGATCAACGGCCCCAGACGCACCTGGTACTGTGGCGCCTGGTGGGGATGGGGTTTCCACGAGGATGGCGTCGCCAGCGCCGCCCGGGTCATTGAACAGCTTGGAATGACCAATGTTTGACGCCCTGGCTCATGGCAATGTCTGGCACCGGCGCCACAAGCCGGGCGTTCACGCCTTCCGCTACCGCCTTTACATGAGCCTGCTGGATGTCGATCGCCTCGACGAGATCTTTGCTCGCAGTCGGCTGTGGTCACTGGAGCGGTTCAACCTGGTCAGCTTTCGTCGCCGAGATCATTACGGTCCGCCTGATCTTTCCCTGGGGAGCGCGGTGCGCGATCGAATCCAGTCCGATCTGGGCTTTCGGCCGAACGGGCCGGTGTTCATGTTGACCCATTTGCGCCAGTGGGGATGCAATTTCAATCCGGTCACCTTTTACTACTGTCATCAGGAAGGGCAATTGCAAGCCGTGCTGGCCGAAGTGCACAACACGCCATGGGGCGAGCGACATGCTTACGCCCTGGATTGTCGTGGCCAGACCGGCCCTGAATATCGCTTCGTGTTCGACAAGTGCTTTCACGTTTCGCCATTTCTGCCGATGCATCTCGGCTATGACTGGCGTTTCGGGTTGATGCCGGATCGGATCGACATTCACATGAATGTGACCGATGGCGGCGCACACTGTTTCGAAGCAGGCATGCGGTTGGCGTTGTCGCCGGTGACCGCACGCAACATGAGCATGGCGCCGCTGAAGTTTCCGCTGATGACCGCAAGAGTGCTCGCCGGCATTTACTGGCAGGCCCTGCGTTTGTGGTTGAAACGCACGCCATTCCACACGCACCCTGATCGAGTCGTTGAATGAACATGAATGCCACAGACAAGACCGCCGAACGCATCCGCGACCGTCAGCACAGTCGCCTTTCGGCATTGATGCGTGATCGCGTCATCGCTCGACTTCGCTCGCTCGAGCACGGCTGCCTGGTGATCAGTGATGGTTTGGAAACCATTCAACTGGGCAATGGCAAGGACGAGTTGAATGCCCGGGTCACGGTTCACGACCAGGCCTTCTGGCGTCTGATGGCGACCGGCGGCAGTGTCGGCGCCGCGGAAGCCTACATGGCCGGGCTTTGGGATAGCCCGGATCTGGTTGCAGTGGTTCGAATCATGGCGCGCAATCGCGACCTGCTTGAACGAGTGGATTCCGGGTCGGCGCGTCTGTCCGGCTGGCTGCTGGGTCTCTGGCACCGCTTCAATCGCAACAGCCTCAAGGGCAGTCGGCGCAACATTGCCGCCCACTATGATCTGGGTAATGAATTCTTTGCGACATGGCTGGATGAATCCATGATGTATTCCAGCGCTTTGTATCTGAACCCGGAGGAAACCCTGGAACAGGCCCAGTTCAACAAGCTCGAGCGTTTGTGCCGAAAACTCGACCTGGGCTCCGAAGATCATCTGCTCGAAATCGGCAGCGGCTGGGGTGCACTGGCCGTGCATGCCGCATCGCGCTATGGCTGTCGAGTGACCACGACGACCATTTCCAGGCGTCAATACGAGGCCACCTTGAAGCGTGTCACCGAAGCCGGGCTGGACGATCGGGTCGAAGTGTTGATGAGCGATTACCGTGATCTCGAGGGTCGTTATGACAAGCTGGTATCGGTTGAAATGATCGAGGCGGTTGGCCACCAATACCTGGATACCTATCTTCAACGTATTGATCATCTCCTCAAGCCCGACGGTTTGGCCATTCTGCAGGCCATCACCATCGAGGACTATCGCTATGCCGGTGCGCTCAGGAGCGTGGACTTCATCAAGCGCTATATTTTCCCTGGCAGTTTCATCCCATCGGTCAGCACCATTACCTCGGCCATGGCTCGCTCGACCCGACTCGGCCTGATCGAGCTTGCCGATCTTGGCGGCAGTTACGCGCGCACATTGTCCGACTGGCGTGACCGGTTCGAGGCTGCCTGGAACGACATTGCCGCCATGGGCTTCGATGACATGTTTCGCCGACGCTGGCGCTATTACCTGGCCTATTGCGAGGGCGGATTCAGCGAGCGCGCCATCAGCGATGTTCACCTGCTTCTGGCCGGGCCGGATTACCGTGCGCCTGACTGGACGGGACTGACGGCGGATCGCTGATGAGTCGGGCATTCATGATCAACCAGGGATTGTTCCAGTTGAGCTGGCCGGCTTGCGTTCTGGGTGCTGCCCACGGATGGCTGTGGACCGGAATGCTGGTGGTGGGCGTCATGCTTTTGTGGCAACTGAATCGCGCCAACCGTCACCCGCTCGACGGGCGCATGATCGCGAGCTGCCTGCTTGTTGGTATCACTCTGGACAGCGCATGGATCCAGCTGGGCCTGCTGGAATTCGCCATGCCCTGGCCGTGGGCGGGTGTGGCGCCGCTGTGGATCATGTTGCTGTGGCTGGCCGTGGCCTTGGTCATTAATCATTCGATGCGCGCATTCAAGCATCGGCTGACCATTCTGGCCGTGGCCGGCGCCATTGGCTCGCCGCTGTCGTACTATGCCGGGATGCGCTTTGGTGCGGTCGACTGGCTGGCGCCGGCCTGGCAGGTGATTCTGGCCACCGGCCTGAGCTGGGCGGTGGTGTTGCCGCTGCTATTCAGACTTGCGCGTGAATCGACTAGCGACACTTCACTAGATCGCAACATCATTTCCAGTCCGGAAACCAATTCATGAATCTGATTGCCCTTGCCGAAAGCGGGCGGTTGCCGGACTGGATGGTCCGAATCGGCATTCGTCAGCTACTCAAGCGGAGACTGGCCGACGAGGCGGGTCATGATCCCGAAGTGCGGTCCCTGCGCCACCGTGAACTGATCGAGTCGCTGGCTCGATCGGCGATCGCCCTGGAGACCGATGCAGCCAATGAGCAGCATTACGAGGTGCCCACGGACTTCTACCTGCAGACACTCGGGGCACGACTGAAGTATTCCAGCGCCCTGTGGCCGGAAGGCATCGATTCCCTGGACGAGGCCGAGGTCGCCATGCTCAAGGCCAGTTGCGAACATGCCCGGCTCAAGGATGGCCAACAGGTACTCGAGCTGGGTTGTGGTTGGGGCTCCCTGACCCTGTGGATGGCGGCCGAGTACCCGGCAAGCCGAATCACCGCGGTCTCAAACTCGGCCTCGCAGCGCCGCTACATCGAGTCACGGGCGCTGGAGCTGGGCCTGCACAACATCAAGGTCATCACCTGCGATGTCAATGAGCTTGAACTGGATCAGCGGTTCGACCGTGTGGTTTCGGTCGAAATGTTCGAGCATGTGCGCAACTATCGGGTCTTGCTCGAACGGATCGCAGGTTGGCTTGAAGACGACGGTTACCTGTTCGTGCACATTTTCTGTCATCAGTTTCTTGCCTATCCATTCGAGACCGAAGGGCAGGGCAACTGGATGGGGCGTTACTTCTTTACCGGGGGGTTGATGCCGGCTGCCGACACACTGCTACACTTTCAGCATGATGTGTTGCTTGAAAGCCGTCGACTCTACTCCGGGCGACATTACGCCCGCACCGCGCGCGCCTGGCTGGATAATCTCGATGCCCGGCGTGGTCAGGTCGAGGCAATCCTGGCGGGTCAGCACGGCGATCAGGCCAGGGTCTGGACGCAACGCTGGCGGATGTTCTTCATGGCCTGTGAAGAACTGTTCGCTTATGATCACGGCAATGCATGGATGGTCGCCCACTACCGGTTCAAGAAACGCTGATTCATGAATGCACTGAATCGCATTCTGAAAGGGGGATTGAACACCAAGCTGGTGCGGGTGTTCATTCTCCAGGTGCTTGCGATCAGCATCGCCACGATTCTTGGCGTCTATGCCGCGGCCACCGTGGTCGAGCGGGTCCTGGTCCAGGAAGCGCTCAACGGCGAGGCCGAACATTTCTGGTCGAACTACGCCGAGGACCGAAGTTTTCCCCTGCCCAATACCAATAACTTGCGCGGCTACATGGCGCGCCAGAGCGATTACAGCCAGGTCCCGGTGTGGTTGCGCGATGAACCGGTCGGCTTTCATCGCGTCGTCGAGGCGCCGGGCTCGGAGCCGGTCGTCCATATCTCCGATCGAGGCGCCGACCGGTTATACCTGGTCTTCGATGAGGTTCAGGTCTCGGCGTTGGCCTTTTACTTCGGCATTGCTCCGTTGACCGGCGTCTTGCTGCTGATCTACATCCTGACCTGGGTCGGCTATGTCATGTCCAGGCGGGCGGTTTCGAAAATCGTATTGCTGGGCGATCGCGTGCGCAATTACGATTTTGATACCGGCCAGTTCGAAAAATTCTGCCCCAAGGAATTCAGTGATACCGCCGATTCGGAGGTCGTCACCCTGGTCAATGCCTTCAATCAGTTCATTGACCGTCTCGAGTCCTATATCCAGCGCGAGCGCAACTTCACCCGCAACGCCAGTCACGAATTGCGTACGCCACTGGCGGTGATTCGGGCCAACCTGGACTTGATGGCGCGGTTCGATGATCCGGAGAAACGCCAGCGCATTGTCGAGCGCATGCAACGAACAGTGCGCGACATGGAGGCACTGCTGGAAACCCTGCTCATTCTCGCCCGCGAGAGCGAGTCGAAGCTGTCATGGTCATCGGTCGTACTCAATGATCTGCTGACCGATACCCTCGAGCAGGTTGAACGGGCCATCCAGCCATCCGACGAGATCGAAACCTCTATTCGCGCTGATGGCCTACTGGAGGTCGATGCCCCCGAGCGGGTCCTGGCGATCGTGTTCACCAACTTGTTGCGCAATGCGCTGACCTACACCGACGCCGGGCGCGTCGAGGTATTGATCGATGCCAACGGCGTGGTCGTCAAGGATACCGGCTGCGGCATGAGCGAGTCGGATCTCGAGCGCATGTTCGAGCCGTTCTACCGCGGTCATGATCGCAGCAATGAGGGCTACGGGCTTGGCCTGGCCATCGTCATGCGATTGTGCAGTCGCTTTGGGTGGACCGTCCAGGCCGACAGTGAACTCGGTGTGGGTACGGAAATTCGAGTGGAGTTCCCCAGGGCGCGCTTTCAGCCGTTCGTGCAACAGCAGGAGCCACGGGAACTGAGTACCTCTGAGTAACCCGGCCCCGGGCAGGGCCACTCGGCGCCCACCCCCGTAAACTCCAACCTGAGTTGGACATGCCCGTCCGGTTGATCAAGTGACTTCGGCCATTTCCATATCTATAGCTGGGCCAGATCGGCGATAATTGGCATAGTTTGCAGTGGTTTCCGATTTGCTCAACCGGTACCGATCATCATGACCGCCGCGCCTGTCACTGCCCGTGCCGGGGCCAATATCGCCCTGGTCAAGTACTGGGGCAAGCGCGACCTTGCGCTCAACCTGCCGGCGGCCGGGTCGGTCTCGATCACCCTGGACGGACTGGAAACCGAGTCCCGATTGGTTGCTGATGCCGCCCTGAACCAGGACGAGTTGAGCCTCAATGGCCGACCAGCCGATGCCGAACGCATTGGTCGGGTACTGGATCTGATGCGCGAGCTGGCCGGTGGTGGCCCGTTTTGCAGGGTTGAGAGTCGCAACAACTTCCCGACCGGCGCGGGGCTGGCCAGCTCGGCCTCGGCATTTGCCGCATTAGTCGTGGCTGCGGCACGTCTTTTCGGGCTCGACCTGCCCCATGATCGACTGTCGGAATTGGCCCGGCGTGGTTCGGGATCGGCGGCCCGCTCGATCTTTGGCGGATTTGTGGAAATGCATTCCGGGATGCAGGCCGATGGCAGTGACTGTGTGGCTGCACCGCTGCTGGCCGCGGATGAATGGCCATTGGAAGTGGTTGTGGCGATTACCGATTCCGGAGCCAAGAAGGTCGGTTCCACCGACGGCATGCTGCGGACCATGGACACATCGCCGTACTACCGATCCTGGGTCGATTCGGTGGCGGAAGATGTTGCTGCCGCTGGCCGGGCCATTGCCGGGCGGGATTTCGAACAGTTGGCCGAGGTTTCCGAATCCAGCGCCCTGAAAATGCATGCCTCGGTGCTGGCCGCGCGTCCCGGGCTGATCTACTGGAATGGCGCGAGCGTATCCTGCATGCATTGCGTGCGAGCACTGCGCGAGCAGGGGATCGGGGTGTTCTTTACCATCGATGCCGGTCCACAGATCAAGGCCATCTGCGAGCCCGGAAATGCCGCACGGGTGGGCGCCGAACTGGAATCCGTTCCGGGTGTGGAAAACGTGCTTTACACCGGCCTCGGTGAAGGCGCCCGGGTGATTTCATGACGGTCATTCGCGCCATAGCGCCCGGAAAGGCGGTATTGCTGGGTGAATACGCGGTCCTGGCCGGTGCGCCCGGTTTATCGATGGCCGTGGATCGTCATGCCCGGGTGGAGATGGAGCCTTGCCGTGCGGATGAGTGCAGCATGGCCGCACCACAGCTTGGTATCGAGCCGATCAGTTTCGTCATTGACGCGTCGGGGCGGATCGAGTGGGATGTCTCCAACCCGGGCTGGTCACGGCTGACTCGCACGGCTGACCTGTTCAGCTACCTGTATCGTCTGGCCAGCAAGCGGTTCGGACACACCCGCCCCATGACGATTCGCATCGACACCACGGAACTGTTCGAAACCGGACCCAGGGGCAGCACCAAGCTCGGACTCGGGTCGAGCTCTGCGGTGGCCGTGGCCATGGATGCCGCATTGCGCCAGTTTGCCGGCGGCTCGCTACAGTCAGGTTTGTCCATGAGCTCCCTGAATCGACTGTTGCAACCTTACCGGCGCGGTCAGGATGGTCGTGGCAGCGGCATCGATCTGGCCACCAGTCTGTGTGGCGGCATCATCCGCTACCAGGTCGTCGATGATCAGGCCTCCGTGACCCGGGTCAGCCTGCCGGAGAGTCTGACGCTGGCCTTTGTCTGGACCGGACAATCCGCATCCACGATTGAACTGCTCGAGGGATTCGAACGCTGGCGGCAGGATGATCCCGATTCCGCAAGGAAACTCCTGGATTCCATGAACACTGTCTGTCAACTTGCTCATGGCGCGATCGAGCGTGGCGATGCCGAGGCACTCATCGAGCAGTTTCACGATTACGGGCAGCTTATGGGTAAAATGGGTGGTTTGACCGGATTGAATATTGTCAGTCCGGCGCATGCGCGAATTGCCGAGCAATGCGAGCGTCTGGGTCTGGCCTACAAGCCCTGTGGCGCAGGATCAGGCGATATCGGCATGGTCGCGACGACCGACCCTGGACAGATTTCGGAACTGTCCGACTGGTCGACGTCGCAGGACATGCCGTTGCTTGCGTTGACCACGGACCTGCACGGGGTCCGGGTGGACACCCGTGCGACGCGTTGAACACCAAGTTGGAGTAAGTCGGATCATGGAGCGATCGAGAATTCCCCGGTTTTACAAGATGAGCGTGCCCGAGCGGGTGCGCACGGTTCGCGATCGCGGCCTGCTGGACGCCAGGGACTACCAGAATCTGCAGTCGGGTCGCCATACCCTGTCGGTTCATCTGGCCGACAAGATGATCGAGAACGTCATCGGGGTCATGGGCCTGCCCGTCGGACTTGGGCTGAACTTCCTGATCAACGACAAGGAATATGTCATTCCGCTGGTCGTCGAGGAACCGTCGATTGTCGCCGCCTTGAGCTCGGCCGCCAAGCTGGCCCGCCAGGCCGGTGGTTTCGAGGTCATCAGCCAGGAGCCGCTGTTGATCGGGCAGGTCCAGATTGTCGATGTGCCCAACCCGTCGCGGGCCAAGGCCGCGCTGTTGCAGCGCAAGCACGAAATCCTGAACCTGGCCAACAGCCTGCACCCGAAAATGATTGCCCGTGGTGGCGGCGCCAAGGATCTGGAAGTCTTCATTCATCCCTCGCAAGGTCCCGGCGGCGACATGGTCGTGGTGCATCTGCTGGTTGATACCTGTGATGCGATGGGCGCCAACCTGGTCAATACCATGTGCGAAGGCGTGGCTTCGCTGGTCGAGAATATTGCCGAAGGCCGGGTCTTTCTGCGCATCCTTTCCAACCTGGCCGATCGCGCCCTGGTCAAGGCCCGGGTGCGCATCCCGACCGGCTTGCTGACCGGCAAGGGGTTTGATGGTGAACAGGTCCGCGACGGCATCATCGTGGCCAACGACTTTGCCCGCATCGATCCGTATCGTGCCGCCACTCACAACAAGGGCATCATGAACGGCATCGATGCCGTAGCCCTGGCCACCGGCAATGACTGGCGCGCCATAGAGGCAGGTGCGCACGCCTATGCCGCGCGCGGAGGGCGGTATACCTCGTTGACCCATTGGTCAAAGGCTGAAAACGGCGACCTGCTCGGTGAGCTCGAGATTCCGATCAAGGTGGGTACCGTCGGCGGGCCCCTGCAGACCAACCCGACCGTGGCGCTGAACATGCGCATGCTGTCGGTGGAAAACGCCCGCGAACTGGCCGAGGTCATGGGTGCGGTCGGACTGGCGCAGACCTTTTCGGCGCTGCGCGCCCTGGTCACCGAGGGCATACAGCAGGGCCACATGACCCTGCATGCCCGCAGCGTGGCGACCGCTGCCGGCGTGCCGGCGGAGCATTTCGATACCGTGGTCGAGCGCCTGATCGCTTCCGGGGACATCAAGATCTGGAAAGCCGAGGAAATCATGCGCACGGTCAACGAGCAGACCGAACCCAGCGTGGCCAGTGCGCGCGAGACGGAAGTCCTCGAGGGTGAGTCGCTCGGGGCCGGTCACGGCAAGATCATCCTGCTCGGCGAGCATTCCGTGGTGTATGGTCGTCGCGCCATCGCCGCGCCGATTCCGCTGGCCATCCAGGCGCGCATCGAAGACACCCGGGAGGGCGTGGAGCTGATCATTCCGCGTTGGGGTGTAGAGCAGCGTCTGGATTTCAATGCCGCCAGGCCACCCTCGTTCACCCGGTCCATGCAACGCTTGCTCAAGTCCCTGGACCTGGATGGTCGCGGCATGCGCATCGAGATCTTTCCCAACGTACCCAGAGCCATGGGGCTGGGCGGATCGGCAGCCCTGGCGGTCGCCGTCATCCGTGCAATGAGCCTGCATTTCGGGTTGAACCTGAGTGACGAAACCATCAACGAACTGGCTTTCGAATGCGAGAAAGTCGCGCATGGAACGCCATCGGGTCTCGACAACACCCTGGCGACCTACGGACAGTTCATGCTCTATCGAACCGGCGAGCAGCCGTTGCGCGAAGTCATCGAAATCCAGCAGCCCTTGCCCATGGTGATCGGCATGAGCGGTATCGAGAGTCTGACCGCGCGCACCGTGGCCCGGGTGCGGGAAGCCTGGAAACGCAACCCCGGCTTGTACGAGCGCATCTTCGATGAAATCGACACCCTGGTCGGCCAGGGCCTCCAGGCGCTTCAGACCAGTGATTATGAAACCCTGGGCGAAATGATGAACGTCTGCCAGGGCTTGCTCAACGCCATGCAGGTCTCGAGTTGGGAACTGGAAGAACTGATTCAGATTGCCCGCAACAACGGCGCGACCGGCGCCAAGCTGACCGGTGGTGGTGGAGGCGGATCGATCATTGCCCTGTGTCCGGACGATCCCGGCAAGGTGGCCCGGGCCATCCGCGAGGCCGGTTACCATGCCCTGGAGGTCAATGTTGGCTGTGCCTGATCAAGCCGGTCCGGCGCGGGTGGTCTCATCGGAATCGGAATCGCTGATTCTGGTCGATGAGCAGGACAATCCGATCGGTTACAAGTCCAAGGGCGACTGTCACGATGGCGATGGACTGCTGCACCGCGCGTTTTCGGTATTCCTGTTCAACCCCGATGGTCGGCTGCTGATTCAGCAGCGTGCGCCCGGCAAGCGTTTGTGGCCCGGTTTCTGGGCCAACAGTTGCTGCTCGCATCCGCGCGCCGGCGAGGACATGGACACCGCCACCGGCCGACGTATCGAAGAGGAACTGGGCCTGAGGGCATCACTGCAGTTCATCTACAAGTTCCGCTACCAGGCCCGCTACCAGGATCTGGGATCGGAACATGAACTGTGCTGGGTGTACGTGGGCCGGACAACCGATGATCAGATCCGGCCCAACCCTTCCGAGATCGCCGATTGGCGATTCGTCGAGCCGGCCGAAGTCGATCGCATGGTCAACGACGAAACCGCCCCGATCGCGCCGTGGTTTCGCCTCGAGTGGAAGGCCCTGCGAAACGAGTATTCCGAAAAGGTCGCCAACGCCCTCACGATGGGTTAACCCGGGTTAATGCGTCTGAGGTGCTGGCTGACCACCAGCCACGATCCGATGATGCCGAACAGGCCACTACCCAGGATCAGGATCGCAGTCACCTCCGGCCCGGGCGCGTGCAGCTGGAACTCGGTTTGATAGCTGCCGCTCAGGCGGGCGATCGGAGCCGAGAGCACGATCAGCCCGGTGCGGATCAGTAGCCAGGCCAGCGCTCCGCCGAGCAGGCCATACCACAGGCCGGAATACAGGAACGGACGCCGCACGAATCCGGCCGTGGCGCCGACCAGTGCCATGACCTCGATCTCCTCGCGGCGGTTCTGAATATCCATGCGAATGGTATTGGCCGTGATGAAGGCCACGCCGATGGCAAACAATAGCGCCAGCAGCACGATCAACTGGTTGATGACTTCGAGAATGGCGTCGAGGCGCTCCAGCCATTGCAGGTCGACCACGGTCATTTCGATCTCACTTTCCCGCTCGACCCGGTGCACCAGCACAGCCATGTCGGCGCCGCTGGTCGGATAGATTTCCAGCACCCAGGGCAGTGGATTGTCCTCGATCCGATCACCCAGGTCGCCCAGGTCCAGTTGCCCGGACAACTCGGCCAGACCGGTTTTTGGGCTGATTGGATCCACCGAGGCGATTTCCGACCAGTTGCTCAGGCGGCTGGCCAGACGCATGGCCTCGGATTCACCAACATCCTCACTCAGGAATGCCGAGATGGTGTCCAGGCGCTCCCAGTTCTGGCTGATTCGCTCGACGTTGTCCAGGGTGACATACAAGGCAGTCGGCAGCGTCAGGGCCACCGCCAGAACGATCACGGTCATGCTTGAGGCGATCGGCTGGCGAGTCAGAGAACCCAGTGATGACAGGAAACTGAAGGCATGCCGGCGCGCCCACGCGCGCAGACCGGCCGCGCCCGGCAATTGCTCCTGGCCGCCGCGCCTGGCGCTAGACATGAGTGTCATCCCCGGTCAGGGCGGAGCGGGCCGGCAGGTCATCGACCATTTCACCGGCCTTGAGGACCAGCACCCGTCGTCCAAGCTGGCGGATCAGGTCCAGATCATGACTGGCGATCAGCATGGTCACGCCCAGCTCGTTGAGCTGCAGGAAATAGTTCATCAGCTCGGCCGACATGTCCGGATCGAGATTGCCGGTGGGCTCATCGGCCAGAATCAGCGGCGGCTTGCCGATGATGGCCCGGGCGATACCGACGCGCTGCTGCTCGCCCCCTGAAAGCATCGGCGGATACATCCGCTCCTTTTCAAGCAGCCCGACCTTGTCCAGCGCCGCACGCACCCGGCGCTTGATTTCGGAATACGACAGGCCGGCAATCACCAACGGCAGGGCGACGTTGTCGAACACCCGCTTGTCGTTGAGCAGTCGATAGTCCTGGAAAATCACCCCGACGCGGCGGCGCAAGTAGGGAATATGCCGACGCGCCAGCTTGCCGACATTGCGCCCGTCAAACACCACCTGCCCGCGGCTGGGCCGCTCGAGCAGGGCAATCAGGCGCAACAGGGTCGATTTACCCGCCCCGGAATGCCCGGTCAGAAACGCCAGCTCACCCTTCTCAAGGCTGAAATTGACATCACTAAGCGCCTGAATCCCCCCGGGGTAGCGCTTGGCCACATGCTCGAACCGGATCATGTACCTACCCATGTCAACGACACCATGGCGACCTGGTGTTGGATCTGCCAACTGACCGGTGGTGAAGCGTTCAGCGTTGACCGTCGGCCGCGTCGGGCCGACCTACAGTGGGTTGTTCCGCCCGCTTCCTTGTAGGTCGGGGTCACATCCCCGACGGACGAGGTTGAAACGTTCTCCACCCTAACGTTCACGTGTCCGGACTGCCTGGAAACGCAAATTCTCGCGCGAAGACGCGGAGTCGAAGAGAAACCAAAAAGCATGTCTTTAGAGTTCAATTTCTTTCTCTGCATCTTCGCGTCTTTGCGTTTAAAGGTTTTTTTCTGTTTGCACTTTGACAGCAGGCCCGAAACCGGGACTGAAGACTCAGCGAGAACATCCCGTTTTTCAAGCCAGTAACTGGCTCATGCTCAGGATCGGGAGCATGATGGCCAGGACAATATAGAGCACCATCAACCCGACGGCCAGGATCAGCATGGGCTGCAGGATGGCCAGCACCACCGTGGTGGCGGATTGCAGTTCGCGTTCCTGGATATCGGCGGCGTGTTCGAGCATCGGGGCCAGTTCGCCGCTTTTTTCGCCACCGCCGATCAGCCGGCGGGCCATGGGCGGCAGCCAGGTGGACTGGTCCAGCGCACGGGTCAGGGACACGCCCTCCCGGACCTGGGTGGCGGCGCGTTCGATATCGCTTTGCACCACCCGGTTCATGACCACCGTGGCGGCCACCCGCAAGGCCTCGACCAGCGGCACCGCGCTGGATGTCAGGATGGCCAGCGTGCGGGTGAAGCTGGCCGTCTGGCGGGCCCGGACCAGGCGACCGATGATTGGCAACCTGAGCAGGATTCGATCGATATGCTGGCGGGTGCCGGCATGTCGCCACGCGGCCAGACCGCCAATCAGCAAGGCGACCAGGCCGAGGGCAAGCCACAGACCCTGTTCGGAAAGAAACCCGGACAAGGCCAGCAGGCTGCGGGTCAGCATGGGCAGCTCCTGTCCGACCTGCTCGAAGACCCCGGTAATGCGCGGCACGACGAATCCGATCAATCCCCAGACCACGGCGACTGAAATCAACGCCAGCAGGGCAGGGTAGATCAGCGCCAGGCCGACGCTGCGCGCGGTTTCTTCGCGCTGTTCGGCGTAATCGGCCAGGCGGGCCAGCACGCCTTCGAGTTGTCCGGCATGTTCGCCGGCGGCGATCGAGGCGGTGTAGAGACGCGGAAACAGACCCGGATGCTCGGCCATGGCCGCCGACAGGCTTTGCCCTTCCATGACCCGAGATCGGATGGCCCCGAGCTGGCGACGCTGGCGGCTGGATTCGGTCTGCTCGGTCAGCACACTGAGCACTTCCTCCAGGGTCAGACCGGCTTTCAGCAGGGTGGCCAGTTGGCGCAACAGCAACGCCCGGTCGCGGCCCCCGCCACCAATGGACAATTGACTTGAGGTATCCTTTTCAACCTCCTGAATTTCCAGCGGTATGAGGCCGCGTTCACGCAGCTGTGCACGGGCGGCGCGGGCAGTGTCGGCCTGCAGTACCCCGCGGGTGGGTTTGTCGCCGCTCAGTGCCTGGTATTCAAATGCGCCCATTATTCGGTTTGGTTGGTTTTTTTGTTTGGTTGGTTTAGTTGGTTTGGTTGGTGTGGTGCTCCCCGGTCTGCATCACTCAACCCCCGGCCCGCGTCACCCGCAAAACCTCTTCCAGGGAGGTGATGCCCGCGACCGCCTTGCGCCAGCCGTCTTCGAGGATGGACGGGCTGAGTTCGCGGGCCAGTGACTCCAGGCGCGATTCGGCGGCCGAGTCGTGGATCAGGGCGCGCATGGCCTCGTTGACCGGCACCAGCTCATAAATGCCGCTGCGGCCGCGATAGCCCGAGACGCCGGTCGGCAGGTCGCTTGCCGGACGATACAGGCGGGTCGGTCCCTGGTCCGCGATGCCCAGTCGCTCCAGTTCGGCGGCGCTGATCTCGTAGGCCTCGCGATGGTCCGGGTCGAGCACCCGAACCAGCCTTTGGGCCAGCGACCCATTCAGGCTGGAGGCGAGCAGAAACGGTTCGATGCCCATGTCGACCAGGCGGGTGATGGCGCCGACCGCCGTATTGGTATGCAATGTTGACAGCACCAGGTGACCGGTCAGGCTGGCCTGGACAGCAATGCGGGCCGTTTCCAGGTCACGGATTTCGCCGACCATGACCACGTCGGGATCCTGACGCAGGATGGCGCGCAGTCCGCGGGCAAAGGTCAGGTCGACCTTGGGGTTGACCTGGGTCTGGCCGATGCCGTCCAGATCGTATTCGATCGGATCCTCGACCGTCATGATGTTGCGACTGCGATCATTCAGGCGCATCAGCGCGGCGTACAGGGTCGTGGACTTGCCCGAGCCGGTCGGTCCGGTCACCAGCAGAATGCCGTGTGGTCGCGCGATCAGCTCGGCCATTCTGGATTCGGTTTCCGAATCCATGCCGAGCTCGGCCAGGTCCAGTCGCCCGGCCTGCTTGTCGAGCAGGCGCAACACCACGCGCTCGCCGTGGTTGGAGGGCAGGGTGGACACGCGCACATCCACCGGTCGCCCGGCAATACGCAATCCGATCCGTCCGTCCTGGGGGACCCGCTTCTCGGCGATATCCAGCCGGGCCATGACCTTGATCCGGGAGGTGATCAACCCGGCCAGCGCGCGCGCCGGTGACATCACCTCGCGCAATACACCATCGACCCGGAAGCGGATGGACAGGCGCTCCTCGAACGGTTCGAGATGAATATCCGAGGCGTTCTCGCGCACCGCCTGGGTCAGCACGCCGTTGATCAGGCGGATGATCGGTGCATCATCCTCGCTTTCGAGCAGATCGGCCGGCTCGGGCAGGTCGTCGGCCAGACGGGCAAGATCCAGATCCTCGCCGATGTCCTCGGCGACCTGGCGGGCGGTGTCGTCACCGGTTTCGTAAAGCCGGGTGACCAGTTGATCGAACTCCGACTCGTCCATGCGTTCGATGGAGACCGGATCAGTCAGGCGGCGACGGACTTCCTGGATGGCAGGCAGGTCGACCGGTTCGCGCACGGCCAGGCGAACCCGACCGTCACCATTGCGCCCGGCCACGGCCACGCCGCGCTTGCGGGCAAAGGCATAGCCGGGTCGAAATTCAGCGTCCATCCGGCGGTTTCTGCAGGAAATCCTCGAGTTCGGGCAGCAGCGGCATGTCGGCCGGGCGCGTCAGGCCGGCCGGTCGTTCACGTTGCTGAAGCTGGCGTTCACGAATACCGCGGTACTTGGTGCTGCTGATCTCGTCGGCCAGGGCGTCGTCGTGCAGGATGCGCGGCCGGATGAAGACCATCAGGTTGCGTTTGACATTGCTGGTCGAGCGGTACTTGAACAACTCGCCCAGCAGCGGAATTCTGCCAAGGCCCGGGACACTTTCCAGTTGTTCCTGCAGATCATCGCTGATCAGCCCGCCCAGGACCAGCATCGAGCCGTCGGCGACCATGACCTGGGTGGTCAGGGTGCGCTTGTTGGTGATCAGGTCGACCGCCCCTCCGGATGGCGCCAGGGTGGATACTTCCTGGTTGATGTTGAGCACGATGGTGCCGCCCTCGTTGATGTGCGGGGTGACATTGAGTTTGATGCCGATTTCTTCACGATTGATGGTCTGGAACGGGTTGACCCGGCCTTCCCCGGTTGCCACGCCCTCGGTCGCGAAGCTGCCGGACAGAAACGGCACTTCCTGACCGACATTGATGCTGGCCTCCTGGTTGTCGAGAGTGACGATGGAAGGGGTTGACAACACGTTGGTATTGGCATCGGTGGCCAGCGCACGGGCCAGTGCGCCGATTTCGAGAATCTCGACCCCCAGCAGACTGGAACGCCCGCGCACGTATCCCAGGTTCATTCCGCGACCGGGGAGCTGAAAGCCATCCTCGCCCATTTCTCCGGCCGCCGCGCTCAGGTTGAGAATGTTGCGGCCGCCGGTCTGGAAATTGGTGCCGCCGAAAAACCCGCTGTCGCCCGAGGAAAAGGCCTGCCACTGGATGCCCAGTTCGCGCGCGGTATCGACGGCGACCTCGGCAATGATGGCCTCGACCAGCACCTGGGCGCGTCGGATATCGAGCTGATTGATGACCGATTGAATGGTGCGCAAAGCCGAAGGACCGGCGGTGATTACCAGGGCATTGGTTTCGGGGTGGGCCTGAATGTGGACCCGCTGACTGCCCTCGCTTTCACGGTCGATCATGCCTTCCAGGACCGGCAGCAGACTTTCGGCCGATGCATAGCGCAAGTAGATCACCCGGGTGGCGCCATCTTCTTCAAGCGGTGTGTCCAGGTGGCTGATCAGGGTGCGCAGTCGCAGTCGGCGATTCGGCTCGCCGCCCAGAATGACCGAATTGGTGCGCTCATCGGCGATCGCCGAATCCCGTGAGCCATCGTAGACCCGGTTGAGCAGGGTGACGATTTCGCTTGCATCGGCGTGCTCCAGAGTGATGACCTCGATCTCCTGATCGGTGGCGGCATCCAGGCGACGCACGATGGTCTCGATTCTGCGCACGTTGGCGGAGCGATCACTGATGATCAGCGAGTTCGAATCGTCATGATGGACCAGGTAGGCCGATTGCGGCATCAGGTTGCGCAGCATCTGCGAGACTTCCGAGGCGCGCACATGCTCGAGTTGAAAGATTCGCGTGACCGGCTCATCGCCGCCGCCGCGCATGTCGTCGACCGGCACCCGGCCATCCTGGCGGGCGCTGGTATCCGGCACGATGCGCACCGTGTTGTTGTCATGAATGGCCGAGTAACCATGGACTCTCAGGATCGACAGGAACACCTCGTAGACCTCGTCACTGTCCATTGGCTGGCTGGAAATCACCGTGATCCGCCCGGATACCTGCGGGTCGATGATGATGCTCTTGCCGGTCATGTCGGCGACTGCCGTGATCAGGGAGCGGATATCGGCATCCTTGAAATTGAGGACATGCCCGTCGTCCTCGGCGTGGATCGGCATGGCCAGTCCGAGCACGAGGATCAGGATCAGGCTTGGCAGACGCTGGGTCATTGTTATTGCACACTCCGCATGATCTGGTCGAGGTCGGGTCGCAGTGTCACCTCGCGTCCCTGACGATCGACGGTGATGGCGACTTCTCCGCGCTGCATGATATCGGCAAACAGCGCGCGCGCGTCTTCTTCGGACTCGATGGGCTGGCCGTTGATGGCGGTCACCACGTCATTGATTTGCAGGCCGACGGCCGTGAACAGGCTGGCATCACGACCGGGCCGTACTCGAAAACCACCGGACGAGACCGGCAGGATCGAAATCTGGTCACTCATCGAAGCCGGGTCGAATTGTCCGACACTGCCCCGATCCTGAATCGAGGCTGCCGAAATGGCGGTCGGGGACTGGAAGCCGCGCATGCCGGGCAGGGGCGCGACCTGTGTCGGGGCGCTGTCGGTGCGAGCGGTTGAGCGAGAGGGTTGTCCCGAACCCCGATTCTCATCGATTTCCAGGGACTCCGAGCGGCCATTACGGGCGATGATGACCCGTTGCGCCTCGATACTTTCCAGGCGCGTGCCGTCGGGCAGTTCGTCACCCACCTTGAAGACCTCCTCGCGACCCTGATCATCGGCAATGATGGCATATCCGCCGCCGGCCCGGCTCATGATCCCGCGCAAGCGCAGATCGCCGCGGCTGGCAGCCACCGTGACCGGGGCCGGTGCCGCTGCCTCGCGGGAGCGACCGAACAGGTCCCATTCGAAATCGCCATTGTCCGAAACACTGGTCTGGGCGGCCCTGGGCACCGGCGGCACGGGCGCCGATTCGACTTCCGGGCCGGCCAGAATCAGCCAGGCCATGCGCACCAGCAACCAGACCACCGCGATGGCCAGCAAAGTGCTGGTCAACAGCGCCAGGCGACCGGAAAGGGCTGGGGTGAATCTCGGGTTCAAGGTTCGTCGATGTCGCGATGATCAGGCCTGTGGCGAGATTATCACAACTGGATGCCGGCCGGTCCCGACCGTTTTCCTACCGCCTGCCGCCACCGCGGCGCCGGCCGCCGCCTCGCTTTTTCGAACCGCCTTTCTTGCGCTTGCGTGCCGGCGGGTGTTCGATTCGAGGCAATTCGGCCGGGTCGTGCTGGACAACCTTCAGCGGCATCTCGATATATTCCTCGACTTCCGGCAGATGAAAGGCGTAATCCTCGCAGGCAAAGCTGATCGCATCGCCGGTCGCCCCCAGGCGAGCCGTTCGTCCGATGCGGTGGACATAGTCGGCGGCATCCTGGGGCAGGTCGAAATTGAACACGTGGCTGACATCCGGAATATGCAGGCCGCGCGCGGCCACGTCGGTCGCCACCAGCACCGCCAGATTGCCGTCATGAAAGCGCTTGAGCAGTTTCTGGCGTTTGCTCTGGGGCACATTGCCGGCCAGCATGGCCGCGTCGATGCCGTTGGCCTTGAGGGTGCGCGCGACCCGATCGGCGGCATGGCGGGTATTGACGAACACCATGATGTGATCATCCTGCTTGCCCTTGAGCAGGTGGATCAGCAATGGCAGCTTCTCGTGATTGGCCGGGTAGTAGACCACCTGGGTGACCCGCTCGGTGGTGACCTGTTCCTCGGCGATGCGCACCGTCTGGGCATCGTTCATGTGCTCGTAGGCCAGCTCGGTCACCTTGAGTGGAAAAGTGGCCGAGAACATCAGGGTCAGGCGCTGATCGACCGGCGGCATGCGTCGGAACAGGTAGCGGATGTCACTGATGAAGCCCAGGTCGAACATGCGATCGGCCTCGTCGAGCACCGCAACCTCGATATGCTTGAGGTTGTAGATGCCCTGCTTGAGATAGTCGATCAGGCGCCCGGGCGTGCCGATGAGAATATCGACGCCTTCGCCGATTTGGTCGCGCTGCTTGACGTAGTCGACGCCGCCGTAGGCCAGCAGGGTGCGCAGGCCGGTGTGTTTGCCGAGCAGCTCGGCATCGCGATGAATCTGGATGGCCAGCTCGCGGGTCGGGGCGACCACGATGGCGCGGGGATTGGGTCCCTGTCCCTTGCTGTCGGGAGCGAGCAGGCGCTTGAAGATGGCCAGCAGAAAGGCAGCGGTCTTGCCGGTGCCCGTGCGCGCCTGGCCGGCGACATCGCGACCATTCAGCGCCAATGGCAGCGTTTCAGCCTGGATGGGGGTGCAGAATTCGAACCCGGCGTCGTCCAGGCCGCGGGCAATTCTCGGATCGAGGTCGTAGGTGTCGAAACGGGTGTCGGTCAACACCGTTTCCTGCATTTTGGGTTGTGTCACTGAATCTCCATTACTTGAAATCGCATGTCCGGGCCTCGATATAACTGCCTGATGACAGTGCCGCAGGTTGGACACAAAGCGCGTAGTATAGGCGTTAAGGCACCCTGATGACTTGCCAGCCCGTATAATTCGGGAATCCACGCGAAAATCTGAACGCAATCCCCTGTACATGGCCCGGGATGGCCGGGCTGTTCAACCCCTCCAAGGAGTTTTGGACCGTGAGTGAAAATATTGTTCATGTATCCGACAGCGAATTCGACCAGGAAGTCCTCAAGGCCGATGGCCCGGTGCTGGTCGATTACTGGGCCGAGTGGTGCGGTCCATGCAAGATGATCGAGCCGATCCTGCACGAGCTGGCCGATGAGTATGGCGACAAGCTCAAGATCGCCAAGATCAACATCGATGAGAATCAGCAAGTCACCACACGCTACAAGATCCGTGGCATTCCCACCCTGATGATTTTCGCCAGTGGCGAGCTCCAGGGCACCAAGGTTGGTGCATTGACCAAGTCGGCACTCAAGGCATTTGTCGACGAAACCATCTGAATACCGGGTGCCCCCGGCCCGAATGCCGGGGGTGCTGAAGATGCGCGTGAAGCGTGAACTTGCGCAATCAGTCGTTGCGCTGGACTCCGGTCGCGATTGGTGCTACCTTAGGCGCCATCGAGGCGGGGGCCCGCCGAGCGAATCCCTTTTGTTCATTGACCCGAGATACCGGGTTTTAACTGCGATATAGCGATATTTGATCCCTAATTCGGGCGCCTTTTCGGTGAACCTCCCCGTTTGCCCCTGGCGCTCGTGTGTGCAACCCCTGGAACACACCTCCATGAACCTGACCGAACTAAAAAGAAAATCCGCCAAGGAATTGACCGAGATGGCCGAGGAACTCGGCATCGACAACATGGGTCGCTCGCGCAAGCAAGACCTGATCTTCGCCATCCTCAAGGCCAAGGCCAAAAAGAAAGAGTCCATCTACGGCGATGGAGTACTGGAGATTCTCCAGGACGGCTTCGGCTTCCTGCGCTCGTCGGAGGCCTCCTACATGGCCGGCCCCGATGATATCTACGTCTCGCCGTCGCAGATTCGCCGGTTCAACCTGCGCACCGGCGACTACATTGCCGGCAAGATTCGCCCGCCCAAGCAGTCCGAGCGCTATTTCGCCCTGCTCAAGGTCGAGGATCTCAATTACGAAAAGCCGGAAAAATCCAAGAACAAGGTCCTTTTCGAGAACCTCACGCCCGAGTTTCCGCGCGAACAACTGAAACTCGAACGCGGCAACGGTTCAACCGAGGACATCACCGGGCGCATCATCGACCTGATTGCGCCGATCGGCAAGGGTCAGCGCGGCCTGGTGGTCAGCCCACCCAAGGCAGGCAAGACCATGATGCTGCAATCGATCGCCACGGCCATCCGGGCCAACAACCCGGAAGCCCACATGATCATCCTGCTGATCGACGAGCGTCCCGAGGAAGTCACCGAAATGCAGCGTGGTGTCGATGCCGAGGTGATTTCATCGACGTTCGACGAACCCGCGACCCGTCACGTCCAGGTGGCCGATATGGTCATCGAGCGCGCCAAGCGCCTGGTCGAGCACAAGAAAGATGTCATCATCCTGCTCGACTCCGTCACCCGCCTGGCGCGCGCCTACAACACCGTCGTGCCCTCATCGGGCAAGGTGCTGACCGGTGGTGTGGACGCCAACGCCCTGCAACGTCCCAAGCGGTTCTTCGGCGCTGCGCGCAATATCGAAGACGGCGCCAGCCTGACCATCATCGCCACCGCCCTGGTCGACACCGGCTCGAAGATGGACGAGGTGATTTACGAGGAATTCAAGGGCACCGGCAACATGGAAATCCACCTGAGCCGCCGGATTTCCGAAAAACGCACCTACCCGGCCATCGACATCAACCGCTCCGGCACCCGCCGCGAGGAATTGATGGTCGGCAACGACCAACTCCAGAAAATGTGGATCCTCCGCCGCATCCTCCAACCCATGGACGAAGCCCAGGCCATCGAGTTCATGCTCGACAAGCTGAAGGTGACCAAGACGAATGAGGAGTTCTTTAACTATATGAAGCGCTGACGCGCTTCGGGGAGACGGAAGACGGGGGACGGAAGATGGCGGGGCTGACTCGTCTACCGCCTTCCGTCTCCCGTCTCCCGTCCACTTCATTCATCCCCCCTTCACATCCAGTCCTTCACAATTGTCAACATCACAAATGTGAAGGAGACCCTCGATGGGCGAGTTTGAAAGCAATGCCACCATTTTGCTGGTGGAAGATCATGATGACCTGGCGGCCAGTGTGGGTGATTACCTGGAATCACTGGGGTTTGCCATGGACTATGCGGCTGACGGGTCCATCGCCCTGAATCTGCTCGAGGAAAATCCCTACGACGTCATTGTCCTGGACCTGATGCTGCCCAAGATCGATGGCATTCGGGTCTGTGAGCGGCTGCGTGATCGCGGTGACGGCACGCCGGTGCTGATGCTGACCGCGCGTGACCAGCTCGAGGACAAGGTCAACGGATTCCAGGCCGGCGCCGATGACTACCTGGTCAAGCCGTTCGAAATGGAAGAGTTGGCGATTCGAATCAAGGCCCTGATCCGCCGGGCGCGTGGTGAGCTGGCCGACGGCGCCATGCGGGTTGGTGACCTGGAATTCGATCCGCGGACCATGCGTGTCGAACGCAGCGGCCAGCGGCTCAATCTGTCTCCCACCTCGGTGCGCATTCTGAAGGTGTTGATGCGCGAGTCGCCGCGCCTGGTCAGCCGCGAACAGATCGAAAACGAACTGTGGGGCGACCTGCTACCCGACTCCGACACCCTGCGCTCGCACATTTACAACCTGCGCAAGGGCATCGACCGCGACTACGAACACAAGCTCCTGCACACCGTCCAGGGCATGGGTTTCAAAATCGCCGCGCCCGAGGATGCCTGAGTTGACCGTCGGGGATGTGACCCCGGCCTACGGGTACAGCCAGAATGAAATGATCGGATCGCCCCACAGCAGGGCGATCCAGCCGGCGGCGGCCAGGTAGGGGCCGAAGGCGATCGGTACATCCCGTCCATGGCGAGCCAGGGCCATCAGGATCAAACCCACTACCGCGCCGACCAGCGAGGCCAGCAGTACGATCAGGGCCAGATACTGCCAGCCCATCCACGCCCCCAGGGCCGCCAGCAGCTTGAAATCGCCGAATCCCATGCCTTCCTTGCCGGTCAGCAGCTTGAACAGGTGGTAAACGCCCCACAGCAGGCCGTAGCCGGCCGCAGCGCCGATCACGGCGTCTTCCAGGCTGGCAAACAGGCCCAACCACAGGTTCAGCAGCAAACCCAGCCACAGCAAGGGCAGGGTGATCTGGTCCGGCAGCAGGTGGTGGTCGAAATCGATGCCGGTCGCGGCAATCAGTGACCAGGTCAGCACCAGCGCGGCCAG
>SLKT01000198.1 GCA_007134485.1 Wenzhouxiangella sp. | reverse complement strand
CCCCTGCCGCACCGACTGTCCTGGGGCAGTGACGTCATCGGCACCCTCGGTGGCATGATCGCGCACAACGCGCCGGGCTTTACCGGACTCATGGCCGATCCGGTCAGCCCTATCAGCGTGTTCGATCAGTTCAATCCAGACAGCCTGATTCCGGGCGGTGCTGCCGGCATCTTTACCGTGGAAGCTGTCACCCCGGGCGATGCGCAGCTTAATACACAAGAAAACGCCTTCCACTTTGGCGTGGACGTGGATAGCTCATCGCCGGTATTTACCGCACAAACGCGGATCATGGCGCCATTCGCCGGGACCGTGCCGCAGGGCAACCAATCCATGGGCCTGACGATAGGCCGGGGCGATCAGGACAACTACATCAAGCTGGTCACGAATGCCAACGGGGGCGACGGCGGCATCCAGTTTGCCGCTGAAATCCAGGGTGCTTTCGATGGCGAGCAAATCAGTGCAGACATCCTCGGCAGCGATTACGTGGATCTCTACCTGACGGTCGATCCGGCCGCTTCAAGTGTCGTGGCCAGCTATGCGATCACCATGGATGGCGTCCCAAGCCCCCGCACGATGGCTGGCCAGCCCACCACCATTCCTGCCGACTGGTTGAGCGATACAACCAACGGACCGGCGATCGGCGTTATTTCCACCTCCAACGGCGCGGATCCGTTTCCGGCCAGTTGGGGCTTTGTCGATGTTTATGAAGGCACTGGCGAAGGTTTTCCCGTCCCGGACGAGGGTCAACTTGATGCCGACCCACCGGTCCTTGTATTCCCGAATACGCTGGTCGGTGACACCGCCGTCCTGACGGTGACGCTGAGCAACACCGGCGAAGCGGCACTGGAAATCGATGATGCCGCCCTGACCGGAGATAACGTGTTCGTCACTGATCTGGCATTGCCACAAACCCTCGAGCCAGGCGCAACACACGGCTTTTCGGTCAGCTTTACGCCAAATGTTGCGACCGGCTACGAAGCGGTCCTGACCCTGTCACACGATGGTGGCAATAACCCGCTTCAGATCCCGATGTCCGGTGAGGGCACCGAGCCCGTATTGGTCCTGGTGCCCGATCCCGTCGAGGCTGACTTTGGCGGAGTCCTGGTCGGTACGGCATCCGAGTCGGAATGGATCAGTCTGACCAATACCGGTGAGGGGACGGTCATGATTGGAAGCCTGGGAATCAGCGGCGAGCAAACAGATGATTTCAGCCTGGTCGCGACAACGGACAGCTGCTCCGGCGTGGAACTGGCAGTCGGCCAGGATTGCAGCTTCGCCGTCCAGTTCCAGCCGAGTCAGACGGGTGCGCGAAGCGCGCAAGTCAGCATTCCATCGGATGCGGACAATCTCGCCGTGGCGTTACAGGGCCGGGGACTGATTGCGCTTGATGTGCACATCGATGCTGCTCCGAACCCGGCCATCGCCGGCAATCCATTGACTTATAGCGTGGTCGTGAGCAACCTGACCAACGCGCAAGCTGACAATGCAACCCTGGAGATCAGCATGCCGCCGGATACCGTTTTGCTCTCAACCGATGGCTGCGACCAGGATCCGTCGGGCCATCCAACCTGCACCATAGGCCAGATTCCGGCCAATGGAAGCAGCGAGGTCATGGTGTCTGTCGAGGTTGCCAGCAGCGCGGTTGGATCGCTGCAATTCGGGGTCGAGGCCAGCGCGGACAACCTGCTCGAACCCGTTACGGACGAAATCACGACCCCCGTGACCATCGTGTCCGACCTGGCCCTGGTCATGACGGGAGGCGTGGTCCCAGTCGATGCCCAGACCATGGCGCTGCTCTATGTAATCGTGGTCAGCAATGCCGGGCCGAGCGATACCGTGTCGGCCCTGGTGATGACCGAGCTCGCACCCGGGCTGGATAATGTCGAATGGACGTGCCAGGCCGATGCGACGGCCCATTGCACCGGGTCGGGCGTGGGCGAGATTGATGATCTTGCCGATCTTCCCGCCGATACCAGCGTGACCTACCAGGTCGAAGCCACGGTTTCGCGCGCGCTCCTCGAGGAAGGTGTCACCAGCTCGGCCGGGGTGGCCCCGTCGGGTGATACAACAGACCCTGACCTCGACAACAACAGCGACTCGGTCACCATTGCCGATCGCCTTTTCCACGACCGCTATGAAACAGTCCAGGACCAGGAAGCCCCTGAATAGCTCTGCACAGGCGTGAAGCAGTCCTTTGTTCGGTGCCGCACGGAATGCTGATTCCTGCGAATCCAGAATGACTCGCGTCCTCTGGTTACTAACAACTTCGTCAGTAAATTCCCTGGAACAGCGCAAATGATTAGCAAGATCGTTGAACTGGCATCGACGGCTCGAAGACTCATCGTCATTGTCGTTGTAATTCTCACCATGTTCGGCATGGCACTCGTGGCCGCAGCAGAGCCTGACGACGAACAAACCGTTCTGTTCCGCGTCAATGCTGGCGGGGGGCTGGTGGCGGCCCTGGACGAAGGCCCCGACTGGTCTGCCGATACCCTGAACAATCCATCGACTTACCTGGCTGCAGGCGGAGACTTCATCAACGCGTTCGAGGTCCAGTCCCTTGAGTCGAACGTACCAGTCTCGACACCCACGGCCATATTCGAAACCGAGCGCTGGGACGTGTTCGGCGGCCCTCAGATGCTATGGCAGTTTCCCGTGGCTGAAGGCACCCCGGTGGAGGTGCGGCTTTACCTGATGAACGGGTTCGCGGGCACCTCCGAGACCGGTGATCGCGTTTTCGACGTCGAAATCGACGGAGAGCTTGCCTTCAGCGGAATCGACCTGGTCGCCGAGGCCGGCCACCAGGTCGGAACCGTGCGCACCTACGAGACCACTGCAGACGGGATGATCGACATCAGGTTTCTGCACGTGGTGGACAACCCACTGATCAATGGCATCGAGATCGTGCAGACAGGCTTCCAGCCTGACGTGCTCTCGGCGCTGCCGAACAGCCTGGATTTCGGCAAGCTGATGACCGGGTCTGAAAGAACCATGACCGTCATGCTGGCCAATGAGGGGGGTGAGGACGATCCGGTGATCACCATCGATAATTTCACCATTTCAGATCCGGCATTCACGACCAGCCTGACCACGGGGATTCCAATTGCCCCCGACGAAAAACTCGAGACCAAGGTGACGTTTGCTCCAGACAGTATCGGACCGGTGAGTGCCACTGTGGATATTTTTCACTCGGGCATCAACAGCCCCCTGACTATCAACCTGGCTGGCGAGGGTGTCGACGTGCCGCCCATTGCGTTTTCCTCCCAAACCATCAACCGGCGGCAATTGCCTACGCAGTTGGAGTTCGGGCCAGATGGGCGTCTGTATGTTGCTCAACTCAAAGGCCTGATCTACGCATTCACGATTGAGCGCCATGACCTGACCGGAAATTACTCGATTGCCGCGACCGAAGTGATCGACCTGGTCCAGACCATTCCCAATCACAATGACGATGGCACGACGTATGCGTCCAACGAGCGCAACGTGACCGGGATGATCACGGCCGGTACGGCAACCAACCCGGTTCT
>SLKT01000145.1 GCA_007134485.1 Wenzhouxiangella sp. | reverse complement strand
GTAGATCGCATTCAGCCGCAGTGTGGCTTTCGGCAGCAAGGCAGCGAAACGCCGCTGTAGCACTCCTACAGCAAGTTTCGATAACGCAGTCTGCCGAAAGCCACACTGCGGCCTGTCATTTCAATCGATAGGTTAGGGGCTTCAAGCAGGGCCCGACTCTGCGTTCTCGCTCTTGCCAATGGAATCACCATTGCCTGCGAGCGACGCCTTGATTCGGACCCTGCTTGAAGCCCTGAATGTGATCTACATACCTGCCGGGTTAATAAGTTCACGCAAGGTCTGTTCCCGTCCACTGGGATCATCCAGACCCCGTTGAAAACCGGCAAACATGCGTCGCCAGGCTTCGTCGGCATCGATCACCCCGGCACGCACCTGCAAAAGGTGCTGGTAGTAAGCGGCCAGGCCTTCGGCAAACCAGATATCGTCGTTGCCGGCGAACGGCAGCAACAGGTGGGCGAACTCATGGAAGCCGCGCCAATCGTCCAGCAACGACTCCAGACGGGCCTGCGGGTGCACATAGAGATGGACTTGCACAGGATCACTGCGCCGAACACGGCCAAAGGCGACAGGATTACGCTCCCGGGATGCATGCAAATGGACTTCAAGATGCGATTCGGGGAACCGTCCGCCCACATTGACCAATGATTCGGCAGCCGTGCCGATCCAATCCTCCCAGATCGAATCGGAAGCTGCGGCGATGCGTTCATCGGAATGCAGCTCGATATGGCTGTTTCCAACCTGAAACTCCCGATCCGCCGCACCCACCGGTGCGGCAGCCAGGATTACCGTGAGCAAGATCCCGGAAAGCAGCCCCGGGAAATACCCCGTCAGGACCAGACTGCCGCCATGACTCGATGATCTGGAAAACATACTCGCTTACGGTAGTGAATCTACCCTAATGGACCGGATGAAACGTATCTGCTTGCAAACACGGTGAAAGCATCGCTGTCATCGCCCGGTCGCCTTTAGTAGGTACGGAACTTTTCGGCACAAGCTGTCGATCGGTTTTTCAGGCACGCTGAAGCAAGGAGGACAACAGCATGCAAACACTGCTATCCAATTGGGTCATACCACTGCTGCTGGCCAGCACATCCGTGTTCGCGGCCATGCCGGCGGCCACTGCCGACTCCGATGTGGAGCTCGCCATCAAGGGCTACAGCCCGGTGTCCTATTTCGAAAACGACCGGGCCGAACCCGGAGACCCTCAATTCAGCACCGTTCACAATCAACATCGCTACTACTTTACCAGCGCCGAGCAATTGGCCAGGTTCGAGGCCAACCCGGAAAAATACGAGCCCTTGTTCCCGGATCATTGCCCTTACAACCTGGCGCTGGGCCGGGCTGCCGCGATCGACCCCTACAATTTCAAGATCGTCAACGGCAACCTGCTGCTGTTCCATCGTACCGAGGAGATGGACGGTCGCGAGGCCTGGGAACAACATGGCGATGAGGAGGAATTACTGGAAAGGGCAGAAGCGACCCACACCCTGTTCCAATTCTGATCCCGATCTCCCATGATTAATCGCCTGACCATCACTGGCTGGGGAAGCATGACAAGAGTCATGGCGATGGCCGGGATCGTGTTGCTGACCGGTTGCGCCACCAACCTCAACGAACCCGACCTCGAGCGTCTCTACGAAACCGCCCGCAGCGACCAGCAGCAACCGCCGGTCATCCTGATTCCCGGACTCATGGGATCGGTCCTGGAAAGTGAAACGAGCGGCGAGCTCTGGCCGGGCTCCCTGTTTGACGTCCTGTTCTCGAGTTATCAGCACGCCGCCCTGGAAATCGACCCCGAAACACTGCTGCCCGATCCCGGCGATGTGCGCGCCGACCGGATCACCGGCAAGTTCGCCGGTCGCGACTTCTATAGCTCCATCATCGAAACACTCGAGACAGCCGGCGGCTTCACTCAGGCCGAACCGGGCCAATCGCCCACACAAGGCCATCGTCATTACTACATCTTTACCTATGACTGGCGCATGGACAATGTACAAACCGTGCGCAAGCTGGATGAATTCATCGAACAGATTCGTGCCGATCACGATGATCCGAACCTCGAAGTCGACATCATTGCCCACTCAATGGGCGGCATGATCGCGCGTTACTACATGCGCTATGGAACGGTCGATGTCACGACTGACAACGAGTTCCCGATCAACTATCACGGCGAGGACCGAATCCGGCGAATCGTGCTGCTGGGCACACCCAATCTCGGTTCGGTGGAATCGCTCAAGGCCTTCATCGTGGGACGCCAAATCGGATTTCGCACCATACCGCCCGAAGTATTGATCACGTTTCCCAGCTTCTACCAGCTTTTTCCGCATCCGCTCAATGACTGGATACTGGATGTCGAGGGTGCGCCGATGGATGTCGATCCATTCAACCTGAGCACATGGAAGCGCTTTGGCTGGTCAATCTTTGACACACAACTGCGCCAGTCCATCATCGACCAGGTCGATGACCCGGATGAAGGGCAAGAACGGGTTGAGCTGCTCGAGCGATACTTCCACAAGCACATCGAGCGAGGCCGACGATTCATGTGGTCGCTGACCGTGAACATGGACCGCGAGCCCTGGAGACTGGTGGTGTTTGGAGGGGACTGTGCGCTGACCCCGGCGCGCATCGTGGTCGAGGACCAGGGTAATCGCTACGACCTTCATCTCGAGCCTGATGATATCGGCAACCCGAAGCCCGGAGTGGACTACGCACGGCTGATGCTGGAACCGGGCGACGGCGTGGTCACCAAGGCCTCATTGCTGGCCAGGGAATCGCTTGATCCGATGGTGCCGCGTCACAAGTGGAGTCATTTTCCACTGAACTATCCCTTGTTCCTGTGCGAGAGACATGGCCAACTCACAACCAACTCTTTCTTTCAGAACAATCTGCTCAACTTTCTGCTCAATCGAGATTGAGAGGCAAAGTCATGTTCAGTAGAAAAAAGCGCCTGCCCCATCAAGTCACCCGTCAGCGGAAACATCCGGCTCGAAGATTCTCCAGAGATTCCCTTCGGGCTCAGTTCAAGCGCCACAGCGTGGCGCTGATCAGCCTGACCATCGCCCTGGCTTCGCTGGGCTACAACACCTGGCGAAACGAGACCTCGGAACTGCACCGCAACTGGCGCCAGGCCGCATTTCAGATCACCGTCGAAGTCAATGACCTGCAGCAAATCGTATTGTACCGACGTTACTTCTATGGACGAGAGGAGCACCCGTTCCAACCACTTCAGGATGCCGAGACCTGGATCGGTGGCTGGGGCAAGGCAACCAGCATCCGCGATCTGACCTCCTTGCTCCCCGAGCCCTTGCCCGAACGCGGGCAGGCGCTATTCGAGACCTGGCAGGAGCAGGCCGGCAGACTGGACGATGATGGCTCAGATGCCGCCGAGGCCGAACAAGCCATGCTGAAAGCCCTGGACGAGACCCGCCAGTCGGTTTTGAACCTGATCGATCGGCTGCGATGATGCAATGAAAGGCGAGTGTACCCGGTCTGTAGGGATGAACCCATCTTGATCCCATCTTCAATCAATGCGCATCCATTCACGACAGTTCCTGATTCCTGTCGCGCTCGGGCTGGTCTTGGTCGGCCCTGCCCTGGCCGACCCCATTCCGACCGGCCAGCCTGTATCGGTCCATGAGTCCCTGGACAAGTACTGGGACGAGAGCCTGTCCGGCGGCCCGCCCAAGGACGGCATCCCCTCGATTGACGACCCGCGCTTTGAAAGCGCCGACCAGGCCGATGGCTGGCTCGAAGACGGCAGTCGAATCATCGGCCTGTACCGCAATGGCCAGGCCCGCGCCTATCCACAAAGCCTGCTGGTATGGCATGAAATCGTCAACGACACCATCGGCGGCGACAAGATCGCCGTGACTTACTGCCCACTGACCGGCACCGCCTTGGGGTTCGACCGCGGCCAGGACGAGCTGGGGGTATCGGGCCGGCTGGTCAACAGCAACCTGATCATGTACAACCGCGACACCGACACCTATTGGCCGCAGATTCTGGCCGCCGGCATCCATGGTCCGCAGAAAGGACAAGGGCTCAACGAAGTCCGCGTCATCTGGACGGACTGGGCAAGCTGGAAATCCCGCCATCCGGATAGCGAGGTGCTGAGCCGCCGGACCGGTTTTGCGCGCAACTACCGGCGCGACCCCTATGGCAGCTACGATCCCCCGAGCGGATACTACGCTGATGACGGCACACTGTTCCGGCTGTTTGCCCAGGACGACCGGTATCCGGATAAACACGAGATCCTCGGTTTTCGCACCGCCGACAAGGCGGTGGCCATCGAGCCCGAAGCCCTGGCCAGAGCCGGACATCTGCGCCATGAAGGCGAGACGGCTGATTTTCTGATCCTTCACGACCCGGGCCTGGGCACCGGCTGGGTTTATCGCGCCTCGCCGGGCAACCTGCCCGATGACGAGGCGCTGGCCGATGTCGACTTTACCGCCGACGGACCCACCGCCAGCGCGCTCGAGGGCCTTGAGCCGATCAATGCCTTCGAGGCCATGTGGTTTGCCTGGTATGCCTTTTACCCGGACACCATCGTTATTGATCGCCCATGATCGGAGCGCGCTCTGAACTTTTGTTGCTGCCGCTGCTGGCCGGCGTCGGTTACGGCCTGTTCTACCTGTACGCCATCGGTGATGTCACCTTCTACGGTCCACCCCATTGGGGTGCGCATCTGACCGAGGTTTCGCTGGAGAGAATCTTCAGCGCCCGCTCGACCCTGATGTTCGAAGCGATTGCCGTGATCGAACTGGGCTGGCTGGTCTGGCTGGTCAGCCCCTTGAATCTGTTTTTGACCTTGCTACTGGCCGGGCTGCTGGCGGCCAATATTCACGGCGTGCTCTACATTCGCGCCCACCCCGGCCAGTGCCGGGTCGGGGGCAACAAGGGTTTGCTTGGCGCACTACCAGCCATGTTTGCCGGCGGGGCCTGCTGCGCCCCCAGCCTGATCCTGTTGCTGGGTATTCCCGGCCTGGGCGCGTTCAGCGCCTTTTTCGGCTGGTTGCTGCCGATCTCCATCGTTGTCCTGGGCCTGAACCGCATCTGGCAGCACAGGCAGGGCGCCCCTGCAATGTTCGCCACAAGCGGATGACCGGGCGCTGCTCAGTCACAATGGTGGTGCTGCTGATAGGCCTCGGCGGCTGCGCGGCACCGGTCAAGCCACCCGAACCGGTCGAAGGCGAGCATTCGCTTGTCGTCAAACTTCAGGGCCTCGACTGCTGCGAGGGTGTCTTGCGGGTAGCACTGTACAACTCGGCCGAGCACTGGCTGGATGATGAGGGCATGGTGCGTGGCCAGGCCGCACCGGTGCTTGGCGCCGAACAGGTCATCGAGTTTGCCGGCCTGCCATCCGGTGACTACGCCGTGGCAATCTATCAGGATATCAATGCCAACGCGCGCCTTGATCGATTTCTCGGCATGGTGCCGCGCGAACCCTACGGCTTTTCCGGCAATCCCGGTGGCTTCGGTCGCCCCGCTTTCGATGACGCCAAAATCCGACTGCCGGAAACCAGCGAGATCACCATTAAACTCCGCCCGCCACCGTTCTAAAGATCTGAACCCGGCGTGAAGCTGAGCTGGCGCTGGATCTCGTCGGCCAGGTCACGGGCATCACGGCCGGTATCGGCGATCAAGGCCATGCTGCCCCGTTCCATATTGATCAACCAGCCTTCCATGCCATCGGGCAGACTGACCTTGCGCGGCGCATCCGGCGCCTGAGATCGGGGCATGTAGAACATCGTCACCGGGCCTTCATCGGTTTCAAGCACGGCGTGTGCGCCACGGCCATCGGGCGTGGGGCAGAACTTGGCCAGGCGAATCGTTTCCATCAACTCGTGCTCCACGTGGACGCCGAGATCACTGAATACCCTCTGGATCTGATCGGCTTCGCTGGGCTGGTGCAGGCTGGCGGCCACGGCCTCGGGGCCATCCAGATCCCAATGCCAGGCCAGGTATTCGGCCAGGTCCTGGTGGCCGGGCACTTCGGAATCGAACATCACGAAAATGCCCACGCCGACGGCCAGCACCATGGCCGCAGCAGTCGCCAGAAACACCGGCATCCGACGTTTCGACGAGGAGGATTCCATGCTCTGGCGCAGCAGAATGTCCTCGGCCAGCTTGTCGGGCACCGGCACATCCAGGGCTTTCTTGAGCCGGTCCTCGAATTTCGCCGATTTCTCGGCCAGTCGGGCAAACTCTTCATCCTTTTCACGGGCAGCCAGAAACTCCGGATCGCGCGAGTGCGGATCGGTCATCAGCTTGCGTTTGAATTCAGCCAAGTTCATGAACATTTCCATCCCGGCCCGGGTCCGGGTCCAGTTTCGCTTTCAGTTTTTCACGCGCCCGGAACACCCGGGTCATCACCGCACTCTCGGTCAAGTCCAGTTGCTCGGCGATCTCGGCAATCGACAAGCCCATCACCACCTGCATGGTCAACGGCTCCCGATACTTGTCATCGAGTTCCAACAACGCCTTGCGCAACAGATTGATCTCGGTGCGCTCCTCGGGTGGTAAATCGACCTGATCGGCCACCACGACATTGTCGATATCGGTCATCGGCAGTCTCTTGCGTTCAAAGGTGCGGGCATGTTCGCGTCTCAATATAGTGGTCAACCAGCTCTTGGCCGCATTGACATCCTTCAGGCTGTCCAGTGACTTCCAGGCACGCAGAAAAGTTTCCTGAACCAGATCGTTGGCCAGGGCATGATCGCCACTGAGCCAGATACCAAACCGCAACAGATCGTCAGCGTATCGGCGCACCAGCGCATCGAAGCGTTTTTGGCGGTCTCTGGTATTCATGACCGGGTTTTTCTGTTTTTCATTTCATCCCCGCAGACATTTCCGAAGCGGGAAGATTCCCGAAACATAGGACCACGATGGCCATTATGGCGGGTCCTGAAAGAAAAAGCGCCTCCCGACGGTCTACTCTCTTATGACCTTTGCCAAATCTGTCCCGAAACTGATGCTGCTTGCCTGTGCCGTGCTGGTCAACAGTGGTTGCGCGCTGCTGTTTCCCACCGAAGCAGGTGACAGCCTGTCGCATTTCCCGGAAATGGCGCCCGAGCCGGGCCAGCCCGCCCCGGAACTGCAAGTCCGCCACCTCGATGGCGGCGAGGCGGCCTTGGCCGAGCTGATTGGTGAAAAGCCGATCGTCTTGCAGCTTGGATCGCATTCCTGCCCGGTGTACCGCTATCGTCGCTTTGACATCTTCAGATTGCAAAGAGATTACGCAGACCAGGTCCATTTCGTCGTGATCTACACCACCGAGGCCCACCCGGTCGGCGCCCACAGCCCGTACCGTGATCGCGAGTGGCTGAGCTTTCCCAACTGGATCACCAACACCCGAGTGCCGCAGCCGGAAACGCTCGAAGAGCGTCTGGCCCAGGCGGAATGGTCATCAGCCACCCTGGAGCGCCCGGACCTGGTCCTGGTCGACGAACTCGACAACACCACCTGGAAAAGCTACGGCGCCGCCCCATCGGCCGCGTTCGTGATTGATACCGACGGCCTGATCGTGCTCAGGCAACCGTGGGTCGAACCCCGCGGAATCCGCGAGACGCTGGATCAATTGCTTCCCTGAGGTCGGATCGACCTTCTCATCGCAGACTACTGCCGCATGAAGTCGATCAGGTGGGCAATCGTGGCCAGGATGTGCAGGATCAGAAAGATCATGAGGTAGCGCGCCGCATCCAGGTGCCAGCCGCGCCAGGCGATCGCATCACGCGACCCCTCTGTCCACCACCACATCCCCCCGGTCACGGCGGTCACCAGCAGGGCCAGCAGCAACAGGCCCTTGATCACGTCGAACAGACCGCCGGCCTCGTTGGACGGGATGCGCAGGCGCACCAGCCCGGCCAGATCGGAAAACAGCAGACGAAATCGTCCGAACGCCCAGGGAAAGAATTGGCGCAGACGACCCTGGGCCAGGCAGGTCACCGTGAAGGTTACGGTCAGCACCAGGGCGATCATCCCAAGAACAAGATGTGACCAGACCCAGAAGCTCGGGCTGGGCGGAATCCGGTTGTAAAGATGGACCCACGGACTGGTCACGTACAACCAGGCGATCAACACGATCAGCAACCCGTGCTGGAGATGGATCCAGCGATGCAGCTTGCCGCCCTTCATTGCACGCGACTGGCCGCGAGCGCGGCAAAATCGGCGGCAAATGCCTGCGCTTTCTCCCAGTCGGTGAAATCCACGTGGGTATCAAGCGCGGTGGGCCCCTTGTTCATCCACATGATGAAGCGGATCACCCAACGGTCCATCCGGCGGTAGCGTTGATAATTCAGCTCGCCGCCAAAAACGCCGATCCGATCGGGCTGCCACGGAATGGCTGCCAGGAAAGCCTTGGTGTAGGGATTGGTCTCCGGCGTATTCTTGTGCGGCTTGCGCGCCACCAGGTTGACCGAGAAGAAGGCGCCGGGTTTGGACTCGAGGCATTGACTGTGCTGTTCGATGAATTGCAACACCGCCGAATTGTGCTTGCCGTTGCGAATACTCGCCCCGATCAGCACCGCGTCGAAACCGCCCGGGTCGGGCGCATCGCCCGGCAAGGCTTGAAACTCGACCTCGAATCCACCCGACTCCAATGCCGGGCGCATGTGCTCGCAAATCTTGCGGGTGTGCCCGTAAACACCCGAGTGAAGCACCAGCATTTTCATGTTGTCACCGTTCAAGACTAAGCGGCCTGCGAATCCAGAATCATCGAGCGAAAATCGAAGTCTCGGCCAATGAGCCGGCATGATGCAGTTGCATCATGCGCTCGGCGACCGGATGCGGCTAATCTGGTCGCCAGATGCTTTCCACCATTCGAGGGTAACCATCATGACCCGAGGAATTATTGATCCAGCGCATTTTTCGGCACAGAAGTTCCGACTTCCGAGCGTGCTGGCCCTGTGCCTGCTTCTGGTCTGTCCGCTGGTCTGGGCCGACGAAACCGTGTGGACCGGTAACAGCAACACTGACTGGTTCAATTCGGGCAACTGGACCAACGGGGTTCCCGACGCCGACACCGACGTGATCGTGCCTGAAGGTTCTTTCTTTTTGGTCCGTATCGAAAACCAGGAAGCCAACGCACGCGATATCACGCTTCGTGATTCCTTGCTGCGCGTGAGGAATGGCGGCCGATTGATGGCGCGAAATCTGACGCAGGAGTTTCTTGAATCAGACATATCAGTCGAAGACTTCCTGGTCGATGGCGAGGACAGCGAAGTCGTCATCGAGGAGAATCTCGTGCTCGGTCGTGCAGCCGGCCCCAAGGCGGGTGGAACTATTGACTTTAACCACATCAGCAATGGCGGGCGCGTGCAGGTCAACGGAACGCTTTCGATTGCAGTCGGCGAAGGTTTATCACCGGATCTGATCCGCGTTGCTAATCTGGAAGTCACTGATCCGGGGAGTGAACTGCACGTTGGCACACTCGTGCTTGGTAATGCAATCGCCGATGCCAACCAAACCTTTCTGTTAAATGGAGCAAACCTGATTATCGAGGAGGGTTTGTATCTTGGCGAAGAGGTGCCGGCGGACGTCTCGCCGGCTGACGAATTCATATCCCTTACCATTGGCATGGTCAAGCAAAACGAACCGGCGCCAACTATCGATCTGCGGTATCCGGAGAGGAATATCGAAGGTGGCTCGACGAATGCCGAGGTGCGGATCAGATCCGGCACCGAGGAGTTCGCCCTGGCCAACCCGGATGGGCAAGCGATCTCGATGACCGGTACCGGCAATATCCGCAAATCTCAACCTGACACTGCAGTCCTGCCGGGCAATCATACATTCGAAGGAAATGTTTTCCTGGAAGAAGGCACACTTCGGATTCCCGGTGACCTGCTCAACGCCGGCCTTGTGCAATCGCTCGGATCGACGTTTCAGGCATCCGGTGAGATCAAGCAGATCGAGGCCCTGGACATCGCCAGAATCGGAACGCCGGACACGCCGGGTACGTTGCAGGTCACCGAAGACTTCATTCACCGGGCCTCGGCCACTCTTGAAATGCGGATTCAATCCGACGGATCGCATGATGCCCTGCACGCCGGCAACCAGGTGATTTTCGACGGTGGCGTGATCGAGATCCAGATCGCCGATGGTGATTATCCTCCGGACTCCGAGTTCGTGATTGTCACTGCCGAAGGGAACTTCAGCGGGGCACCCGCACTGGTGCTCGAAAACGACAGTGACCGTCTTGTGGAGTCGCTTATGCTCAACGATGAACTCAGCATCACCCTGATCACCCAGCCCCGACTCGAGCTCAGTCAACCCGCCCTTGACTTCGGCCAGGTCGCCACCGACAGTATCGCGAGCGATCATCTGACGCTCACCAACAGCGGTCAGGCGCCCCTGATCATCCAGGCCCTGCCCCAACCCGACGCGCCATTTTCCCGAACCGGCGGCGACTGCCCATCAGGCTTCGCCTTTGTGCTGGCGGAAAACGAATCCTGCCGGCTCGACTTCACCTTCCAGCCTCTGACGCCGGACGACCACGCCCACGACATCGAAATCCAGCATAACGACCCCGACCAGAACACCATCCTTACGCTGCAAGGCACGGGTGTCGGCGACCCGGTCAACGAAGTATTTCAGGACCGATTCGAGGGCAATCAGATTCCGTGATCCGGACTACCGATTGTCACCAGGCCACCGGTTTGCCGGAGTAGTCGATGAAGCGACCGGAATCCTCGACCTCGAGAGCCGAAATGGCTGCATGGATTTCCTCGGCAGCGACTTCCGGTGAACGTACATTCAATCCGGACTTGCCGAATGGTTGGGACAGGGGCGTATCAACCGTGCCCGGGTGCAACGCGACACAGATCGCATAAGGGGCATTGCGTCGCAACTCGATGGCCGCCGTTCGAACCAGTTGATTGAGCGCCGCCTTGGAGGCACGGTAGCTGTACCAGCCGCCCAGGCGGTTGTCGCCGATTGAACCCACCCGGGCCGACAGGGTGGCAAATACCGACCTGCCCGAGCGAGGCAGAAGCGGCAGAAAGTGCTTCATCAACAGCGCCGGCCCGATGGCGTTGACGGCGAAGGCATGAGCCATGTGATCCGGATCGATCTGCCGCCAGGATTTTTCCGGCATGAAGTCCTCGTCATGCAAAAAACCGCTGGCATCGAAAATCAGCCGCAGGTCACCTGAGTCGGCGGCGACGACCTCGGCCGCCCTGGCCACGCTATCTTCGTCAGTGACATCGAGTCCAGGGTCCGAACGACGTGACAAGCCGATCACTTCCCTGAAAGTGCCGATCCGGTCCAATCGACTCACCATGGCCTGGCCAATCCCGCCACTGGCGCCAACCACCACGGCCATCCCTTCCGGCTCGGACCTGAGTGTCTTCTGCTCCAGGCTTGAATGGGTGTTCATGCCCATATCATGCCGGGTCGGCGGCCAGGCAATGTGATGAAGTGGCGCTGCAGGCCTTTAACGTTGTATATCCGCCAGTGCCTGACGCAGCTTGTCCGGGATCGGTGTGGCCTTTTTGGTGTCGCGCTGGACAAAGACATGCACGAACTGTCCTTCCGCGCAGGGGTCATCCTCGCCCTTGCGGAAGATGGCCACCCCGTAAGTCACGGAACTGTTGCCCAGACGATCCACTTTAATTCCAACCTCTATGGCATCCGGATAGGCCACGGCCCGGTAGTAATTGCAGTGCGAATTCACTACGAAACCGATGATGCGACCACGATGAATGTCCAGCCCACCGACTTCAATCAGGTAGCGATTGACTGCTGAATCAAACCACGAATAGTAGGTCACGTTATTGACATGACCATACAGGTCGTTATCCATCCAACGGGTGGTGATTGGCAGAAAACAGGCATAGTCCGACCGGGTGCCCCGGCTAGGTTCCGACATCTCGATTCTCCGGTTCAATACACGGATTGGTAAATGTACAAGGCATCCGACTCGGTCACCTCGCGCGGATTGTTGACCAGCAGGCGCTCCTGGAGCATGGCATCGGCGGCCAGGCGGGGCAGAAAATCGTCCGGTATCTCCATGTCCCGCAGTCGGGTCGGCAATTCAACGACCGCGATAAGATTCTCCAGACTCTTGATCAGCCCATCGGCACTGGCCGGGTGGTCGCCTGGCAACAACGGCGCCAGCTCCGCGTAGAGCGGTGCGGCCTGAGGGGCGTTGAATCTCAGTACCGGCGGCAAGACCAGGGAATTGCTCAGGCCGTGGGGGATGTGAAAATGCCCACCCAGGGGATAGGCCAGCGCATGCACCGCGGCCACCGGTGCGTTGGCAAAGGCCTGGCCGGCCAGAAACGCCCCCAACAACATGGCGGAGCGGGCTTCCCGGTTGTGCCCATCCTTCACTGCGGTAACAACATTGTGCCCAAGCAGTTCCAGGGCCCGGCGCGCAAGCATGTCCGAGACCGGATTCTTGCGAATCTTGCTGGTGTAGGCCTCGATGGCATGAACCATGGCATCGATCCCGGTCGCGGCAGTTACATGCGGCGGGAGGCCCAGCGTCAGATCCGGGTCCAGCACGGCCAGGTCAGGCAAGAGAATTGGCGAGACAATACCGGACTTGGTGGTCGCGCCGGTGGTAATGATGGATATGGGCGTCACCTCGGAACCGGTGCCGGCAGTGGTCGGCACCTGGATCAGGGGCAATCTGCGGCCGCGGGCATTGCCCACACCATATAGATCTTCCAAGGTCTGATCACAATCGGGAGACGCCAGCAATGCCACCACTTTGGCCACGTCCATGGAGCTCCCCCCGCCGAATCCCACGATCAGATCGGCACTCATCGCCTCAGCCTGGGTCACTGCCGCTTTCACGATCGTATCCGGCGGATCGGCGATCACCTCGGTGCAGGTTTCAATGGCAACGGACTGCCCGCCGAACCCTGCCAGTACCGGGTCCAGCAGCCCAGTACTGACCAGGCCGGGGTCGGTCACCAGAAAGACCCGTTGCGCGCCCCGGTCCCGACACAGCTCGACCAGCCGACGACTCGCCCCAGGCTCGTGAATCAGCGACTGCGTGGTGTTGAAGGCAAAGGCGTGCATGGATCACTGCGTCCCATCAAGTGCGTTCCTGTAGATCTTGCCATTTTTCATGATGATCGAAAAATTCACTTTCGGGTCGCCAATCAGGTCGAGGTTTTCCAGCGGATCACCGCGCACCAGGAGCAGATCAGCCATAGCGCCCTCCTCGACCACGCCGAGCCGACCCTGGTAGGGACTGCGCAGTCCGGAGAGGGCCAGCAGTTGGGCATTATCATGGGTCACCATTTTCAGGATCTCGGCCGCAGAAAACCATTCGCGCAACAACAGAAGATCCGTGTTCTGCTGCTCGTTGAGCGTCGGTTCGAAAAGGTAATCCGTTCCCCAGGCCAGTTTGACCCCGAGATCGCGAGCCATGGCCCAGACTCTTGGCTG
>SLKT01000109.1 GCA_007134485.1 Wenzhouxiangella sp. | reverse complement strand
TGATCGCCATCTGCGCTATGGTGCTGCCGGGTATCTCGGGCAGTTTTCTGCTGCTGATTCTGTCGAAGTACGAGACCATGGTTCAGGCCGTGGTCGAGCGCGATCTACTGGTCATCCTGGTATTCATGAGCGGTGCACTGGTTGGCGTGCTGGCCATCGCCAAGGCCTTGGCGGCCTTGTTCAGGCGCCATCATGACGCCACCATCGCCTTGTTGACCGGGTTCATGGCCGGCTCCCTGAACGCACTGTGGCCATGGCAGCATGGCGTCAGTCAGGGTGGGTTTTCCGCTCACTTCTGGCCGGGGCAATTCGAGACGGTCTCCGGACACTCGGCCCAGGTGACCGGCGTGCTGACCACCTTTGCACTGGGTCTGGTTCTGATCGCATGGTTCGCCACGTTTGAGCGGGCCCGGCATCGTCAGGTGACCTGATGGTGTACCCTTGCCACATTCGCAAATGACGAGTCTTGCAATGTCTGCCAATACCACTCGCAACCTGGCCCTGTTCTGTGACTTCGAGAATATCGCCCTGGGCGTGCGCGATGCCCGCTACGAGGCATTTGATATTCAGAAGGTCCTGGAGCGCCTGCTGCTCAAGGGCAATATCGTCGTCAAGAAGGCTTATTGTGACTGGGGACGGTATCGCGAGTTCAAGCCGCCCATGCACGAGGCGGCTTTCGAGATGATCGACATTCCCCACTTGAGACAATCCGGCAAGAACTCGGCCGATATCCGCATGGTCGTCGATGCGCTCGATCTTTGCTACACCAAGTCGCATGTGGACGTGTTCGTGGTCATCAGCGGCGATTCGGATTTCTCGCCGCTGGTTTCCAAGCTGCGCGAAAACAACAAGACCGTGATCGGTGTCGGGGTCAAGAGCTCGACTTCGGATCTGCTGATGGCCAACTGCGACGAGTTCATCTTCTACGATGATCTGATTCGTAAACAGCAGCAGAAAGCCTCGAAGAAAAAGACCGCCAGGAAAAAGAAGAAAAAGACCCAGGCCAAGTCAGTCGATGACAAGCAGCAGGAAGCTTTCGACCTGGTCCTGGAGACCACCGACGCGCTGTTCTCCGACCGCGATGCCGAGGAAAAGGTGTGGGGTTCCATGGTCAAACAGGCCATCAAGCGCCGCAAGCCCGGCTTCAGCGAAAGCTACCATGGCTTTCGCAGTTTCAATCACCTGTTGCAGGAAGCCGAAAAGCAGGGCTTGCTGACCTTGCAACACGACGAAAAATCCGGCGGCTATATCATCAAGACCTATCGCGGCGACGATTGAAAACCTTGTCCTCGCGCAGAGACGCGGAGACGCGGAGGAAACAAGGAAAAACAAAAAACATTGTAGCCATCGAAAATACCGAATTCACCGAGAATAAGATGTGGACTTTCTTCATTCTGCATTTTCGGTGGCTATTTATCGGTTTTCATTCCTTTCTCTGCGTCTCTGCGCCTCTGCGCGAGATCAATCAATAATCATTTCTCGTTGTAGACGTGGATATCGCGTTGCGGGAACGGGATGGAGCAGCCGGCCTTTTCGAGCTCGACCTTGAGTTGTTCCAGCAACTCGCCGCGGGTGGGCCAGAATACATCCGAATTGACCCAGGGTCGCACGGCAAAGTCCACGCTGGAATCCCCCAGGTCCATGACCATGATGGTCGGCGCCGGATCATCGAGAACGTTTTCGTGCTCGGAAAGGACTCGTGAAATGGTGTCGCGGGCCAGTTTGAGATCATCCTCGTAGTGGACACCGATGATCAGGTCGATGCGGCGGGTGTCATAGGCCGAGTAATTGGTGATTGGGTTGGAGGTGATCGAACTGTTGGGCACGACGACATGGCGATTGTCCGGAGTTTTCAGCTCGGTCTGAAAAATGCCCACCGAACGTACCGTGCCCGAAACGCCACCGGCCTCGACAAAGTCACCCCGCGTGAACGGCCGAAAGCCGACCAGCATCAGGCCAGCCGCGAAATTGCTCAGACTGCTTTGCAAGGCCAGGCCGACGGCCAGCGCCGCGCCACCGAGTATGGCGATCAGCGGGGTTACGGCAATGCCCAGGTAGCCGATGGCAATCAGGACGACTGAAAGCAGCAGGACGACGTAAACGATGTTGGCCAGGAAATTGATGATCAGCTCATCCATTTCCCGCTTCTTCATCGTGTTGCGGATCAGCCGGACCAATGCTTTGGCGATCCAGCGGCCGATGATGAAGATCAGAATGGCGCCCAGCACCTGCCAGGCCACCGCCAGTGCACTGGCAGTTTCTATTTCACTCATCCATTCCTGCAAGCCTTCCATATCGAACTCCTCAAAACCAATTAAACCAACCAAACCAACCAAAACAACCAAACCAACCAAACCAACTAAAACCAATCCCCACCCTTGTTCAGCGTGATTTCGATTTTGTCACCCAGTTCGGCCACGTGTTTGATCAAATAGTCTAGCGCCTCAACCGTGAGGCTGCTGTATAGCATGTTCTCGCACAACTTGAGAAAGGCCAGTCCCTCCAGGTCGCCGACAGCCAGGTAGCCGGTGCGTAGCATGAGATTGACCCGCAGACACTTCTCCGGATCATGATCGGCCAGTGGCGCAACCGTGGTTTCAACCCGCAGGAAGCGCTTGCCGTCCGGGCTCTTGAGTTCGGCCAGAAATACGCTTTGACGACGTCCGGAACCGCCGACGGGCACTTCGAGGCCGAGCATGAAGGGCTCTTCATGAACCACGTCATAATGATCCTTGACATGCTCTTCGATGGCGGCAAAAGTGTCCATTACTTCGGTTCCAGGCGCACCGCACCGTCAAGGCGAATGGTCGTGCCGTTGAAGTAGCGATTTGCGACGATATGGGCAGCGAGTGTGGCAAATTCCTCGGGCTTGCCCAGACGTTTGGGGAAGGGGATGGATTCACCAAGCGCCTTTTGGATTTCTTCGGGCATGATATCCATCATGGGGGTGTGGAAAACCCCCGGGGCGATGGTCATTACGCGCACCCCGATACGGGTGAATTCACGAGCCATGGGCAGGGTCATGCTAACCACACCGCCCTTTGAGGCGGAGTAGGCCGCCTGGCCGATCTGGCCTTCCTCAGCTGCCACCGAGGCGGTGTTGATGATCACGCCGCGCTCGTTGTCCTCACCGGGCTCATTGTCCTGCATCTGATGAGCGGCGGCCTTTGCGACATTGAAGCTGCCGATCAGATTGACCATGACCGTTTTTGCAAAATTGTCCAGTGGCATCGGACCTTCGCGCCCCAACACCCGTCCCGCGCCGAGTATGCCGGCACAATTGACCGCGACGTTGAGACCGCCCAGCCACTCGCGCGCCTGATCGATCACTCCATTGACATCCTCTTCGCTGGTGACATCGACCCGGAAGAATTGTGCCTGCTCCTCGCCCAGCTCGGAGACCGCCTCAACGCCCTTGTCGGCGTTGACATCCAGCAACGCGACCTTGCCGCCGTCTGCGACAAATCGTTGAGCCACGGCGAATCCCAGACCGGAAACCCCACCGGTGATGATTGCTCTTACTTCATTCGATTGCATTCTGTAAAATCCTTCTCGACTTGGAAAACCTT
>SLKT01000025.1 GCA_007134485.1 Wenzhouxiangella sp. | reverse complement strand
GGAATTTTCCGACCAGCCCTCGCTGATCGAACATCTGGACGACTGCCCCAACCTGGTCGTGCTGCGCACCCTGTCCAAGGCCCATGGACTGGCCGGATGCCGGATCGGCGCGCTGATCGCCCAGACTGCAATAGTAGAATTGCTGCGGAGAATTCTCGCCCCTTACCCATTGCCGACCCCGGCCATCCGGGCCGCGCTGGCCGCGCTGGACAACGCTTCGCAACGCCGCCGGCAACTCGATGAAATTCGCCGGCAGAAACAGCGCCTGATCGAAATACTCGACCAGCATCCACGGATTCACCATTACTGGCCGGGGCAGGCCAACTTCGTCCTGGTTCGAGCCAGTGACGGGCCAAGGCTGGTCGCCGATGCGGCCAGTGCCGGCATTCGCCTGCGCGATCAATCATCGCAATCCGGATTGGCCGATTGTGTCCGCATCACCATCGGCACCGAGCCCGAAACCACGGCGCTGATCGAATTTCTCGGGAGTTGGCAGACATGAGCCTGAAAAAGATCCTTTTCATTGACCGTGACGGCTGCCTGATCGAGGAGCCCGAGGACGAACAGGTCGACCGCTTCGAGAAGTTCCGGTTGATGCCGGATGTCGTTCCGGCGTTGCTGCGACTGAAAGGTGCCGGTTATCGCTTTGTCATGGTCAGCAACCAGGACGGGCTGGGCACTGAATCGTTTCCCGAACAGGACTTCATCGGCCCGCACGAATTGCTGCTGCAGATTCTCGCCTCCCAGGGCATCGCGTTCGATGCCATCCATATCGACCGGACACTGCCGGCCGACAACGCCCCGACCCGCAAGCCCGGCGTTGGCATGCTGCTGGAGTATCTGCGTGACCCGGGCCTGGATCGCCACCGCTCGGCGGTCATAGGCGATCGCGAAACCGACCTGGAACTGGCCGAGAACATGGGTCTGCCCGGCTACCGGATCGGCGATGACATGGGCTGGAATGAGATCGCCGATGCCCTGCTGGATCAACCGCGCACCGGCTCGGTCGAGCGAGTGACCCGGGAGACCGCCATTGCAGTGGCCGTCAATCTCGATCGATCCGCCCCGGTGGAAATCGAGACCGGCATCGGATTTTTCGACCACATGCTCGAACAAGTGGCCAGTCACGGCGGTTTCGCCCTTGAACTCAAGTGCAGCGGTGACCTGCATGTCGACGAACACCACACCGTCGAGGATTGCGCGCTGGCGCTGGGCAGCGCGCTGGACCAGGCGCTGGGCGATCGCCACGGCATCGGACGCTATGGTTTCACCCTGCCGATGGATGAATCCCTGGCCAAAGTCGCTATCGATCTGTCCGGGCGGCCGGTATTCGTGCTCAACGGCGAATTTCCGCGCGAGACCGTCGGTGGCCTGCACACCGAGATGGTCGAGCACTTCTTTGCCTCCCTGGCCCAGACGCTTCGCTGTGCGCTGCATATCGACCTGAGCGGTGACAATACCCACCACATGGTCGAGGCCTGCTTCAAGGGGGTGGGCCGGGCGCTGCGACCGGCGCTGGCGACCGGCGCGGCCGGCATGCCCTCGACCAAGGGGGTGCTTTGATTATGGGAGGGTTCAGGGTTCAGGGTTCAGGGTTCAGGGGGGGGTGTTGGTGAGTATTGTGGTGATCGATACCGGGGGGGCGAATCTGGCCTCGGTGGTACATGCCGTTCATCGGCTGGGGGCGGAATGCTCGTTGACCAGTCGGGCCGAGCGGATTCGTTCCGGCTCCAGGGTCATCCTGCCGGGGGTGGGCTCGGCTGGTACGGCCATGGCGGCATTGCGCGAGGCCGGGCTGGTCGAGGTCATTCGCTCGCTCACCCAGCCGGTGCTGGGTATATGTCTTGGCTTGCAATTGCTCTACGAGCGCTCGGAAGAGGGCGACACGGAATGTCTTGAGTTGATTCCCGGTACGGTCAGCAAACTCGAGGTCCCCGATCGCCTGCGCCTGCCGCACATGGGATGGAATCAGTTGCACTGGACCGTTCCGCAAGATCCGCTGGCGCGTGGCGTGGATGCCGACGACTGGTACTATTTCGTCCATAGTTTCGCCGCGCCCACCGAACATGCGATTGCCACCTGTGAGCACGGTCGGCCATTCGCCGCAATCGTGCGCAAGGACAACTTTTCCGCCTGCCAATTCCATCCTGAAAAGTCGGCCAGCGCCGGCACGCGTATTCTGGCCAACTTCCTGGAGTCGCAACCGTGAGCAATAATGCCGGTCAGAGTTTCAGATTATCAGGAGTCGTGCAATGATCATCATCCCAGCCATTGATTTACGCGGCGGCCGCGTGGTTCGCCTGGAGCAGGGCGACTTCGAGCGTGAAACCCGCTATCCGGATGACCCGATCGAGTTGGCCTTGCGTTATCAGAAAGCCGGCGCCACCTGCCTGCATCTGGTCGATCTCGACGGCGCCCGTGATGGTGACGAGGCGAACCTGAAGATCATCCACGCCATCTGCCAGGCCGTCGACATCCCGGTGCAGAGCGGCGGTGGCGTGCGTTGCCTGGAAGATCTCAGCCAACGCCTGGAAGCCGGAGTCGAGCGAGTGGTTGTAGGCAGTCTGTGCGTGAAGCGTCCGGACGTGGTCTGCAGTTGGCTGGACAGTCTCGGCGGCGATCGACTGGTGGCCGGACTGGATGTTTCGCGCGGTGTGGATGAGGCCTGGTTTCCGCGTGCCAGCGGTTGGTCCGAGGCCGGGGAGACCGACCTGTTCACCCTGCTCAGCCGCTTTGCCGACGCCGGCCTGGTGCACCTGTTGTGCACCGATATCGAGCGCGACGGAATGTACCTGGGTCCTGCGATCGCCTTGTATCAAGCCATTGGCAATGAATTTCCCGCCCTGAAAGTCCAGGCATCGGGTGGTATCGGGTCGCCCGATGACCTTGAATCGGTGGCCAGAACGGGAGTGGCCGGATGCATCGTCGGACGCGCCCTGCTTGAAGGACGCGTGCCATTGAAGGAAATCGAGCGATGGTCGCGGTAAGAATCATTCCCTGCCTGGACGTGCGCGACGGGCGGGTCGTCAAGGGGGTACGCTTTCGCAACCATCGCGAAATGGGCAATATCGTCGACCTGGCCGCGCGCTACCGCGACGAAGGCGCCGACGAACTGGTGTTTTATGACATCACCGCCAGTCCGCAGAAGCGCAGTGTCGATACCGAGTGGATTGCGCGCGTGGCCAAGGCGATCGATATTCCTTTCTGTGTCGCCGGCGGCATTCGCGATGTCACCACCGCCCGTGCCGTGCTGCATGCCGGGGCCGACAAGATCTCGGTCAATTCACCGGCCCTGGAACGCCCGGAGCTGATTGGGGAATTGGCCGCCGAATTCGGTTCGCAATGCGTGGTCGCGGGGATTGATTCCATCCGGGAGGGCGATCAATTCCGGGTTCGCCAGTACACCGGTGATCCGGACAACATGGTCGACCCGCGCCGCAACACCTTTGAATGGGTCAGCGAGGTCCAGCGCCTGGGCGCCGGTGAAATCGTGCTCAACTGCATGGATTCCGATGGCGTGCGCTCGGGCTTTGACATCGACCAGCTTCGCCGCGTGCGCGCCATCTGCCGAGTGCCGCTGATCGCTTCCGGTGGCGCCGGGGCGCCCGAGCATTTTCTCGAGGTCTTTCGCCAGGCCGATGTCGATGGCGCACTGGCCGCGACCGTGTTCCATTCCGGGTTGATCGCCATTCCCGATCTCAAGGCCTGGCTGGGAAAGTCCGGCATTGTCACCCGCAGCAAGTCACCGGAGGCGGCATGAAATTCGAATTCCCCGAACTGGATTGGGACAAGGTCGACGGATTGGCGCCGGCGATCATTCAGGATGCCGGCGATGGCCGGGTACTGATGCTGGGGTACATGAACCTGCAAGCCCTCGAAACCACCCTCGAATCCGGCCGGGTCACCTTTTTCTCTCGCAGCAAGCAGCGTTTGTGGACCAAGGGCGAGACATCCGGACACTTTCTGGAGCTGGTCGACATCCACAGTGATTGCGATCGCGACACGCTACTGGTGCAGGCCCGACCCCATGGACCGACCTGCCATCTGGGCACCACCACCTGCTTCGGCGAGACCGGCTGGCCGGCAGTGGGTCAGCTCGCCCGGCTGGAAAGTACCATCCGCCAGCGTGCCCGGGACGGCTCCGAATCCAGCTACACCCGCAAGCTGCTGGAGCGCGGCGCCGAGCGCTGCGCCCAGAAGGTCGGCGAAGAAGGCGTGGAAGTGGCCCTGGCCGCAGCCACCGGTCAGGGTGACAAACTCAATGAAGAAGCCGCCGACCTGCTCTACCACCTGCTGGTGTGCCTGAAATCCGCCGGCAGCAACCTTGACCAGGTTCTCGATACCCTGCGCTCTCGTCAACGCTAAAGACCTGAAAATCAAAACCTTTGAAACGCAAAGACGCGCGCGGAGACGCAGGGACGCAGGGCAAGAATTTTTGTTTTAGCTTCTCCTGAATTCCTGAATTCTTTCCACTCTGCGCCTCTGCGTCTCTGCGCGAGTGATTTTTTCTTTTGTTCGTTCCATGAGAGGGGTCGTCGATTATTCAGCGTCTCGCAGTAATTGCTGATCAACCTCCGGCTTGGCCTGGATCTCGGGGCGGGCAAAATAATAGCCCTGGAAATGATCCACGTCGGCGTGGTTCTTGAGCCATTCGACTTCCTCGGCACGTTCGACACCGGCAGCGATGACTTCGATATCCAGTGCCCGGCAGGTGGCCACCATCCCCAGCGCCATTGCCTGGCGACGGCGGCTGGCGTGGATACCGTTGACGACTTCACGGTCAAGCTTGATGAAGTCCGGGCGAAACACCACCAGGCGTTTCAATCCCGCTTCTCCGGTGCCGAAGTTATCGGCCAGCACCCGGAAACCAAGCGCCTCGGCCTTGTCCCGAACTGCGGCCAGTTCACGCGGATTGCCCAATCGCGCCAGGCTGGAAAACTCCAGCACGATCTGTCCCCGGTCGAAACCGGATTGGTCGGCCTCTCTTCGGGTCACGCTCAGCATCTGATCGAGGTTGCCGGGCGTGATCTGGGTACAGTTGAGAAACAGGTTGGAGCGTACACCCAGCTTGGCTGCGTCCTGGATGGCGCGAGTGCGGCAGGCCTGGTCGAAATAGGCCAGGTTTTCAGGTCGCACGTTGGCAATGATGCTGCTGGCCGGCTCACCGGAACGACCGCGCACCAGCGCCTCGTAGCCAAAGACGCGCCCGGCGCCAAGCTGGACCAGCGGCTGAAAGGCAAACTCGATGCCGACCCCGATGACTTCGGTGTAGTCGCCAAGCTTCGGGTCGTAATCGGTGGTCATGGTGTCCTCGAACATTTTGTGGCTCCCCGTTTGGATTGTAAACGCCAATGATTCCCAGGAAATCAGAATCGCGATGCTCTCGATAGAGGAACATTCAATTTCCATGCCAGGTGTTCAAGACGGGTGGCTGGATCACGCACCAGCCCGTGATGCGAGGCATCCTCGCGAATTCGAGCTTCAGGCCCTTATGCCGACAGTGACTCGCTGGGACCAATCCGGCCCAGACGCGGCTCGCCGGATGGGGGCTACCGTGGCGGCTTGTCTGGGAAACTTTTGAGGGATACCGACGACCGCCGAATCGAGCAAGTGGACATTTCAGGAAAGGAAGTTGTGGTAATCCTCCAGCGCGTCGGCCAGGGCGGCCTCGTAGAATTGCCGCCCGTGTTCGCGACTGGCCAGGCCGGATTCAGCGCCGATGCGGCCATCCGGGAAGCGCTTGCGGTAGTCGGCGGCATCGCGGATCGGTCCATCGGGCGCGCGCTTCGGCTCCAGGGGCACATCCCGTTGTTGGTCGGGGTAGGCGTGCCAGGTCAGGGAGATCTCCGATGGCGTGGCGTGTGAACCCTCGGCATCTCCATACAATTCCCGGCTCAGGCGGGTGACCCGCTTGCCGGCAAACCAGTTGCCCAGTTTCAGGTTCAGTTCACCGGCATTTCCGGACAGGCTGGAGTCGGCATAGACCTCGGCGAACGCGGCATTGACGGTGGCGATGTTGCCACCATGGCCATTGAGAAAGTAGAAATGTTCGAACCCCTGGACGGCCAGTGAACGGACCACATCGACCACCACCGCCATTAGTGTCGAGGGCCTGAGCGTGATCGAGCCGGGAAAACCGAGATGATGCTGGGCCATGCCGATACTCAAGGTCGGACCGATCAGAATGCCTTCGGCATGCAGACCTTCGGCGATGATTTCCGGGCACAGCGCATCGGTGCCGATCAATCCGGTCGGACCATGCTGCTCGGTCGAGCCGATCGGGATGACGATGCCACGGGTTTTCTCTAGATAGCCTTCGATTTCGGGCCAGGTGGAGAATTGCAGTTTCATGGTCGAATTATAAAGGGCCGGGTCAATCAGGCGATTGTTTGATTGCAAACGATTTATCTGGACCACAGGAGAGCAAGGGCTGGAGTTTATGGTGGCAGGGCGCCGAGTGGCCTTGCCCGGTACCACGCTCGAGGTGAACGGCTTGGTCGATTGTTCAAGTTCAGGGGCGTTCTGCTGCCTGTCGAATTGCGTTTGATCCAATGGAAAGCGGATTGCCTTTTGTAGGGTTCTTGGGTGCTCCAAGGACGGGAAGGCCGTGCCCGCCTCCGTCACCTCGACCCCGGCCCCGGTCAAGCCCACTCGTCGCTTGACAGGTGGGAGTTGGTTGATTTGGGAGCTAGAACAAAGCCACCGCCTGACTCTCAGTCTCCTCTCTCCTGTCGCAGCGGGTGGCATTTGGCCGATCATGGACCGACCGGGTGGCGGCGGCGGGCAACCCGCTTTCCCGGGCCATCCATTCCACCCATCGCAAAATCGAAGTCACTCCGCTTACATCCAGCTACTTACGGACACGACTGACCCCAAGGCCGCCTAACTGGAAGACATCAACTCAGCCGATCACCCGGTCGGGCCATGAGCGGTCGGATGCCACCCGCTGCTTCTCCACAACCTTAATCGATACGCGGCAGAATCTCTTCCCAGAGAGCTCGCCAGACTGGCCAGCGATGGCCGCCCGGGCGGGTGGTGACCTGGTCGGACTCGACCAGTTCGGCCAGCAGGCGATTGCCGCGGGCCATGCGATCGCTCTCTCCCCAGCCCAGCCAGATGGTCTGGTCCAGGCCATCGCGCAGGCAGACCCACAGATCACGCTCGAAGTCCCGGCCGGCATCACCCGGCTGCCAGTCGGTCGGTCCGCCAGCATCCTCGATTTCGGACAGTATGGCCCGGCCGCCCAGGTGCGGGGCAAGGGCGATTACCCCGGTCACGGAGTCGGCATCACCCAGGCAACTGTAGAGCAATCCGCCGAAGCCGCCCAGTGAGGGACCCGAAAGCCAGATGTCGCGGTAGCCGTGCTCCACGGCCGGATGGATGACATCGACTTCAAGGCGCTCGACGAAGCTGCGTTCACGGTAGTAGCCCATGTGGGCATCGACCACCACCACGTCCCAGTCCGGCTGAAGTTCGCCAACCAGGTCAACCACCCCTTCATGTTCGAATCCGTCACCGCGATCTCGCGCGCCCGGCAGTAGCACAAGCAAAGTGTCGGAACGCTGCTCGGCGTTGGCCGGGAACCAGGCCTGCGGCAGCTCATCCTGGGTGGGCCGAGTGCCGGCACAGGCACTCAACCATAAAACCAGGACGAGCAGCGCGACCCGGATGATCGCGGGCCCGGCGTTCACGCGTTAACGCCGCGCATCCCGCTGGGCGCGGGATAGCTGGGTTCGAATATCGTTGACCAGGTTGTCGATCCAGGCCAGATAGTTGTTGTGGATGACCACGCGACCATCATCGCGCTCGGTATAGCGAAGATTGTCCGAGTTGCGATAGCTGATCTTGATGTCGTCTTCAGTGAAGTCAATGCCGATCTCCGCCCAATGGGCGCGGACATGCAATTCGGCGATGATGTAATCGTCACCTTCTTCGGCTACCGCCCAGTCACGTGAAAACAGGGCATTGACCACCGCCTCCATGGCCTGGGACTGGGACACATTCTGAGGAATGCTGATCGGCTCGGGATCGACCAGGTCACTGGTGCGCAGCTGACCATAAGCCACCATCGGCAGCATCAGAAAGAACAGAATCAGCAAGCGATTGAGTTTCATGGTTTGTTCACTCCTTGGGAAAACCCTTGTCAATAACGATTCGACCGTTGGCAACAGCCGGTTACTCCTCAGGATAACGCCGAGGACGGAAAAATGCCTTAGCAACGGCCATATTCTCACTACGCAGCTCGAGCCTGGATTCTGCCAGGCCTCGCCAATCAGCGAGCCTAACTATATTGCCTACCAGAACCAGCGCCCACCGGCGCCGATACAAACGGTCAGCAAGCCCAGGATCAGGTTGATGGCGACCATGCGTCGGATACGGGCCAGTTGTCGAGCACCCTCGGGCCAGTCGGCCGCGTCGACGGCCCGGTTCAAACTACGGTAAGGCAAAAAATATACATACAGGAAAAGCGCCATCATGATCAGCCCCAACGCCAGCATGGTATGCACATGGCCACCGACCGCGGCCATGGATCCGTAATAGCCGAAAATCAGTGCAAAGCCGGTGGCCAGCAATACGATGACACTGCCCCCGACCCAGGCGAAAAAGTGCGCCAGCGTGCCGGCCCACAGGGGTAAGCGTTGCGGGGGATCCAGCACGCTCGCCGCAACCGGGCGCAGGGCCATGTAGGCAAAGAACATGCCACCAACCCAGATGGTGGAGGCCAGGGCGTGGAGGGCGAGGAGCAGACCGGCGAACGCGGGGGACATGACAATGCTCTCGAGTCAGAGGCTGCCGAAAGTATATTCAAACTCCGACACCGGGCGGGCGTACATGTCCGTATCGCGAAGTCTTCGCTCTTCCCGTTCATCCATCTTGCCCATCCACCCGCGGCGCGCTCAAAATTGGCCAGTACAGCACCAGGAACAGACCGAACGCCACGACCCAGCCCACGGCCGCGAGCATCAGCGGCGCACGGCCTTCCAACCAGCCCAGGGCCGAAAGGACCCGGACCACTGCCGCCACGCTGATGGCCAGGTAGATCAACCAGGCCATTGACGGCAACTTGAGTTCGCGCCCGGTATGTCCCAGCGCCACTCGCGTCATGACACCCAGAATCAGGGTTCCCATGGCGCCGGTGCCCAGGGCGTGCAGCCAGGCTGATTGTGGCAAATCCGGCACGAACAGCCCGGCGCCGAGAATCAGCAAGCCGATCACGATCCAGGCATGGCCCAGGTGCAACACCCAGATCAGCGGGTCCGAACGGCCCTGCCAACCCGACCAGCCCAACAGTCGAAGTCCGTTGGACAACCCGGCCAGCATGGCGATGCCGGAGAGCCAATCACCCGGGGCATTGAATACGGCGGCCAACGCCAGCAACGCGACCGAGCCTACGGCGATGTGATCAAGCATGGGCCAGGAACGGATGCTCTCCGTTGACCGGCCCCGGCGCATCAGCCAGTTGCGGGTGAAAGCAGGTGTGATGCGTCCGCCGATGATGACCATCAGCAAGACCACGAGGAAAAACGCCAGTCGCTCGCCGGACTGCATCCAGGCCGGCCCCAGCCACCACATGCCCAGGTGACTGAGCACATTGGCCAGCAATAACATGGCCAGGATGAGAATCATGACGCGGTTGCGCCGGTTGCCGGCGCCCTCGATGACGCGGGCGGCAAATACTGCAAGCGCAAGGAAGAAGGCCGCATCGGCGATCAGGATCACTATCGGGGGCAGGTAAGCTGTCAGCCACATCGCGACCCGGCCGACCACCCACAGCAACAACATCAATACCAGTCCGACTCCGGCCAGCGGACGCGTGCCGGTCCAGTTGGCCATGGCGGTCACCAGGAATCCGGCAATGGCCGCTGCGACCATGCCAAACAGCATTTCGTGGGCATGCCAGTGCAACAGCGGGGCCTGCCCGGTCAGCGGCCAGCCGCGGAACCACACGCCCAGCCAGGCGGTGATCAGGACCATGGCATAGAGCGCAGTCAGCAAAAAGAAGGGGCGAAAGGCGCAGGCCAGCAGGACACTGCGGGATCGGGCGGGGACGGAATCGATGGAAACGGACATGACCATTAAGATTCAATGCAAATGCATATTTTTGAAGTAATCGGTTGACCGGTGTTTGATTCCGATCAAATTCATGTAAGTGAAATGCACTTAAAGTCTTGGGTTGCTTCTTGCTGATGCAGATTTCATTGAGCGCCAAGGTCCCAATCCATCCCGACGAACTGTCCGGCTTCGACGTGCTGTCGGCACTGGATCGGAGCAGCGAGCAGCAGGCCCGCGAACGTGCCTGTCGGGTCAGGCTTCGCCGTGGTGAAAGCCTGTTCGGGCAGGGTGATCCCGCCCGGCGCATCTGGTTGTGTCGCAGCGGACAGCTCAAACTGTTTCGGGTCTCGCCGACCGGTCAGGAAAAGATCATGGCGCTGATCAACCCCGGCCGCAGTTTCGCCGAAGCCACGCTGTTTCTCCCCGAGCCCCGCTATCCCGTCCACTGTTCGGCGCTGATCGCCAGCGAGGTCATTGGGCTGGACGCCGACCACCTGGTCGCGGTGCTTGAAAACGACACGGCCGCCTGTTTCCGCCTGCTGGCCACGCTCAGTCGTCGCATGCAGCAGAAGATCAACCAGATCGACTCACTATCCCTGCAAAACGCCCAGTTGCGCATCGCTGCCTATCTGCTTGACCAATACCGCGCCCACGGCCAGGCCTCCAGCTTCAATCTGGGGGCCGGGAAAAGACACATCGCCGGCTTTCTGGCCGTTCAGCCGGAAACCTTTTCGCGCGCACTCGCCCAGTTACAGGACCAGGGGGTGATCACCTGTCGGGCTCGGCAGGTATCGGTTCTCGACCCCGAGCGACTGGAGTCGATGGTGCGCAGTGGCATGACCTGAGGAATGCCTGAAACCGCCTGGCCCGCTTTGGTGCCCGGCTCAGTCATTGTCGCCAAGGTTGAACCAGGCTTGTTCTGTGCTTGCCAGCCCATCGCGGTGAGGCTATGGTCTGACTTTTGTGACGGAGATGGCGGATCATGAGCTGGATGGAGTGTCCGAAGGCCGGAGAACACGAGGCCGGCAACCAGGCGGTGGAGCTGGCCATTGTGCCGCGCACCAGCGACATTGGTGGTTTGGAGGTGCGGCGTGCCCTGCCGTCGCGGCAGCGGCGCATGGTCGGGCCGTTCGTGTTTTTCGACCAGATGGGGCCGAGCCGGCTGGGGCCGGGTGAGGGTCTGGATGTACGCCCGCATCCGCATATCGGGCTGGCCACCATCACCTACGTGTTCAGCGGCGAGATCCTGCATCGTGACAGCCTGGGACATGTTCAGCCGATCCGGCCGGGCGAGCTGAACTGGATGACCGCCGGACGGGGCATTGCCCATTCCGAGCGTACCCCTGATGCGCTTAGATCGTCTGGCCCGGAGCTGTCCGGTATTCAAACCTGGATTGCTCTGCCACATGAACTTGAGGAAACCAAACCCGCTTTCATTCACCACGCCCGCGGCGTGATGCCAGGCATCGAGGAAAAGGACTGGCGCGCCCACCTGATTTGCGGAAACCAGTGGGGACAGCAATCTCCGGTCGAAACCTTTACCGAGACCCTTTATGCCGACGTGGTGATGCAGGTCAACGCGCAAGTACCGGTTGATGCCAGCGTTGAAGAGCGGGCGCTGTACGTGTACTCCGGTGCCGTCGAGATCGGCGGACAACGCCATGAATCCGGCCAGTTGCTGATGTTGCGTCCAGGCGACGAGGTCACGGTCAAGGCCCTGGAGCCGGTGCGGATGATGCTGATCGGTGGAGAACCCATGGATGGTCCACGGCATATCTGGTGGAATTTCGTATCGTCCAGAAAGGACCGCATCGAACAGGCCAAAGCCGACTGGAAAGCCGGTCGCTTCGATGCAGTCATCGGCGAGACCGAGTTCATTCCCCTGCCGGAACGCTGAGCCGATCCGTGGTGAAATAGCGCCCATGCTGCGTCAACTCACCGACTTGCTGGGCCGCGCCGGCGTGCTCGGCCCCGAAGATGACATCGCCCGTCACATCCACGAGCCGCGCGGGCGCTTTCATGGCCGCCCCCTGGCCGTGGCCCGGCCCGACAGCACCGATCAACTGGCCAGGGTGGTGAACTTCTGCAGGGAACACCGTCTGCCGATGGTGACCCAGGGGGGGCATACCGGTCTGGTCGGTGGGGGTTCGGCTTCGATCGACGAATCCGAGTTGATCATCAGCCTTGAACGACTGAACCGGATCCGCAGGGTCGATCCGGACGATGCCAGCCTGGTCGCCGAGGCCGGTTGCACCCTGGCCGCGGTGCGCGAGGCGGCCGATGCGCACGCCATGCTCTACCCGGTAAGCCTGGCCTCGGAGGGCACGGCCACCATTGGCGGGACCATCGCCACCAATGCCGGCGGTAACCTGACGATCCGATACGGCAATACCCGAAGCCAGGTTTTGGGTCTGGAAGTGGTGCTGGCCGACGGCCGGGTGGTTTCGGACCTGGCGCCGCTTCGCAAGGACAACAGCGGATACGACATCAAGCAGTTGTTCATCGGTTCGGAAGGCACGCTGGGCATCATCAGCGCGGCCACTCTGGCGCTGGCCGCCCGACCGGCCCAAACCGCGACCGCGATGGTCGCGACCGATTCGCTCAAGGCCGGGCTCGCCTTGCTGGCGCAACTGAGAAAGCGCATGGGCGAGACCCTGTCGGCCTGTGAGTTCATGCCGCGCCTGGCCATGGAGTTCGTGCTCGAGTACCTGGACTCGGCCCGCGATCCCTTCGATCAACCGCATCCCTGGTATGTACTGGTGCAAGTCGACAGCGCCGTGGATGGAGACTGGCTGGAGACACGCTTGCTGGACATGCTGCAGGACACCCTGTCTGAAAAAATCGTCAGCGATGTCGTGGTCGCTGACAGCATGACCAAAGCCGATCAGCTTTGGCGGCTGCGCGAATCGATCTCGCCGGCCCAGCGAGTGGGCGGCGTTAGTTTAAAGCACGATATCTCCGTACCGGTGTCAAGCATTCCGGCCTTCGTCGAACAGGCCAGCCTCGGACTGTCCGATGCAGTACCGGGCATCCGGCCCTGCATCTTCGGCCACCTGGGCGATGGCAACCTGCACTTCAACCTCAGCCAGCCGGAGGGCATGGATGCCGAACAATTCCGCGCACTGGAAGATCGTTGCAACCGCATCATCTTCGACCTCGTCGGTCACTTCAACGGCTCCATCGCCGCCGAACACGGCATCGGCCAGCTACGTCGCAAAGAACTGGCCACAGGCCAACCGCGGAAAGTAGAACTGATGCGCGCCCTGAAGAAGTCACTGGACCCGCACGGCCTGCTTAACCCCGGGAAGGTGGTCTGAGGTCGGAGATCTGAGGTCGGAGATCTGAGGTCGGAGGTCGGAGGTCGGAGGTCGGAGGTC
>SLKT01000047.1 GCA_007134485.1 Wenzhouxiangella sp. | reverse complement strand
TTGATGTCGCGCCCCTTTTTCTCGGTCATTTCATTGGCCAGGGCAATGAATTCTTCTATGGACTGGTTGTGGTCCTCGATTTTCTTTTGCTGTTCGGACATGGATCAAGCCGTGGTTGGTCGGTGGTGAGCGATTCGCGCCCTTTTGAGAGAACGGCGCGCCCAAGTCTTCAAGAATATCATGACCCGGGCCCACGCAGCCAACGCGACATTGGCTAAGATGGTCCCTTGGCAAGCGTATTTTCCGGCCTTGGCATGGGGCCGGACCCGGGGAATGACACGGAGCAGGCGTTGACGAGGAGCTTTACGGTCGTACTGGCCCTGATCTGGCCGATGGTGCTGATGGGCGCGGGCGATGTCCATTTTCAGCGCATATCGCTGGACGAGGGTCTGACCCAGTCGTCCATAGGCGCCATGGCCCAGTGCAGCGATGGCTATATGTGGTTTGGTACCCAGTACGGGCTCAACCGATACGACGGCTATACGTTCAAGCCCTACCGCCATGATCCCGAAGACCCGGATTCGCTGAGCAACAGCGCCATTTCCCAATTGAAATGCCACGATCCCGGAAGGCTCTGGGTCGCCACGCGCGATGGGTTGAACCTGTTCGACACGCACACCGGCAAGGCCCGGCACTTCTATTGGCCGCAGGCGCATGAATTGCGCGACGGACGCAGTCGGATTCGAATCGAAGGGCGTGATGATGACGGTGTGCTCTACCTGGTGACCGATGGCATTGCAGGCCGGTTGACGGGCGAGGACGGCGAGGTCGAGATCATCCCTTTCGAACGAACACTGGACCATCGCGAGCGCATTCCTTCGACGAGCCTGGTGGATGACGATGGGCGCTTCTGGTTGCTCAACCCGGCCGGGCTGTGGCGCCTGGATACGGCGCGCATGGAACTGGTCAAGGTCCGGACCTTCGAGTTCGTCGTGCGAGATGGGCGCGAGGTTGTGTTGCTGGATCAAACGACACAGGGGCAATTGGCGCTGGCGACCCGGGCCGGTCTGATGTTGATCGACCCGGATGCGCCTGAGCAGTCACGCGCCATTCGGCCCTCGCAGCATGGGCATGCCGATGACGGCATCGAGGGGCTGGTGAGTTCAGAGGATGGATCGGTCTGGATGGTGCTCGATACGGTGCTGGTTCGCTATCAGCCGGACGATGACCACTGGCAGGAGGTCCTTGATGTCGGCGAGCGGCTGGCGGTTCAGCGAGGGACCATGCAGCTCCAACTGGTCGAGGACCAGCAGGGCAACTACTGGTTGAATGCCTTCAACGGGGTGGGACGATGGCTCTCGGAGAGTGAGCGTGTGCAGTGGTTCCATCATCAACCGCAAGACCATCGCAGTATTCCGCCCACGTTGCATTCGCGCGGCTACAAACTGCTGGTTGATGAGTTCGGGACGGTCTGGATTGGCAGTCAACTTGGTGGCCTGGCCTACTTTTCTCCACACGCCCAACGGTTCGAGCATGTGCGTGACGCCAGTGCGCCGGATGCAATCCCCTATGCCGGCCATAACATTGTCCGCGGTATTGCCGAACAGTTGCTTGATGACAGGGAATACCTGTGGTCAGCTATCGATGCGGCCGGTTTGCGCTTGCAACGGCGTCGTCCCGATGGGAGATATGACTGGGTCAAGAGCTTTCACGCCGAGGGTGCACGCCACGCCCGCCTGCCCGATGACCGGGTATGGGATGTGGCGATCGATCCGGTCGATGACGCGCTCGTCTGGGCGCTGGAAAGGCGGCACCTGGTAGGAATCGATGCGCGAACGAAGCGCGTCGTGGCCACGGTACCCATCGACCTGGTGGCCGGTGGTGGGCGTGCCAAGACCATGCGTTTTTCATCCGATGGTTCGGTGCTCTGGCTGGGAACCAGCAAGGGATTGAAGAAGTTTCATTTCGGTCAAGACCGAACCCGACCGCAAGCCTGCAGCCAGGGGCCACGACTGGTCGATCAGCGCATCTACAATCTCCTTGAGACCCCCGAAGGCAGCGTGCTGGTCGCGGGACGGCATGGTCTGGGCCTGGTGTCATTTCATGGTGAGCCGATGGAGCTGTTTTTCGATCATCAGCGGTTGGGTGTCGGGGCCGGCACGGAGTTCTATGGTCTGGCCGAGCATTCGGACAAAGGCTTCTGGGTCGGAACCAGCGCAAGCGGTCTGGGCCACCTGCGGCTCGACGGGCATGCAAACGGTCAGCCGTCCATTCAATGGTTTGGTTCTGACCAGGGCCTGGTCGATGAAACCATCTACGCCATACTGGTCGAGGATGACGGACGCGTGTGGTTGAGCAGCAATCGCGGCTTGATGCGCTTTGATGCACAGTCGGGCAGCGTACGTCACTTTACGCCGCCCGACGGGGTACAGCACTTCGAATTCAACAATGCCGTGGCCACGGTGGGCCAATCGGGACGATTCTATTTCGGGGGGATCAACGGCATCAATGTGTTTCGCCCGGAAAGCATCGAGCGCTTGTCCCAGCCACCACGCATCAAGCCGCAGGAGGTTCTGGTCAACGGTCGTCCGGTTGCGCTGGATCCGGATGGTGAGACCGAACTTGTACTGCCTCATGACCGCAACGATCTTGAAGTCACCTTCGTGGGCTTGCACTTTGCCGATCCTTCCAGAATACGCTACGCATTCATGCTTGATGGCCTGGACAGCGAATGGAGCCCGCCCGGCACTCAGCGACGCGTTCGTTATGCCGGCCTGTCCCCCGGGGATTATCAATTCCTGGCCCGGGCCGCCAACAGCGATGATGTCTGGTCCGAGCGCCAGCAGTTGTTCAGCGCATCCATCAGGCCACCCCCATGGAAGACGACCTGGGCCTACCTTGCTTATGGCCTGGCCACGTTTCTGATTGTGGCGCTGGCTTACGGAGCTCACCACAAGCGCCGCCGCGTCCTGGAAGCCGAGGTCCGGGACCGGACCCATGAAATTGAGCAACAGCAGGCGTTGTTGCGTGAACAAGCGGTCGAACTGCGCGATGCCCTGGAGGCGCGTGGTCGGTTCTTCGCCAACATTTCGCATGAGTGTCGCACCCCGCTGACCCTGATCCAATCGAGTATCGAGGATCTCGAGGCCAAGGGCGCAGAGCCGGAAGCCATCGAGCGCGCCAGGCGCTATTCGAAGCTACTGCTTGACCTGGTGGATGAATTGCTGGACCTGTCGCGGCTGCGCGCCATGAAAGGAAGCGCAATGGACGAACCCTGGGCCCTGTCGTCTGTGGTGACCTTCACGGTCGATGCGTTTCGACATACGGCCCGCAAACGCGGTCTTGAGTTGCGGGCCGATGTCGAGCAGGGCTGGTGGACCTACTGCAGCCGTGAACATGTCGAGAAGATACTGCTCAACCTGCTGGCCAATGCCGTCAAATTCACATCATCTGGCGATTTCATCGAGGTGCGGCTTGGCGCTGATGGGTCGGATGCGGTTGTCGAAGTCATTGATTCGGGACCGGGGATTCCGGCCGAAGAGCAAGAGGCCGTCTTCGTGCAGTTGCATCGATCGGCCGATGCGGTTCGCGATGGTATCGACGGCAACGGATTGGGTCTGGCCCTGGTCCGTGAAATGGTCCAGGCCATGGGCGGGACGGTTGTGCTGGAAAGCAAGCCGGGACGGGGCAGTCGTTTCAGGGTGGTATTGCCGGCGCTTCACGATCCATCTCGCCGGTCCGAGGAAGCCGCCCTGCGGCGGCATCCGGAAATCGTTGTTGATCCCCGCCACACCTCGAGTCAGGAAGGCGAGGTTGAGTCGATGGGTGATGACTCAAAGAGCGCGGCGGGTGAAACCGTGCTGGTCGTCGAGGACAATCGTGATCTGCTGGATTATCTCGGCCACTCCCTGGGCCGGGAATGGCGCGTACTGGCAGCAGCGGATGGACAACAGGGACTGGACCTGGCCAATCAGCATCATCCGGACCTGGTGGTCAGCGACATCATGATGCCGAAACTCGACGGCTTCGAACTGCTCAAGGCACTGCGCTCCAATCCGGAAACCAGCCACATTCCGGTGCTACTGCTGACTGCACGCCAGGACCGCGAATCGCGTTTGCAGGGGCTGGCATTGAGCGCGGATGATTTCATGGCCAAGCCGTTCGATGTCGAGGAGTTGGGGGTCCGCATTCGGAGCATGCTGGCCAATCGTGAGCGCCTGCGTCACCATCTGCTCAATGAATCGACCTTCCAGGAAATGGAAGAGGCCGAAGGACAGCCGGACCTGGTCCGGCGTGACCGGGAGCTGATCGATTTGATCAACCGGACCCTGGCCGATCGGCTGTCCGATCCTGCGTTTGATGTAGCGGCATTGTCCAACAGCGTAGCGGTCGAGCGGCGCACCTTGCAGCGCAAGCTCAAGGCATTGACCGGCATGACACCGGCCGCATATATCCGACATTTTCGCCTCAAGAGCGCCTGTCGACTGCTCGTGGAAACCGACCGTTCGATCACCGAAGTTGCTGCTGCCTGCGGATTTTCCAGTCCGCAGAGCTTCAGCCGGGTATTCAAGAAACGTTTTCACGACTCCCCGGAGCAGTGGCGTCACCACAATCAGGGCTGAACCAGGCCGGTTTTTGAAAAAAGCCTCTCACACGCATAATTACAAACCCACTAATGTCCGAAATGGACACGATTTTGTCTGAAATGGCTACTGCCATCAGCGGCTCGAACCGCTAATCTGAACCTCACACATCGGGTTTGTGTGAAAGCAAGGCGCGCCAGCCTCAGGGGATTCAAGGGGGCTGGCTTGGGGATGCGCCGGTTGGAAAAGGGGTCGGGTCGACTTCCGTTTCGGGGTCGGCCCGAATTTTTTGTTCTCTCGTTGCCGCTCGCCAATCGGGTAGAATCGAGGGTTGGCATCTCCAGAACCCTGGAGCTTTCTCGTGACTGACCACCGAAACCGGCTCGGGATTGGCGCATGAATGCGAAATCGCGCTTCGGCGAGCAAACCGACCCGTGCACCTTGATGTTGCCGGCCTCGATGGCCGAAACCGAGGGACGCGATGGCGCGTGCCTGGTGGTGATTCGAGGAGATCGGCTCGGCGCGCGTGTCGATCTTGAGGGCAACGTGGTGATCGGCCGTGGTGTCGACACCGATTTCCAGATTGCCTCGCGCAGCGTATCGCGATCGCATTGCCGCATCAGTGTCCGCGAGGACGGGTTCTGGATCGAGGATCTGCGCTCGACCAATCACACCTTTGTCAACGGCGAAATGATCGAGGGTTGCCTATTGCGCGATGGCGATCAGATCAAGATCGGCAAGACAGTCCTGAAATTTCTGGATGCGGGCAACCTGGAGGCCGGTTACCTGGCCGAGATGCGTGAGCATGCCGTGCGCGATGAATTGACCGGACTGTACAACCGTCGCCACATGATGACCCTGATCGACGACGAGATATCGCATGTGCAAAGCCATCCGCATGAGCCGCTCGCCCTGGCGATCATCGATGTGGATCATTTCAAGCAGATCAATGATGATGTTGGCCATCTGGCCGGCGATGCGGTGCTCAAGCAATTGAGCCAGGTGCTGGACGAAAATGTTCGCGTCGATGACACCCTGGCGCGGATCGGTGGAGAGGAGTTTGCCGTGGTGATGCCTGACACGAATCAGCATGGCGCCCAGGAGGTTTGCGAGCGCCTGCGCGCTGCCGTCGCGGACCACGATTTTCGCCATGACGGCGATACTTCGATGCAGGTGACGGTCAGTATCGGCGTGGCCGTCTGGGGTGAGTCGATGCGCACGCGCAGCGATCTGATTCGAGTCGCCGACCACCAGCTTTACCAGGCCAAGAGCAATGGCCGAAACCGCGTTTGCGGTCCGGACCAGGACGAAAACCTCACCGAGGGCACCGCCGAATAACGCTGTAGGTCTAGCGCTTGCGCACCTTGAGGCTCGAGACTGGGATGCTGGCCTCTTCTCCCTGATGGGTCCGGATCGGCTGCCCCTCTTCAGGACACCAGGCCGAGGCACTGACAATTTCCCAGGTCAGCGCCAGCGCTTCGTCATCATGACCGGCAGGCCGATTGATATCGATTGGCCGGTTGGCCTGAATGGCGCCGAGGTTTTCCAGTTCGGCAAGCAGGGCATCTTCGCTGCTGTATGTGGCCTTCAGCCAGTCGGTATCGAGGACCGGCTCAGCAAAGCCGGCGTGGGTCAATGCCGAGCCCAGCCGCTGGACATCGGCAAGCTGAGCGCCAGTGATCGGACAGACCTCCCCGGCAACGCCTGCTTGGCGCAATTCCCTGAAGCTGTCGGGACCAAGGCACGATAGCAGGGCAAGCCCGCCCGGACGCAGCACCCGGCGCAAGTTGGCCAGTACGGCTTCGCGATCTTCGCACCAGTGCAACACCAGATTGGCATGAACCAGGTCGAATGTGGACTGCGCCAGTGGCAGTCGCATGGCGTCACCGACAACGCGCTCAAAGCGTTTTTTCCACCATCCCTGGTGTTTTCCGGCCTGCTCCAGCATCTCACGGGCCCGGTCAAGGGCCACGACGTCGGCATCCGGGAAGCGTTTCTTGAGCGCCAGCGAATGTGTCCCGGTTCCACAGCCCAGATCCAGGATGCGTTGCGGCTGAAAGCTGAGCCCATCGAGACGCTCGATCAGACGTTCGCCGACCTCGACGGGAATCGCGCTGAATTCGTCGTAGCGAGCCGCAATCCGGCTGAATCGCTCAGTGACGGACTGCTGGCTAGTGTTCATGCAGGTCATCGACACCGGCAATTGCGGATTCGAACCATCGGTTCATGGCAAACATCCGAGGCAAAAACGGATAGTATCCGGAGCCATGCGGAGGCTTGTCAACGCAAAATTTCCCGACGCCATTGGCCAATGGCTGTATCCCCCGGTCTGCCTGATCTGCGGCTTGACGAGTCAGTCCGGGCTGGATTGCTGTGCGGCATGCCATGCCGATCTGCCACGGCTCGAAAACCGCTGCCTGCGCTGTGCCCTGGAAACCACCCGCATGCTCGAGCTGTGCGGGCGCTGCACCAAAGACATGCCGTCATTCGACTCGGCCTGGGCGGGATTCGTCTATCGCGGGCCGATCGAAACCCTGGTCACCCGCTTCAAGTTTCAGTCCGACCTGGCCGCGGGACGTGTCCTGGCCCGTCTGCTGGCCGAGCAATTGGTCAAGGCCGGCGCGCCGCGCCCCGATCTGATGGTGCCGGTGCCGCTGCATCCGCGCCGTCGGCTGACCCGCGGTTTCAACCAGGCGGCAGTCGTGTGCAGAGATCTGCAAGGCTACCTTCAGGGATTGCCCTGGGCATCGCTTGCACGGCGCAAGCGGGCGACACGCAATCAGTCCGAGCTGCCGGCCGAACGCCGGCGCGGCAATGTGCGCGGCGCCTTCGAACTGACCTGGTTGCCCCCCGGCACCACGCATGTCAGCCTGGTGGACGATGTCATGACCACCGGCTCGACGCTGAATGAATGCGCCCGGGTGCTCAAGCGCGCCGGGGTCAGACGGGTGGATGTGTGGGTGGTGGCGAGGGCTTGAAGAAGGGAAGACGGGAGACGGGAGACGGAAGACGATTATTGGATTAAGTGGGAGATGGCTATTCCGACAAAAATGAACAGGCCGATCCAGTGGTTGCTCAGGAACACCCTGAAACACGCCTGCGGATCGCGCTCGCGGATTCTCCATAGTTGCAACTGGAAGTGGAGGAAGACCAGCGCAATGGCGGTGAAGTAGGCCGGGTGGGGCAGGTATTGCAGGCCGATGATCACCAGCAGGGCGACGTTCAGGCCCATGAGCATGGCGATGATGGGGACATCCATCCGACCGAACATGATCGCTGTGGATTTGACCCCGGCCTCGAGATCCTCGGCGCGATCGGCCATGGCGTACTGGGTGTCGTAGATCAGCGTCCAGCACAGGTTGGCGAAAAAAAGCCACCAGGCCAGGGCCGGGACCTGGCCGGTTTCCGCGGCAAAGGCCATCGGAATAGCCCAACCGAATGCGACACCCAGCGCGATCTGGGGGAAATGGGTAAAGCGTTTGTAGAACGGATAGGTGCCGGCCAGCAACACGCCGCCGAAGGCCATCAAGACGGTCAGTCGATTGGTCATCAGGACCAGTGCCAGGGCGATCAGCAGCAACACCACCAGCAGGATCAGTGCCTGGTGCGGCTGGATTTCTCCGGCGGCCAGTGGGCGCGAGCGGGTGCGTTCGACCAGTGGATCGATGTCGCGGTCGGCAAGATCATTGACCACGCAACCGGCGGCACGCATGACGATCACGCCCAGGGTAAAGATGATCAGGTTTTTCAGGCTGGGCAATCCGCCGGCTGCGAACCATAGCCCCCACCAGGTCGGCCACAGTAACAATGCAATGCCGATCGGGCGATCGAAGCGCATAAGGCGCAACCATGGTCCCATGGGTCCCTCGAATATGCGTGCGCTTAAGCGAAATTCCATGTCCGATCCGATGATTGCCAGGCAAAGCCCCGATACGGGCTCAGAAGCATGGTATCCCGCGATGGGTGGCTCCGGGGGATGCCCGAACGATGAAGCGCCAGGGTGAGCGTTCATCAGCCCCGATTCGGTAATCGACCCAGTAGTGCGTAATGCTCTCTCTTCGGACCCTCAATTGCGCATCAAAGCCTTGTGATCGAATCTCGGCCCGGTGATTGCGGGCATTGTCCAGGGCCTCGAACAAGCCAAGCGAAATGGTGTTCTCGCGCTCGCCGCTGGTAACCACGAAGAAGTCCTCGATGCCCTGGTCGGCGAGCTGGCGGGTCAGCCCGATGGCCTGGGAACGACTATCCGCCGGCAGGTACACCCACCAACCGCGGTCGATGTCCGCGGTGGTCTGGCGAGAACGGATTTCGTGCGCGAACGGGCGCAAGCGGTCTTTCGCATTGTCCAGCATCATCTGGCTGGTCAGTGGCCCGATGGTAAAACACAGTTCGTCATTGACCGCGGTGGCCTGCTGGCCCAGTTCACTGACCAGCTCCAGGCTGGGCAGGGATGGGTCCAGCGGAGTCGGTTCATCGTTTTCAACCGGTGCCGGCGGTTCGGAAAACGCAAACAGCACCAGCACCAGCAGATTGGCCATCAGCAACACAATCAACAAGCTGCGCCAGATCATGAGCTTTGTGCCGCCAGGGCCAGTCCGCGCAAGACCAGCATGTCATCGATGGTTGCCGGATGATCGATCATTTCGGCCACCTGCCGGCCATCACCTCCGGTCAACCAGATTGCAGGCGATCGGCCCAGATGCTGGCCGGCCACCCGCAGTGCCTGTTCCAGCGCGGCGCTGATCTGGGCCATGGTGCCGGCCGCGATTGCGCGCGCCGAATCGGTCGCTGGCGGCTCGAAGTCCTGCGCGACGGTGGATTGGGATGCTTCGAAATCAACCAGTCGGGATGCATGCGCGAATAAACCGGCACGCAGGATCCGCAGCCCGGCCATGATCCATCCGCCCAGGTGAACCCCTTGATCGTCAACGATATCCACGGTCACGGCCGTGCCGCAGTCGATCACGCAAAAGCCCCGATGCGTGCTCTGCCATGGCCACTGCATCGCCAGCCAGCGATCGCAACCCAGTGTGTCGTACGCTGGTTTGACCGGTAAATCACGCGATCCCAGTGAAACCACCCGGGCGCTCAGTCCGTGGTTTCGGGCCAGGGTCATGGCGGAGTCCACCCCGTCAGGGCTTGACTGGGCCGACATCCACAGTCTTTGCGCCTGGCCCGAGGCCAGGTCGCGTTCAAGCGCACCCAGATCGTCAAGCGGACAGGAGCGCGGCCCATCATCCACCAGTTCGCCGGCCTGCGCCAACGCCCATTTGGCCCGGGAATGACCCAGGTCAAGCAGCCAGTCAGCACGCACGGACACTGACTTCACCACTGCTGATCAGACACCCACCCTGATCGGTGATCAGGCGCAGGCGCCCCATTTCATCGATCCCGTCAGCCTTTCCCGTCCGGGTCGGGCTCGATGGATGCAATACCTTGATGTCTTGTCCGGCCAGCGCATCCAGCGCTTGCCACTCGGGCATCAATGCCTTGAAACCGTGCGTCTCGAAGGTCTCGATGCTCGCGATCAGGCTGTTGATCAATGCACTGGCCAGCCGGTTGCGGCCGATGGATGCGCCCAGGCGATGCAGGTCGGTCCATGGTTGATCGATGTCGTCGGTCATTCCCAGGTCAACATTGATCCCGATGCCGAAGATCGCAATACAGGGTCCATCGGTGGTGCCGTTGATGTCGATCAGACACCCGCCCAGCTTGTGTTCGCCGCAGACCAGATCATTGGGCCATTTCAGCCCGATGTTGTTCAGACCTTGACCTTGCAGGGCCCGAGCGGCGGCGATACCGGCCACCAGCCCCAGCGGCGCCAACGTGGCCAGGGACGAGTCGAAACGCCAACCGACCGACAGATAGATGCCGCTGCCCGGGGGCGAGACCCAGCCGCGTCCGCGCCGCCCGCGTCCGGCGCGCTGGCCTTCGGCCAACACGACTTGCGGAAATTCCCCGTCTGTCAGAATGCAGGCGTTGGTCGAATCGACCAGAAACTCGATGCTGGGTGCCCACTCGGGCCGGGTTAGACCGGCACGGATCGTTTCGGCATCCAGCCACTCGATGCTTCGGGGGAGCTGGTAGCCGTTGCTTCCGGCCTCGATTTGCAAGCCGATGGCGCGCAGCACTTCGACATGCTTCCAGATGGCCGTGCGTGAAATGCCGAGATGGCGCGCCAGGTCGGTCCCCTGGTGACGATGGCCATCACTGAGCACGGCCAGCACTTCCCGGGCACGTTTGCCGATTACAACCGAATCGGAATTGCCATCCATCATCATCAGTGCCAGTTCAGGATCGGCGACGCCTGATCAGACGCGCCTTTTCGAAGCGGTTTTCAGTGCCGCTCTTCAGGCGCACCAGGTTGCCACGGTGGGTAAACACCAGCAACACCGCCAATCCCACGGCCAGCAGCCCCAGCGACAACGGCAGGGGCTCGGGGCCGAGCAGCCACATCGAGGGGACCAGGCTCAGTCCAGCCAGTACGGTGGCCAGCCCGACGTAGCCAGTGCCGATGAAGGTGAAGATCCACACCAGCAACAGTGGCAGGATGCACCAGGGCGCCATGACCACGATTACCCCGACGGCCGTGCCCGCGCCCTTGCCCCCGCGCAGGCGAAAGTAGAGCGGCCAGATGTGACCGAGCACCGCGGCAAAGCCGGCGAGTGCGCCCAGGGTCAGGGTGCTGGCCGGTGATGCGCTCAACCACGGGCCGAGAAAGGGAAGCACACCGGCGGCGACCGCGCCCTTGCCGACATCGATCAACACGACCAACAGGGCGAATTTCCAGCCCAGTGTGCGCAATGCATTGGTCCCTCCGGCGTTGCCCGAACCCATGGAACGAATGTCGACATTGCGAAACCGACCGAGAACCAGGCTGCCCGAGATCGAGCCGAGCAGATATCCGCCAAGCGCAATGACAATGACATCAAGCACGGCGATCCTCCGGTGCAATCCAGGGTTGCAGGCCGACCAGCAGACTGCCTGGGCCGGCGTGCACGCCAATGGCCGGACTGGCATCCTCGATCCAGCAGGCATCCACTTGCGGATGGCTGTCGAGCAATCGATTGCGCAGCTCACGCGCATCGGCCAGGGCGTCGGTGTGACTGATCATGATGCGATAGACCCGATCGGCATTCATCCGCTTGAGCAAGTAGCCGGCAAAGCGCGACACGGTGTTGCGGCGCCCGGCAATCACGCCGCGCGCGCCCAGCTGCCCTTCAGGGGTGTTGGCTAGCACCGGGTTGAGTGCCAGTTTTCTGGACACGAACTCCATCCAGGGCTTGACCCGGCCTCCGCGTACCCCCCAGGACAGATCGCGCACCAGGGCGTAGGTTTTGAAATCATCTCTCATTTCATTTAGACGCGCGACGATGGCGCTTCGTTCCCAGCCCCGGTGGGCCGCTTCTGCGGCAAACAGCACCATCAGTCCTTGTCCGGAGGCCCCATTGAGCGTATCGAAGGTCTCGATGCGGTCGGCATCGACTCGTTCTGCGGCGGTACGGGCGGCCTGCAAGGTGCCGCTCAAGCGTCCGGATATCTGCATGGCCAGCACTTCCAGGCCATGCGAGGTCAGCAATTCGAATTGGCGTCGAAAGTCCGCCGGGGGTGGCTGCGAGGTTTGTGGCTTGTCCTCGCTGCTGGCCAGCTTGCGATAGAAATCGGACGGAGAAATGGTCAGTTTGTCGAGGTATTCGTCGTTGGCGAAGTTCAATCGGACCGGGACCACATGAATGCCGAGACGATCAATCTCCTCGGCGGGCAGGTCGGCGGCTGAATCGGTCACGATGGCAACCTGGCCGCTCTGGTTCATCAGGCCGTGCTGGCGGGTCATGTCATCGGCCTTGTGCTGGCGAATGTCGCCGAAGTTGTTGCAAATCCGAAACACGTCACCGGGTGAGTCGGTGTGAATATGGACCCGCGCACGTCGCCCGCCACCGGCGACCACCAGGGAGCTGGCATCGAGTGCTTCCAGGTGTTTGCGCAGGGCGACCACGTCAAGCGCCGGTCCCTCGAGCAGGCATTCGGTGCAGAAACGGTGCTCGTCCGGCGCCGAGGTCTCGATATGACCGGGTTGAAAAGCGTCCAGGGCGGCGACACTGGAGGTGATCTCGGGCACCCGGCCACTGCGCATGTAACGCCAGATGCCATCGAGCAGGTCGACGAAGCCCTGGGCGCCGGCATCGACCACTCCTGCATCTCGCAGGACCGCGAGCTGGTCCGGTGTATGGGCCAGCGAATGCCGCGCCCGCTTGCGGCCACGACGGATCAACTGATGAATGTCTTCGATGCCCTCTTCGACTCGCCTTTGCAGTTCATCGGCGAAATCTTCCAGCACGGTTGGCAAGGTGCCCGGGACCGGCTCGGACATCGCCTGCCAGGCCGAACGGGCGGCGGCCCGGGACACTCGGGCCAGGCGGCTGCCGTCGAGCACCTGATAGTCGCGGCTGCTGTCACTCAGCCCCTGAAAATATTGAGCCATGATGGCTCCGGAATTGCCCCGGGCGCCGTTGATGGCGGCTTCCGAAATCTGTTCGAGCAGATTTGGCAGGTGATGCTTCTCACCATTGTCAATCGCGGCCCGGACACTGGACAGCGTGAATGCCAGGTTGGTGCCGGTATCGGCATCCGGAACCGGAAATACATTGATTCGATTGATGTGATCGCGCCGTCTGAGCACGTTGGCAATCCCGGCCTTGAGTGCTTCTGACAGGCCGGCGGCATCGATATGGGTGAGCGCGATGGTTCGGCTAGTCATCGATGAGACTGCGGGCCTGAGAAGCCGTGAACGGCCAGGCCAGTTTTTCGCCGGTCTGATCATTGAGCAGGACCGGAATCTGGTTCTGGTAGCGTTCCTGCAATTGCGGGTCGGTATCGATGTCGACCTTTTCATAGGCCGATCCGAAACCGGCTTCGGCGAGCAGGGCTTCGGCCTTGTCACACAGGCCGCAGTCGGATCTGGAATAGAGAATCAGGCTCATCGCAAGTGGATCGCTCAAGCGGACCGCAAGTATTCCATTGTCGGCGGCACGCGTCCAGTGGAG
>SLKT01000130.1 GCA_007134485.1 Wenzhouxiangella sp. | reverse complement strand
CTGCCTGGAACAACCCATCGCTGACCTCAACAGTGACCGGTCCGTGGGTGGCGATTTCACTATCCCCAGTCTCCAACTCGTGCAGTTCGAAAATCATTTCGACTGTGCCATCAAACGGCTGACCGCTGCTTTCAAGCTTGCCCTGGTAGCTGATGGTCGTCTGCGCCAATAGCGCCGTCGCGAATGTGCTTGACAAGATCAAGATCAGGAATGGGTATTTCATGTCCGGTCTCCCGTTTCGAACCGATTGAATTCATCCTGCAGTGCCCGTCGAATCGAAAAACTCGACCTTCAGTCGAATACAGGACCTTTGATTCCCGTATCGGAAAAAGCGGCTTTACTGCGACATTCGGCCTGTCGTTTCATGCGGGGACGAAGTCAACCCCGGGGTATCCACGAAGATCACTCGACGGTTTTCACGCGCCAGAGTTGTCGGCCCGCCTCGGTATATTCAACCGGGAAATACAAAGCGCCGTCGAAGACCTGCAGCGACACGGTGCTCCGGGCAAAAGTGGCATGGACGCGGAATTTTCTGTACGATGGCTTTCGTCGGTCTTCTCGGATGTCACGTTGTCACCACGCCGACCCGGTTTGCCGGGGTTGGGAGTTATTTGTCCGACGGTGTCTTAAACTAGGGAGGGTGGTATCAGTAACCGACACTTTCCGCAGCTGACCCATGCCCGGCGCCGAGCTCTGGACCGGTTGCTGAACCAGTATCTGGATCTGGAACGCGATGCCCGCCCCGCGTTTCTCGACCGGGTCAAGTCACAATGGCCGCGGCTTGCCCGGTGGTTCGTGCCCCTGGCCGAGGAGAGCCGGACCACGACCAGTCTGCTGAGCCGCAGGCCGGCCCCCATCGCCGGGGAGCTGATTGACGAACATCTCCGACGCGAAACTCCGCAACTCGAATCCGGCACCCGTCTCGGACCGTGGCGCATCAAGCAGTTCGTCGGCGCCGGCGGCATGGGCAAGGTTTACCGGGGCGAGCGCGCCGACGGCGCCTTCGAAAAGGAAGTCGCGATCAAGCTGATCGGTTCTCTCCGCCCTGGCATGGCCGATCAGCTCCGCCGGGAAAGTCATCTGCTGGCTCGCCTCGACCATCCCACGGTGACCCGTCTGATCGATGCCGGGCTGACCGAGTCCGATGAACCCTATCTGGTCATGGAGTGGGTCGAGGGCTCTGACCTTGAGGACTGGCTGGAAGCCAATGACATCGGCCGAAACCAGCGCCTGGAACAGTTTCTCGAAGTGGCCCGGGCGGTGGCCCATGCCCATCAACGCCTGATCGTTCACGGCGACATCAAGCCCGGCAATATCCGCGTCACCTCCGAGGGCAGGATCAAGCTGCTCGATTTCGGTGTAGCCCGACTGCTCGGAGACGATGCGCAGGCAGGCAAAGCAGCGGCGCTGACGCCGGCCTTTGCAGCGCCTGAGCAGATCGACGGCGCGGCGCCGACACCGGCCAGTGATGTCTGGGCGCTGGGCGCTTTGCTGAACTGGTTCCTGACCGGCGCCACACCGCGTCAACCGGATGCGATATCGGTCGCTGAGGCATTCCCTGGTCAATCAGCACGAGGTCGTGAGCTTACTGCAATCATAGAAAAGGCTTGCGCACCACGCCCCGATGATCGCTATGCAACCGTCGCCGGTCTGTTCGATGATCTGGAGCGTTTTCGAAGCCACTACCCGGTTCGTGCACATGTTTCCGGAGGTGGCTATCGCGCGCGCAAGCTCATCCGGCGCAACCGCCTGGCAACGACGTCCCTGGCCGGTCTTGCGCTGCTGCTGATGGTCGCGACCACAGTCACGACTATCCTTTATCTGGATGCCGAAAACGAGCGCCAGCGTGCCGAACAATCCCACCAGGCCGCCCTGAGTATTACCGAGGTGCAGCAGAACCTGCTTGCCGACATGCACCCGCAGCAGATTGCAGACGGCCTCCTACTCGGCCTTGGAGAAAGTATTGGCGACGACCCCGAGGATGTCGAGCGGCGGGTGGCTTTCAATCAGGTGATCGACCAGGCCAGCCCGACCGACATCCTGCGTGAGGTACTCATCGACCAAGTCCTGGAGCCGACCGAGGCCGAAATGCTGGTCCGCCTGGGAGACGATCCGATCAACCTGGCGGCCCTGCGTCACAGCCTGGGCAAGGTCTACAAACGATGGGGCTTGTATCCGGCGGCCATCAACCATTTCCAGGCTGCCGACCGGGTGCGCAAGAAACACCTCGACCCGGATCAGGCCGATTATCATCGCTCCGGCATCGGGCTGATGGCCGCCGTGACCCGAACCGATGACCTGGATGCGGCCGAGGAGTTGGCGGACCAGGTGACAGAAGAAACCAGGACGGCACTGGGAGACGACCATCCCGTGACCCTGGAGGCGCTCCATACGCAGTCGGGCCTTTTTTTGATCACTGGAAACCATGAAGCCGGCCGTAGCCAGCTCGAGAACGTCGTCGAGAGCAGGCGGAAGGTACTGGGCAACACCAATCCGCAAACCCTGGAATCAGCGCATACCCTCGCAGCGGCCCTGGGTATGGAAGGTCGCTACGAAGAGGCCCGTTCATTGTTGGAAGAAGTGATCACCGGGCGCACCGAGGTTTTCGGAAAAGATCACGAGGAGACCTTGGGGACTCGCCAGAATCTGAGCACGGTTCTGTTTCATCTTGGCGAAATTGACCAGGCCCTGGCGCTGTTGGAGGAAATCAGCGCCAGCCACGAACGCCGCCTCGGCCGGCGCCATCCTGACACCCTGCAGGTCCAGAGCAATCTGGCCAGCGTCCATCGTGAAGTGGGCAACCCTGAACAAGCCCACGCGATCGAATCCGAGCTGATCGAACAATATGCCCGAACGCTGGGCCCTGAGCATCCAGAAACCTTGCGCGTTCATCTCAACCTTGGCGTGTCACTGCGCGAGCTGGGCGAACTCGATCGCGCCATCGAGGTGTTCGAGGAAGTTGTAGAGGCCCGCAGTCGAACGTTCTCACTAACCAGTCCTGACACGCTCGGTGCGGAAATTCGCCTGGTCCATGCCTGGTGGAAGGATGGCCGTACCCGCAAGGCCGCCGACCACATCACTGGACTGGTGGAGTCGCTTGAAGAGCATGCAGGTCCGGCTCACCCTGAAACCGTGACCGCAACCACCGTCCAGGTCCCGGTCCTTCTCGAGCTGGACCGCATTGAAGAGGCCGAAGCAGCCGCCAGGCACAGAATCAAGGCACTTGAAGAATTGGGTTGGGGACCGGACCATCCAAGCCACGCTGAAATTTCAGAGTGGCTTGAAAAGATTCTCGAGCGACGTTAAGGGCCCTCCGCAACCTGGCGGTCCTCGAGCAGCAGCGCTTCGAGAGCGGCCAGGCGATCTTCCAGTTCGGCGTTCTTTTCGGCCAGCCGACTGTTGGCGGCAACCTGGTCTTGAAGCCCGGCAATCTCGTCGCGAAGTTCCGCGTTTTCGGCCTCGACTCTGGCCAGGCGCTGCGCGTCGGCCTGCCGCTCGGCATTCAGACCCTGTATCGCGGCCAGGGCGATGCCGGCCAGGTTCATGGGGCTGACCCGGAGCTCGTCCTCGCCCAGGCCGAACAGCGGGTGAAAATCCTGGGCCATGGGGCCCATGTGGCGGATGGACTCGTCCTGGG
>SLKT01000179.1 GCA_007134485.1 Wenzhouxiangella sp. | reverse complement strand
TTTGCGCGCATGGTGCCGGTCAGTCGATCAATCCGTGAGCTCAAGGGCATGGTGCCCCCTCCCGAGCGGACAATGTCGCTGGAGGACATGGAAGCGGCCATCGGGCGTGGGGCCGGCGAGGCTTGATTGCGCTCGACACCAATGTGCTGGTGCGCTACATCGTCCAGGATGACCCGCACCAGGCCCGGGCGGCCACACAACTGATCGAAGGCCGGATGAGTGATGCCAGCCCTGGTTTTGTGTCCCACGTCGTACTGGTTGAACTGGTGTGGGTGTTGAGGGGCTATGGCTATTCGCGCTCGGTGATTGCCGATGTGCTGACACGCCTGTTATCGTCGATCGAGCTTCGAATCGAGCGGGTCGAGCTGGCCTGGTCGGCCATGCGTGCCTACCGTCGAGGGCCGGCCGATTTTGCCGACTATCTGATTGGTGAGCAGGCGCGCTCTGCCGGTTGTTCGGTGGTCAAGACTTTCGACCGCAAGGCCGCTCGGTCCACTATTCACGAATTGATCCCAACCGAACCTGGCGAATCCGATGAGTGAGTCCATGAACGTCAGCGGAGAGCTGTATCTGATCGCAGCGCCTTCCGGGGCCGGCAAGACCAGCCTGATGAAGGCTTTGCTGGAACGCAATGATCATCTGGCACTGTCGATCTCCGACACCACTCGTGCCCCGCGCCGGGGTGAAGTCGATGGCGAGCAATATCATTTCGTGGATGTCGAATCCTTCCGCCGGGGCATCGAGGCCGAACAATACCTGGAACATGCCGAGGTTTACGGCAATTTCTACGGTACCCGCAAGGACCGGGTCGAAGCATTGTGGAAGCACGGTCGCGACGTGCTGCTGGAAATCGATGTGCAGGGCGCCGAGCAGGTCCGCCGTCACTTTCCCGAGGTCTGCTCGATCTTCATACTGCCACCGTCCCTGGAGGCGCTGCGCCAGCGCCTGGCCCAGCGCGGTTCGGATGCGTCCGAGGTGATCGAGAGACGACTGGGCGAGGCGCGTCGGGAAATCGAGGCCTGCAACCATTTCCGCTGGCTGGTGGTCAATGACGATTTCGACCAGGCCTTGAACGAATTGCAGGCCATCATGACCGCCTGGCCGCTGCGACGCGAGCGTCAGCAGTCGCGCCTGTCGGGGCTCTTGGATGAATCGGCCCGGCGAAGTACAATAGGGGATTGAATTTCAGGAAATTCCAACCATGGCACGAGTAACCGTAGAAGACTGCATCGAAGCAGTGCCCAATCGTTTCGACCTGGTGATCACCGCAGCCCAGCGGGCGCGCATGATCGCCAATGGCGCCGACCCCTTGCTCGACGAAGAGTCCGACAAGCCCACCGTGATCGCATTGCGTGAAATTGCCGAGGGCCATGTCAATGACAACAACATCGGTGATCTCCAGGCCGATCTGGATGCCCGCCTGGCCGCCATGCAGGCCGAGGTCCCCACCCCGCCTGATGACGATATGGACTGAGGCGGTTCGCTCCGCATGATTCCGTCCGGCCTGACTTGACCGACGGTCCGTTCTGATGCTGCCCGGGCCGGTCCGCAAACTCCGCGACCTGCTCAACACCTATCTGGAGCCTGAGCAGGTCGCGACGGTGCTTCGCGCCTACGAGGTCGGAGCCGAGGCACACAAGGGCCAGAAGCGCCGTTCCGGCGAGGCCTACATCTTCCACCCCATTGCCGTCGCCCAGATTCTGGCCGGCATGCGCATGGACCACCAGACCATCACCGCGGCCATCCTGCACGATACGGTCGAAGATACGCCGCTGGAGCAGGAAGACCTGGAGCGTGAATTTGGTGAGGAAGTCGCGCGCCTGGTTGACGGGGTCACCAAACTGGACAAGATGAAGTTTCGCACCCGCCGCGAGGCGGATGCGGAAAGCTTCCGCAAGCTGCTGCTGGCCATGAGCCGGGACCTGCGGGTCATTTTCATCAAGCTGGCGGATCGATTGCACAACATGCGTACCATCTCCCACATGTCGTCGGGCGCTCGCCAGCGCATCTCCTCGGAAACCCTGGATATCTACGCGCCGATCGCCGAGCGACTGGGCATGAACGCGCTCAAGGAAGAGCTCGAGGAGCTGGGTTTTGCCAACCTTTACCCCAACCGCCACCGGGTGATCAGCAGGCGAGTGGCCAGGCTGGGCGGCAAACGCCAGGAAATCATTGACGGCATTTCCGCCGAATTGAAGAAGCGTCTCAGCGAAGCCGGCATTCCGTGCCGGGTTGAGGGACGCACCAAGACGCCCTACAGTATCTATTGCAAGATGCGCGACAAGAGCCTGACGTACAAGGACGTCACCGATCTTTTCGCCTTTCGCATCATCACCCATTCAGAACCGCACTGTTACCAGGCCCTGGGTGTGGCGCACAGCATCTACCAGCCCAAACCGGGCAGTTTCAAGGACTATATTGCTCTGCCCAAGCCGAACGGCTACCAGTCCCTGCATACGGTCCTCAATACCCGCTTCCAGGTGCCGGTGGAGTTGCAGATCCGCACCGAGGAAATGGACCTGGTGGCCGAAAAGGGCGCGGCGGCCCACTGGCTTTACAAGGCCGCCCCCGATCGTTCGACTGCGGTCCGAGCCCGCGAGTGGTTGCTCAAGCTGGTCGATACCCAGTACCGTTCCACCGATTCGACCGAGTTTCTCGACACCGCCAAGTCGGAGCTTTTTCCCGACGAGATCTTCGTGTTTACACCGCACGGCAAGATCATCGATCTCAAGGCCGAGTCCACGGCCCTGGACTTTGCCTACGCCATCCATACCGATGTCGGCAACCAGGCCGTGGGTGCGCGCATCGACAAACACCGCATGCCGCTGAGTACCCGCCTGGAAAACGGCCAGATGGTCGAGATCCTGACCGAGGATGGAACCACGCCGCAGCCGGAGTGGCTGGAGTTCGTGGTCACCTCCAAGGCGCGCACCGCGATTCGCTCGCACCTTAAGAATCTCGAACAGGCCGACTCGGTCGCGATCGGCGATCGCTTGCTGGACCAGGCCTTGCAACGGCGTGGTTCCTCGTTGGAAAAAATCTCCCAGCGCCGGGTGGAAAGGTACTTGTCCAAGCTCGGTCTGGAACGGCTCGAGGACTTGCTGATCCGCATCGCCCGGGGCGACATGCTGGCCAAGGTGGCGGCGCACAAGATGCTGCCGTTGACCCAGCGGCATCGCAGCGAGGACGATACGGCCACTTCGCTGACCATCGGTGGCACGGAGGGCAGCGCCATCACCTATGCGATCTGCTGCCATCCGATTCCCGGCGATCCCATCATGGGCTACCTGTCCCCCGGCAAGGGGATCGTCATTCATCGCCAGCGGTGTCCCAATGTTCCGGGCCTGCGCAAGAATCACGCCGACCGCTGCCTGGAAGTGACCTGGGAACCGTTGACCAAGGGGCAGTTCCAGGTGTTGCTGAAGCTGCTGACCATCAACGGCCCCGGCGTTCTGGCCTCGGTTTCATCAACCCTCGGCCAGGTAGGAGCCAACATCGACCGGGTCGAGCAAAAGGAATCCACTCGCGAGACGGCCACCCTGATGTTCGTACTCAGCGTCAAGGACCGTACCCAGCTCGCCCGCGTCATGCGCCGCCTGCGACGCAATCCGAATGTCATGCGGGTGAGTCGGGAGATGGCTTGATTGGAGACGGGAGACGGGAGACGGGAGACGGGAGA
>SLKT01000017.1 GCA_007134485.1 Wenzhouxiangella sp. | reverse complement strand
GGTTCAGGGTTCAGGGTTCAGGGTTCAGGGTTCAGGGAAAGCGTAAAGTCATCGGCGTCCCTGAGGAAAGGGAAAGTCTCACGGAGTTGATGCAACTTGTTGATATCCATATTAATGACAGAAACATCCTCTTCATCACCCATGGCCTTCAAGATCTCGCCCATGGGGTCGAAGGCTGATGTTCTTCCCGAATACTGGATGTCATTGCCATCGCTGCCGGTGCGATTGATGCCGACGACATAACTCTGGTTTTCGATCGCGCGCGCCTTGAGCAGAGCACTCCAGGCTTCGACACGCGGGGCCGGCCAGTTGGCCACGAAGATCTGCAAATCGAACCCGCGTGTATTGCGACACCAGACCGGGAAACGCAGGTCATAGCAGACCTGCAAATCAATGCGCCAGCCTCGCCATTCGACCACGGTGTGAGCATGACCCCGTTGGTATCGCTCGTCCTCACCCCCGAATTCGAACAGGTGGCGCTTGTCGTAATGGGCCAGCACACCGTCAGCGGTCACGAACAGGAATCGATTGACCCGTCGTTGACCATCGAGCATCGCCAGACTGCCGGCTATCGCCGCCGAGCGTTCACGCGCCTGCTCGAGCATCCAGGCCACCGTCGCCCCGTCCATGGTTTCGGGCTGATCGGGACGATCGCCCAGAAACCCGGTCGAAAAGGTTTCGGGTAGAAGATACAAGTCGCAGCCGGGTTGACGATCCATCAGGCCGGCCAGGTGAGTTTTATTGGCTGCAGGATCCTGCCAATGCAGCCGGGCCTGCACCAGGGCCACTTCGAGAATATCCGTGCCGGTGTTGGTCATGGCCGAACCCGCGCCCTACCCGGCCAGTGATTCAAGACGCTCAAGCTCAGGTTCCGAAAAGCCCGCCCGCCGACGTGCCGGCCGATTGAACGGGCCACGCAAGGTTCCACCATAGTAGCGTTTGAGCAACCGTTCGAAGGTTGAATCCGGATCCAGATTACGCTCCCGGCATAGATGATGGAACCAGCGGGTGCCGATCGCCACGTGCGCTTCTTCCTCTTCGAGTATGACGCGCAGCAAGGCCACGGTTTGTTCATCACCGGCCTGCTCGAGCCGCTCGATCATGCCCGGTGTGACATCCAGGCCGCGGGCTTCCAGCACTCTCGGCACCAGGGCCATGCGGATCATCGGATCATGCGCGGTCTGCTCGGCCATGTCCCAGAGTCCATTGTGCGCAGGCAAATCCCCGTAGACCACGCCGAGCTCGTCGAGCCGGCCGGTCAGCATCGTGAAGTGGCGCGCTTCGTCGGCGGCCACGCTGAGCCAGTCACGGTAGTAGTCGTCGGGCATGCCGGCAAAGCGAAGCGCTGCATCAAGGGCCAGGTTGATGGCATTGAACTCGATATGAGCCACGGCATGAATCAGGGCCTGACGACCCTCGGACGAACCCAGGCCACGCCGCGGCAGCTTCCCCGGACTCACCAGTTCCGGTCGGCCCGGCCGACCGCAGGCCAACAGTCCGGGCTCGCCCGGGCAGGCTGGCTGCCAATGTTGCGATTCCACCGCATTCCAGAGCTCACCGACCCGATCACACTTGGCGGCTGGATCGGTTTCGGCCAGCGCCTCGCGCACCTGGCGCCAGAACTTCGGCGCGGATTCAGGCACGCTGGATGGCCTCGACCAGGGCATCGGCGAAACCGCTGGTCGGCACCTTGGTGGCGCCATCGATCAGCCGCGCAAAATCATAGGTCACAATACCCTTCTCGACAACATCCTCGAATGCGTCTTCGATGAGTTTCGTGACTTCCGGCCAGCCGATGTAGTCAAACATCATGCAACCGGAAAACATCAGCGAGGAAGGGTTGACCATGTCCTTGCCGGCATACTTGGGCGCGGTGCCGTGAGTGGCCTCAAATACGGCGACATTGTCGGCCATGTTCGCGCCCGGGGCGATCCCCATGCCACCGACCTCGGCCGCCAGGGCGTCGGAGAGATAATCGCCATTGAGGTTCATGGTCGCCAGCACATCGAACTCGGCCGGGCGCAACAGCATGAGCTGGAACATGATGTCGGCAATTCGGTCCTTGATGACGATCTTGCCCTCGGGCTGCTTGCCGTCGTACTTCTCCCACAGCTCATCTTCAGTGATGGTGACATCGCCGAACTCTTCGGCCGCCAGCTCGTAACCCCACTTGCGGAATGCACCCTCGGTGAACTTCATGATGTTGCCCTTGTGAACCAGGGTCACCGAGCTTCTGTTGTTGTCGATGGCGTACTGAATGGCCTTGCGGACCAGGCGCTTGGAACCGAATGCCGAAATCGGCTTGATGCCGATCCCGGCATCCTCGAAAAAGTCCGCGCCCATCTCCTCGCGCAGAAATTTCGCCAGCTTCCTGTTCTCGTCGCTCCCGGAAGCATATTCCAGCCCGGCATACACATCCTCTGTGTTTTCCCTGAAAATTACCGCATCGACCTCGTGCGGCTTTTTAAGCGGTGACGGGACACCCTGGTACCACTTGACCGGACGCACGCAGGCATACAGATCCAGGGTCTGGCGCAACGACACGTTGAGCGAGCGAAACCCCTCGCCGACCGGCGTGGTCAGCGGCCCCTTGATGGCCACGTTGAGATCACGGATGGCGTCCATGGTCTCGTCGGGAAAATAGTTACCGTCATAGACGCCGGCCGCCTTCTCGCCCAGGTAGAGTTCGGCCCAATGCACCTTGCGCTTGCCGCCATAGGCCTTCTCCACCGCCGCATTCCAGACCTTCATGCACGCAGGCGTGATATCCACACCGATTCCATCGCCCTCGATGAAGCCCAGAATCGGCTGGTCGGTGACCACCAGGCGGCCGTTTTCCACCCGCACCTTGTCGCCCTGCTCGGGCATTTTCACGTGCTGAAATCCCATCTTGCATTCCTTTAACGGTAAAAGCGCTAGTTTATCACCCCGCAACCAGGGACTTGATCGCAATCCGGCGCCGGAAAGCACTGCGGAAATCCTTCCATGGACACGGGGAAAACAGACAATCATCGAACCTGCTTGTGGCTGGCCCTGCTTGCTTCGCTGGTCCTGCACGTCGTGCTGTTTCAGCTGCCCGGAACCCGACCCTCACCACCCCCCGACCCGGCCAGCCTGGACATCGATCTGGTATTCGTTGATGTGGAGAAGCCAGATCCGGATTCCGAGCCACCTCCTCGGTTGGAGGAAGAAATAGAGCCGGAACCTGAAACAGCCAGTCCGGAGCAGGCTCCTGTTGAGATCATTGAGGCCACACCAGAGTCTCCTTCAATCGTGACCCCGGAAATGCCAACGAACCAGAAGTTTCTTCGGCAGGTACGCATCAACCATTCCGGCCTTGAACGACCCGATACCCGGAATCGACTCGAGGGCGCCCCTGTCCCGCGTCTGCCCAGCCAGCCCGGCTGGCTCAGCGACTATGTCGGAATGGTCGCTGCAAGCAGTGATCAGTGGCGTGAAGCCGATGGCGCCATTTCCAGCCGCGTGGTCATGTCCGACGGACGAGTCATTTGCGGACGCATCCGGGCGCCAACCACCAGCGAGATCTTCAATCCGGCGCTTTCACTGGCCGTACCGAGATTCAGGATTTGCGGCAGGGAAAGACCGGAGCCGGTGGATCGGACCGATCCTTGGGTTCGGGGGGATGGGTTGTGAAAAACCCCGCGCAAGGCGGGGTCTTTTATTGATGGCGGAGGGGGTG
>SLKT01000105.1 GCA_007134485.1 Wenzhouxiangella sp. | reverse complement strand
CGGTTTACGGTTTACGGTTTACGGTTTACGGTTTACGGTTTACGGTTTACGGTTTACGGTTTACGGTTTACGGTTTACGGTTTACGGTTTACGGTTTACGGTTTACGGTTTACGGAAAAGGCTCAAGGCGCAAGGTACAGGGCGCAAGGAAAACCAGACAGCCCTGTTTCCCGTCTCCCGTCCTCCGGTTCATGTCAGTTCAGCGAAAGCCTGGCGGGTAAAATTGACGGGTTCGGTCTCGCTGACGAGCACATTGTCCTCGATGCGAATGCCGCCGAACGGCAAAAGTTCTTCGATCGTCTTCCAGTCCACCTTCTCTCCGAACTCACTGGCGCGCAGCTTGTCGAGCAGCATCGGGATGAAATAGATACCGGGCTCGATGGTCACCACGTTTCCGGGTTGCAGTTCGCGGGTAAGACGCAGCGCGGGGAATTCGTCCGGCGGCGGCAACGCTTGTCCGGACGGTGACACCTGTCCAGCCACATCGTGGACCTGAACGCCGATGAAGTGCCCCAGGCCGTGCGGCAGGAAATAACTGCTGACGCCGGTCGCCAGCATCTCGTCCGGACTCATGTTCACCAGGCCAGCCTGCTGCAGGATTCCGGCCATGGCCCGGTGGGCCTGGCGATGCAGGTCGACGAATGACGTGCCCGGTATGGCCTTGTTGCACAGATTGACCTGGGCCTGATCGACCGCCTTGATCAGGTGATCGAAATTGCTGTACTCGGGGAGCGTCCAGGTGCGAGTGACATCAGCCGCATAGCCGCAATGGTCAGCCCCGGCATCGATCAGAAAGGCTTTCGCGCGATCCGGGCGCCGGGCGGAGCGGACCTGGTAATGCAGAATCGCGGCATGCTCGTTGAGGGCCACGATCGAGTTGTAGGGCAATTCACTCTGGTCCTGGCCGGCGGCCTCCAGGTAGGCCAGATGGATCTCCAGCTCGCTGGCGCCGGACTCTAAGGCCGCACCCGCAGCGATATGAGCCCGTGCAGCCACGCGATTGGCCTGGGCAATGCACTCTCGCTCCCAGGCGGTCTTGCAGGTACGCAGCTCGTCGAGACGCGCCAGGAGCCGGGTCGGATTCAGATCGGCGCGATCATGCAGCACCTCGCCCAGATCGCGCTGACGTCCAATCACCGCCGTGGATCGAGACTTCTCGAATCGTTCCCGCCATTGTTGCGGGGTGGTCACAGTCTCGATCTCCAGCGCTCCAGCCCACCATTCGGCCGGCGGATCCGGTGGCAGATGCCAGAAATCCTCGGGTTGGCAGAACCATAGTCTTGGTTTGCGACCGACCCGGATTTCGAGCAGGCAATCGGGTACCCATGGCTGTGGAACCCAGGCTGAAAACGGGGCATTGGCGCGAAACGGCGGGTGCTGATCGTCGAACAGATAAGGCTCGGGAGCACCTGAATGAATCAACAAGGTGTCGTAACCCAGTTCGCTGAGGATCTCATCAGTCTGGTTGCTGCGCTTTTCGACATGGCGAGCATAAAGCAGAGCATTGTGTGTCGGCATGAATGAACCCGTGATGCGTTAAACTGGTGGTTTGGATTGACTCATTGTAGCGCGCTGCCCGGTAGTCGGATGACCATTCACCTTTACAACACCCTGACCCGAACCAAGGAAGCATTCATCCCCCTGGATGATCAACGTGTCACCATGTACGCGTGTGGACCGACCGTATACAACTATGCGCATATCGGCAATGCGCGACCGGCAGTCATCTTCGATCTTCTCTATCGTGTACTTTCACGTCGTTTTCCCAAGGTCATTTACGCGCGCAACATCACCGATGTGGATGACAAGATCAACAAGGCCGCTGCCGAACAGGGGGTGGCGATCGATGTCATTACCCGGCGTTTTGCCGAGGCTTATCATCAGGATATGGGCGCACTGGGCGTGGGCCGTCCCACGATCGAACCCAGAGCCACTGATCACATCGATCAGATCATCACCATGATCCAGGCCCTGATCGACAAGCATCATGCCTACGAGGCTGAAGGTCACGTACTGTTCGATGTCGAACGCTTTCCCGATTACGGCCAGCTATCGCGTCGCAACAAACGCGAGCTGATCGCCGGTGCCCGGGTGGATGTCGCCCCTTACAAGAAAGGGCCTGGTGACTTCGTGCTTTGGAAACCATCCACTGCTGACCAACCCGGCTGGGACAGCCCCTGGGGACGCGGTCGCCCGGGCTGGCATATCGAATGTTCGGCGATGAGCGCCGCCCACCTGGGGGAGGTCATCGACATCCATGCCGGAGGACAGGACCTGGTGTTTCCTCACCACGAGAATGAAATCGCCCAGAGTCGCTGCGCCCATGGCACGGAAGTGTTTGCCCGATACTGGATGCACAACGGCTTCGTGACGGTGGAAAAGCGCAAGATGTCGAAAAGCCAGGGCAACACACTGATCGTGCACGAATTGCTCAAACAATGGCCTGGCGAAGTGCTGCGCTACGTGCTGCTATCGGCTCACTATCGCCAACCCCTGGACTGGTCGCAGAAAGTCCTGGAGCAAGCTCAGGCAACCCTGGACCGACTGTACGGGCTTCTTTCCGAACTTCCGGAAGACACATCCGACGATACGGATCCAGCGGTCATCGACGCGCTCGAAGACGACCTCAATACGCCGACTGCACTGGCCGCGCTCAATGGCCTGGCCCGAAAACTGTCAGAGGCTGACAGTGCGGACCAACCGAAACTCGGCGCCCGCCTCAAGGCCTCTGGCAGGGTTCTGGGATTGTTGCAGCAGGATCCCGCGATCTGGTTCGAACAACGGCGCAAGGCAATTGATGTGAACGAATCTGAAATCCAGGCCCTCATCGACCAACGCAACCAGGCACGCAAGGACCGCGATTTCGCGACCGCAGATCGCATCCGTGACGAGCTTGGCGAGCGAGGCATTGAACTGCGTGATGGACCTGAAGGCACCACCTGGGAAGTCGCACCCCGATGAACGCTGATCAAGCCCAACAGGACATCATCGAAGAATTCTCGCTTTTCGACGACTGGATGGATCGCTACCAGTATCTGATTGATCTCGGCAGGAAGTTGCCCGATCTGGATCCAGAAGAAATGACCGAAGACCGTCTGCTCGACGGCTGTCAATCGCAGGTCTGGCTGATCAGTGAAGGTGATGCGGATCGGCTAGTATTCCGGGCCAACTCGGACGCCGCTATCGTGTCCGGATTGATCGCACTGCTGCTGCGGGTCTATTCCGAGCGCTCAGCCGACGAAATCTTGGCGACTGAACCGGTGTTCGTCAAGGAGATCGGCTTGAGCGAACACCTCTCCCCGACTCGCGCCAATGGGCTCGATGCCATGCTGCGCGCCATCAGGAACATCGCCCGGTCATATAAACAATAAGGCCGGGCAGTGTGGACTGCCCGGCCTTGCAATTCACATTTTCCAGGGAAAGCGATCAGTCGTCAGTGCGTTCCAGCACGACCAGCTCCACACGTCGATTCTCCTGACGATTGGCGTCCGAGATATTGGCCACCTTGGGATTATCTTCGCCATATCCGCGCACCACCAGGCGGTCGGCATCGACACCACTTTCGACCAGGTGATCACGCACTGCCTGGGCACGACGCTCGGACAGCCCTTGGTTGTAGCTGGCGTCACCCAGATCACAGGTGTGCCCTGCCACCTCGACACGGGTGATTTCCGGATGCAGGTTCAGCAATCCGGCGGCTTCATTGAGTTCCGCAATCGCTCCCGGTCGCAGATTGGCTGAGTCGAAATCGAACGTGACCGTGGCATCGAATTCATACAACACCTCCGGCTCCGGCTCGGGTTCCGGCTCAGGCTCCGGCTCCGGGGGTGGTGGCGGCGGAGTCGGCGCAGGTTCACGCTCGACCGGCTCCGGCTCGGCTGGCCGGGTTGGCGCCGCTCCGAGGCGAACATGCAGACCGGCACTGACTATGATGTCCCTGAAGCCGCGATTGCGGTCAAAAGTGTCGCGGTCATTGTCATGACGAGCCTCTCCCTGCACGCGCAGGTCGATGCGATCACTCACCCGCGAGCGAATCCCCAGTCCCAGCGCACCGTAAATGTCCCGACCACTGTCAAAGTAGCTGCTATGGGACTGGATGCCGCCGCCCAGCAGTACATAGGGCCTGAATGCATCGTCGCTGCCGAAGTGGTAGCGCCCGACCAATCCGGCAGACCACAGGCTGAACCGGTCCCTTTCCCCAGCCGGCACCATCACGTCCTCGAAATTGGTGTTATAGCGGTCCAGGCGCAGGTCAAGACTGAATTCAGGACTGAAAAACCGACCGAACTCCAGCGCGCCATAGTTGTAATCGGTGGTGTCGGCCTGACGGTTGGTGTCAAGCCTGACCATGCCAACGGAGGGACTGACCTGCCAGCGATCATCGAAATCACGCTCCTGCGCAGCGGCGGTGCTTGCTATCAGTCCGCAGGTCACCAGGAGGATCCAGTTACGAGCCTTCATCGTCGTCTTCCTTTTCGCAATAGGCGAAGTGTCGGAGGGGGAAGTACTGCCCGGTTCGGGATCGTCGCCGGCACCGGGCGCAGCTTCAAGAGCTTACCCTGAAGATGACTGCAATTTTACAAAAATTCAACACCTCTTGCGTGAAATTCAACACCTCTTTCGTGAACGGATCAGCGACTGTCGCGCATCTGCTTCTGCTTGAGTTCCCAACGCTCCTGGGCATCCAGGCATAGGGTCGCAATCGGCCGGGCCTCGAGCCGCGCAAGACCGATTTCCTCACCGGTTTCCTCGCAGTAGCCATACGTGCCGTCATCCACTCGAGCCAGCGCCTGGTCGATTTTTCCCAACAGCTTGCGATAGCGGTCGCGAGTCCGCAACTCCAGGCTGTTTTCCGTTTCACGACTGGCACGCTCGGCTTCATCACCCACATCGCGAACTTCACCGCGCAGGTTGTTGATGGTTTCCTGCGATTCCTCGATCAGGTCGTTGCGCCAATCCATCAACTTGCGCCGAAAATACTCCAGGTGCTCCGGGCACATGTACGCTTCATCGGGTGACGGCTTGTAGTCGTCTTCAAGTTCTACGCTCTTGTTGGGCATCGAATCGCGGCCTCGCCAATGGGTTGTTGCCAAACCGACAATTATATATCCTATTAGCCTTCAGAGAGCAACCGCATGCAAGCACTTCTTCTTCTCCTGATCAGGGCCTACCGATACCTGCTGTCGCCGTGGATCGGCGGGCAATGCAGATTCAGTCCGACCTGCTCGGTCTATGCCATGCAGGCCATCGAGCTGTACGGAGCCGGTCGGGGCAGCTGGCTGGCGTTCAAGCGACTCATGCGCTGCCACCCCCTGTGCGACGGCGGCAAGGACCCGGTGCCGGGCAATGAGGACTTGGCCAACGTGAACACCGACCCGACAGGAGACGAGGCATCCACATGAAAGGCTGGCTGATTCTCAATGCCCGACTGGTCAACGAAGGCCGGGTCAGCGAAGTCGATCTGCGCATTCGGCGCGGCCGAATCGAGCACATCGGTTCGGGCCTGACGTCCCGGCACGCCGAGACCATCGTTGACGCCGGCGGCCGATACCTGATGCCGGGCATGATCGACACCCAGGTCAATTTTCGCGAGCCGGGCCTGACCCGCAAGGGCTCGATCGCCAGCGAATCCCGCGCCGCAGTCGCCGGGGGAATCACCAGCTACCTTGATGCACCCGGCACCCGCCCGCCAACCACAAGCCGAATGGCGCTGGCCGATAAATTCAGCCGGGCCGCCGGGCGTTCGGCGGCCAACTACAGTTTCTATCTGGGCGCGAGCAACGACAACCTGGCTGAAATCCAGGCGCTGCAACCGGGCGAGGCGTGTGGCATCAAGGTTTTCATGGGCGCGGCCAACGGCCCGCTGCAATTCGACTCGGCGGAAAGTCTCGAAAAGGTTTTTGCCCACGCCCCGACCCTGGTCGCGGCTCATTGCGAGGACAAGTCGATCATACAGGCCAATCTGGCAGCCGCCAGATCGCGCCATGGCGGACGCATTCCAGCGGAGGAACATACCCATATTCATTCTGCCGAGGCTTGCATGAAAGCAACCTCCCAAGCCTTGGATCTGGCCCGCCGGCACGGCACCCGCCTGCACCTGCTTCATGTGAGCACGGCCGGTGAGATCGACCTGCTCGAACCGGGAGACATGATGGACAAATCGATCAGCGCAGAAGCCAGCATCCACCACCTGTACTTCATTGACGCCGATTACGAAGACCTGGGCCACCGCCTCAAGTGCAATCCGTCAATCAAGTCAGCCGCGGATCGCTCCGCCCTGCGCAAGGCGCTCAGAAACGATCAGCTCGACATGATCGCCACCGATCACGCGCCGCACCTTGCAAGAGAGAAGCGGGGAAACTACGAAAGCGTAGCGGCGGGATTGCCCCTGGCCCAATTCGCCCTGCCGGCGGCCTGGTCCCTGGTCGCCGCCCGTTCCCTGAGTCCGAAACAATTGGTCGAAAAGATCGCCCACAATCCCGCGCGACGCTTTCAGCTCGCCGAACGCGGCTTTGTTCGCGAAGGATTCTGGGCCGATCTGGTCATGATCGATCCCGAACAGCGCACCGAAGTCGACCGTCAGCCGATGCTTTCAGAGTGCGCGTGGACGCCGTTTGCCGGCCGCAAACTGCCTGCCAAGGTCAGCGCCACCTGGGTCAACGGGCAATTGGTCTGGCGCGATGGCCTGTTGACCGGCATCATGCCCGGAGCAAGGCTTAAACAAACACCACCACAGCCACCCCGGTAAACGCAAGTCCAACCCCGGCAAGCTTGCGCCAACCCAGACCTTCACCAAGGATCAACCAGGCAAACAGCACGATGAAAGCTGCGGCTGTTTCGTTGAGCACCGAGGCAATCGACGCCTGGGTCAGCTTGTAACCGGCCAGCCACAGAATCATCGAGACATAGCTGCCCAGCACGCTGGCTGTAATCACGATGGTCCACGGCTGGGGCGCGCGGTAATGCAGGACCATGCGCGTCCAGCCACGACTCAGCCAGGCAAAGATCAGCATGCCGCCCGCTCCGGCGACCAGTCGCAACCCGACCGTCCACAGAAACTCGTGCTCTTCAAGCACCGGTTTGACCATGACGATCCCGATCGCCATGAACAACACACTGCCGGCGCCGAATGCCACACCCAGGCGCAAGGCCCTGATGCTCACTTCACGACGATTGCGTTGCCAGGTCACCAGCAGGATACCCGCCAGCACCAGCACGAAACCCAGATACTGCAATGGCTTGAGAGACTCGCCCAGGAAAACCATCGACAGCACGATGACGAATGGCGAAAAAAGCATGGCCACCACCCCGGTACGACTGGCGCCCATCAGATTCAGAGCGCGCAGGTACCAGGTATCGGCAATGGCGATGCCGATCACGCCCGACACCAGCACAATCGCCCACTGGCCGGCGGTGTAGCCGGGCAATGCAACACCGTGGAAAATCAGAATGGTCGGCACCATCAAGGCAACGGCCAGAACATTCTTGAACAAATTCAGCTCAAAGGCCGGCAACGTCTCGCCGGATCGCCGAAACAACACCACGGCCAGGGCCCAGCAAGCGGCGCAGGCGACCGAGAAGAACTCTCCCACTTTTGCGTGATCCTGACGAAAGTGGGCATTTTACGTCAGCCGGTTTATGCTCTAATGTGATTCCGGCACAACCTCAAGCACCAAAAAAACAAATCACTCATGATCTGGCTCCTGCTGATCTCACTGGCGATTCTTTTCCTGGTCTTCTGGCGTCTGTGGCCGACGCCGCTGGCCCGGCTGTTCATGGCCGCCGACCGACGCTTGGGGCGGCTGCGCAGCCGTCGCTCTCACAGCCAGGGTATTGACTGGCACTATCTCGAGGGGGGGCACGGTGAACCGCTGATCCTGTTGCATGGTTTCAATGCCGATGCCCATCATTTTTCACGGGTCTCCAGACACCTGACCGAGCATTTCCGCATCCTGGCGCCTGATCTGCCCGGTTTCGGCGATACACGGATCGAAGAGGGGTTGAGTTTCCGGGCCGAGGACCTGGCCGAACGGGTACTGGCCTGGCTGGACGATCTTGGCGTCCACGACTGTTATCTCGGCGGTTCGTCCATGGGCGGATACATTGCCGTGGCCATGGCCCGAAAAGCACCGCAGCGAGTCCGCGGGCTGTGGCTGCTGGCGCCGGGCGGATTACGCACGGTCAAGCTGTCAGCGGTGCTCGAAGAGGTTGCCGAGGAACGACACAATCCCCTGGTCATTCGCAATTACCGCGATTTTCTTCGCCTGGTGGATTACTGCTTCGTGCACCCGATCTGGATGCCCTCACCTCTTGCCAGGTTTCTGGCCAGGCGCGGAGCCGCCACGGCAGTGCGCGCCCAGCGAATCTTTGATGCCATGCGATACGACTCCCAACCGCTGGAAGAGATGGCCGACGGCCTGGAGACACCTGCCCTGCTGACCTGGGGCCAGGCGGACCAGGTGCTGCATCCGCAGGGCATCAAACTGCTTGAGGGGTTGATGCCCAATACCCAGTCGCTGCTGTTGCCGTCAGTCGGGCACTTGCCCATGCTCGAAGCGCCGCGAACCACGGCCGAGGCCTGGTTGAGCTTTACCGAGTCACAGGCCCGCCAGCAGACCGACACCACCTGATCATTGATCGAAACACCTGGCAATGGCTTCGGCCTGGTCGGAATAACCAGCCTTGGTCAGGGAACGCTGCAGGCGGCCCACCATGCGGCCCGGCCGGGCTGAACCGGATTGAATCTTTGCCCGGTCCAGGTCGATCAGGAACCATTGTCCCTGTGGATCGCGCAGGATGTTGCCTGCATTGAGGTCGGGATGCTTCAAGCCGGCAGCGAAGAATCGCTCAAGGACCTGTGCAAGCTGGCCAATTTCGACTTCATCGAGATCCGGCGCGAGCTCCAGTAGCGTTCGGGCTCCCGGAATCAGGCGGGTCAGCAAGCCGGCCCGATAGGTCAACCCGGCGCGCTCGCAACTGGCCGCCAGGGGACGCGGAACAGGCAGTCCGGATCCGAACAAGTGATCAAGAATCCGCCACTCCCTGAATGCGCGACTGCTGGCGTATCCGGTGAACAGGTAACGGTCGGTGCTCAAGCGACGAACCTGCCCGCCGCGCAGGCATCGACGCAGAACCGCGGGTCCGGCCGGAGTTTCGACAACCAGCGCCTGGCCGCGCCCGCCCAGCTCTCCGATGACGGCATCGCGAATTCGCCAGAATTCCGGATGCAACCATTCGCTGCTGATCGCGGTCAGGATCTCGGCGTCGTATAGAATGGCCCCGGAGCCTGTCCTGAATTCCTCACCCGCCATTGGGATATCCTCGGATCAACCGTACTTTCAACGTGAATTCTTCGTCCAGCGACATTGCTCCGACCAATATTTGCCTGCTGCGCCTTTCGGCCCTGGGCGATGTCTGCAACTGCGTGCCGCTGGTGCGTGCCATCCAGCAGGCCTGGCCAGGTACCGACATCACCTGGATCATCGGTCGGCTCGAGCATCGCCTGGTCGAAGACCTGCCGGATGTTGAATTCATTGTATTCGACAAGAAGGCGGGCTGGGCCGGCGTCGGGAAGCTCCGTCGGCAATTGCGCAAACGCCGCTTCGATATCCTGTTGCACACTCAGGTGTCCCTGCGCGCCAATCTGCTATCGCGGCTGGTGCGTGCCCGACGCCGTATCGGATTCGACCGTTCACGTGCCCGCGAGGGACACAGCCTGGTGATCAATGAACGCATTCCGGCGGTTGCCTTTCAACACCAGGCCGATGCCTTTCTGGAGTTCGCCCGGCATCTCGGACTGGCCACCGAACACACCGAACGCGCCTTGCCGGTCCCGGAGTCGGCGCGGGAGTTTGCCCGTCACCATCAACCCAGGCCCAATCACTCGGTTCTGATCAGTCCGGCCTCCAGTCATCGGCAACGAAACTGGCATGCGCGCGGCTATGCCCGGGTGGCCGACTGGATCACCCGGGAAACGGGACGTCCGGTCATTCTCATTGGCGGGCCCTCGGCGGCCGAACGGGAGCAGGGAGAGGCCATCTGCAAGCTGATGACCGAGCAGGCCGAGAATCTGATTGGCCAGGACACGCTCAAACAGGCATTGGCCATGATCGAGCGCTGCGCCTGCCTGGTGACGCCGGACTCGGGCCCGGCCCATTTCGGCGCCGCGTTTGAAGTGCCGGTGGTCGGGCTGTATGCGGCCACATGGTCGCGTCGTTCCGGCCCGCTCGGCAGCCTGGACCATTGCGTGGACCGATTCGACGAGGCGGCCCGACAATTCACCGGAAAGCCCGCCGAAGCCATTCGCTGGGGCAAGCGCCTAGAATATCCCGGGGTGATGGACCTGATCGAAGCCGATCAGGTCATTGACCGTCTCAAGCGGATCCTGTGCTGATCAGAACGGCCGACACTCGGGATCAACATCCATGGACTCATCGGACGCCCCATCGGCATCATCATCAACTCTCTGCACCGTCACGGTGGCCACATCGGTCGCGCCAAACGGGTCGGTGATGGTGTAATCGAATCGGTTGACTCCACTGCAGGACGCGCTCAGCACGAAGGTAATGGTGCCGTCGTCATTGATGGTCGCGGTGCTGGGCGCGAATGACCGGCGAACGACGCTGATCACCTCGATGGGGTCACCATCGGGATCGAAATCATTGGCCAGCACATCCACGGTGATCGGTTCACCGGCCGGACCGGACGCAAAATCGTCCACAGCCACCGGGGCCTGATTGGCAAACGCCACCTCGATGAACACCGTGGCAGAATCCTGACCACCACGCCCGTCGCTGATCGTGTATTCGAAACTGTCCTCGCCGAAGAACAACTGGTCCGGCTGGTAGGTGAAGGTGTCACCGGACAGACTCAATGTGCCGTTGGCCGGCTGCGTGAACTCAACAATCTCGAGGGGATCACCATCGGGATCCATGTCATTGGCCAATGCATCGATATCGACCGGCTGGGTACGCTGTGTCGAGGCCGTGACATCGTTGGCCACCGGCGGCTGATTCTCGCGCAGCACTTCGACACTGACCTGGGCGCTGTCCTGTCCACCGAAACCGTCATCGATGGAATAGGAGAAACTGTCGGCGCCAAAGAAACCGGGGTCCGGGGTGTAGAGGATGACATCACCGCTGATCTCGGCTTGCCCATGGGTCGGCTGGGTCAACTCGACAATGGTCAGCGGATCTCCATCCGGGTCCGAGTCATTGGCCAGTACATCGAAGATGTTGTCGACCGAGTCCTGCTCGACCTCGAACTGATTGTCATTGGCAACCGGCGGCCGATTGGCCTGAATCACTTCCACGCTGACCGTGGCCGTGGCCTGGCCTCCGCGACCGTCATCGATGGTATAGGTGAACGAGTCACTTCCGACAAAATCCGTTGCCGGGGTGTACAGGATGACATCGTCGCCGATGACGGCCTCACCGTTGGACGGCTGGGAAACCTCGACGATGGTCAGGGGGTCACCATCGGGGTCGGAATCATTGGCCAGCACGTCGAACTCATTGTCGGTGGTGTTCGATTCGATCTCGAACTGATTGTCATTGGCCACCGGCGGTCGATTGGCCTGCACGACCTCCACGCTGACCGTGGCCGAGTCCTGGCCACCGAACCCATCATCAATGGTGTATGTGAACGTGTCAGCGCCGAAATATCCCTCATCCGGCGTATACAGGATGACATCGCCACTGATGACCGCTTCTCCGTTGGCCGGCTGGGTGACCTCGGTAATGGTCAGCGGATCACCATCGGGGTCGGTGTCGTTGGCCAGCACATCGAAAACATTCTCGGTCGAATCCTGCTCGATGGAGAAACTGTTGTCGTTGGCGGTCGGCGGCTGATTCTCAAACTCGATTTCGCCCTCGGTAATCGTCTCGGTGACTTCCTCGTAACGGTAGTAGTCCACCTGACGCTTGTGCTGAACCGGATTGCGCAGGGCGCGCCGGATCCATGGCGCCTCGACCGCTTTCTCGACCCGGCGAACCTCGGTAATCGGCCCATCCGGACTGACCTGAATGCGCTCGGTCGTCGACTCCTCGGTCGTGAAACTGATCTCCACACGCCGGTTGCGACTGCGGTTTTCCTCGGAGTCGTTCGGATAGCGCGGCTCGGTCAGACCGCGTCCCGCCCAGCTGATCTCATCGGATTCAATGCCATGCTCGACCAGGTAGTCAACCACCGAGCGAGCGCGCCGCTCGCTGAGACTCTGATTGTATTCTGCAGGACCAATATCACAGGTGTGACCGACCACTTCGATGGTGCCAACCAGCACGCCGTCACGAATGGCGTCGATCAGTTCTGAAAGCGCCTGGCGAGCCTCCGGCAGCAAGGCAGAAGAGTCGAACTCGAAGGTTGCCTGATCGGACAGGGTCACTTCCGAGGTGACCTCCCGATCTTCATATTCGGGCTCGGGCATGACCTCCACTTCGGTCTCGCGCCAGGCCCGGGCCGGCTGATGGGAGTGTCCAAAGCTGTATCCGTAAACCAGTGCCGCGCGCCAGTCGTTGCGGTCCTCGACAAAGTCGCCGCTCTTGCGCGCATAGCCGGTGCGCAGAGACAGGCTGTGCGGGCTGTTCTGGAAATACTTGTCCAGCGACAATGATGCGGTCACCTGCGAGGAACTGAAATCACCCTCCTCGTAGTCCAGACCACCGCGAAGACGTAGCAGCCCATCGTCAAAGTAACGTCCGCCACGCAATCCCACACCCCAGTCATAGGGCTTTTCATAGGTTTCGGTCAACCGCTCAAGCGTGTCGATACGGCTGAAGTCACGGCCATCAATCTGACCGGTGACCAACAACTCCTCGGTGTCGGTGGCACGATTGACCAGGCGCTCCGATGAGATCGAGCGCATGCCGTAAAGCCCGAGAAACCAATCCTGGCGCTCGAAGCCGGCGCCAAAGGTGAGCTTGCGATCATCGAGCTGGTTCTGGTCGGCGGCGATGAAAAGCTTGGCGATCCGGCCATCGGTGTACACCGGACCGTCCACGCCTTGTTCGGTTTCACCCGAAAACAGCCAGTGATAGTTGAGCTTGACCCCGCCGGCGCCCTGGCGGCCCAGCCAGCCCTCTCCGATCAGCGCCGAGGTGTCTGATTCGAACAGGGAAGCCTGGAATTCCCCGGTGACATCGAACTCGCTGTCAATGCCCACACCAATGCGATACCGTTCTCCGACGAAGTTCAACGGGACCTGGTTGAGCGAGCGGTACTCGTTCTCGTCGACCACCTCGTTCTGCGCGGCAACCCCACCGCACAGTGCGATGGCGAAAATCAACAGCAACTTTCTGATCATTGGATCAATCCCTCCGAACGCTTCAACAACCAACTAAGTTCGCATATCAATCTCAGGCATTATAGACCTGATGCATGCTCGTTACCCATCACCATAATCAGCGTACGATTTTTCTTCGACGATGGCCGAACCCAGTTCAAGATTGATCGCCTTCTTGACTTCGGATCGCCGGTCATTGGTCCGATAAACCGACCGAGCCAGCTCGACGAACCGCTCACCGAAATCGCGGTCACGCTCACAGTCGCGAATATCGTCCTCGATATCCCAGAGCGCTTCGTTGATTGTCCTGAGCTGAGCTTTCAGTTCCATGACCGCGTCACTGGACAACCCGGACTCGCGCCAGACGCGCTCCAGCAGTTGACGCTCGTGACGTACATTGGCCAGCTTGTCCGGATCCGAAATGCGCTCGGACTTGATTTCGAGAATGGTGAGCTTGTCCAGCAGCTCGCCGGGGGAGATCGGGGTCAGCAAATCCATGACTGCGGTTTTCTTGGTTTGGTTGGTTTGGTTGGTTTGGTTGGTTTGGTTGGTTTGGTTG
>SLKT01000034.1 GCA_007134485.1 Wenzhouxiangella sp. | reverse complement strand
GGCGGCATGCTGCCCGAGGAAAAAGCCGAAAACAGCCGTTACTTTTATGAGCTGGCCAGCGCCATGTTCGGTTTCCGCGAGGAATTGCTGGCCGACATCCAGGCCTTTCACTTCAAGGGCGGACAGGGCGCCAAGACCGGCACCGGCGGACACCTGCCCGGCAGCAAGAACACCTCCAAGATTTCCAGCGTCCGCGGCATTCCCGAGGGCGAACCGGCGGTCTCGCCGGCGGCTTTCAAGGACCTGTCCAGCGTGGCCGACTTCAAGCGCTTTGCCGACCGGGTACGCGAAATCAGCGGCGGGGTACCGATCGGCTTCAAGCTCAGCGCCAACCATATCGAGCGCGACATTCAGTTTGCCCTGGATGCCGGCGCCGATTACATCATTCTCGACGGTCGCGGCGGCGGCACGGGCGCCGCGCCCAGCATGTTTCGCGATCACATCAGCGTACCGACCATTCCGGCCCTGGCCCGAGCACGACGGTACCTGGAAGATCAAAAGGCCAGCGGCCGGGTCACCCTGATCGTGACCGGCGGACTGCGCGTGCCGATCGACTTTGTCAAGGCTCTGGCGCTGGGCGCCGACGGCATTGCCCTGGCCAACAGCGCCATGCAGGCCATCGGCTGCGTGGGGGCACGCATTTGCAACACCAACAACTGTCCGGCCGGCATCGCCACCCAGAAAGAGGAGTTGCGAAAACGCCTGGATGTGGATACATCAGCCAAGCGCCTGGCGCAGTTCTTCGAAGCCTCGACCGAATTGATGAAGGTAATGGCGCGTGCTTGCGGACACAATCATCTGGGCCAGTTCGGACCCGATGACCTCTCCACCTGGCATGTCGAAATGGCCAGACTGTCCGGGGTTCGCTATGCCGGGGTAGGCGAACCCTGACCTGATCAGAGCGAACCTCGGGAATGACTCAGGCATCTGAACGCGCACTAATGATCGAGAGTCGCGACCTGCTCGTGGTCAAGGTCGGCTCGTCGCTGTTGATTGATGACGATGGCCGACTGCGCACTGAATGGATGGACTGCCTTGCTCAACGATTGATGGATCGAAGCGGTCCGGCAGTCATTGTTTCTTCCGGCGCCATCGCCCTGGGCCGCAAGGCCATTGGCCTGGAAGAGCGGCCGCGGCTATTGGCCCAGGCCCAGGCGGCCGCGGCGGTCGGCCAGATCCACCTAGCCCGGGCCTGGTCCGAGGCGTTTGCCGGTCATGGCGGCACCGCCGCACAGATCCTGCTCAGCCTTGGTGACCTGGAAGCGCGTCGTCGTTACCTGAATGCCCGAGCCACCCTGGAAACCCTGATCGAGCACGGCATCGTGCCGGTGGTCAACGAAAACGACACCGTGGCCACCGAGGAAATCCGCTTTGGTGACAATGATCGTCTGGCCGCACGCGTGGCCCAGTTGCTGGGTGCGCACGGGCTGCTGCTGCTCAGCGATGTCGATGGGCTTTACAACGCCGATCCGGTCAGTAATCCCGATGCCCGCCATATTGCCGAAGTCGATGCCATTACCGCCGAAATCGAAGCCCTGGCCGGGCAACCGCGTTTCGACGGTGTGGGCACCGGCGGCATGATCAGCAAGCTCAAGGCCGCACGCATCGCCACCGAGGCCGGCACCACGGTCATGCTGGGCTCAGGCCTGGGCGAAGACCCCTTGGGCGAACTGATTGCCGGGGCGCCCGCGACGGTTTTCAAGGCCCGCAGCAACCCCTTGGCCGCCCGCAAACAATGGCTCAAGTCCTTGCAGCATCCGGCCGGTGAACTCGACATCGACAGCGGCGCCCTCAAGGCCCTCTCATCAGGCTCCAGCCTGCTGGCGGTGGGAGTGCGCGCCGTCAGGGGGCAGTTCCAGCGCGGTGACCTGGTTCGCCTGGTCGGACCCAATGGCCCGTGCGGGCAGGGTTTGTGTGGCTATCCGGCCGAACAGGCCCGACAGATCACCAGCCTGAACAGCCGGCAGATCGCCGAAGTGCTGGGCGAAGCCGGACGGGGTCCGGTCGTGCATCGTGATGATCTGGTGTTGTTTGATCAATTTGGGAGCATCTGAAAAACTCTGCGCTGGCGCGACAGCGCAGGCAAGAACGCAAGGGCGGCTTGCTCGAAGGGCAACGCGCCGTATCCCAATTCTAGAGTGAAAATCCGCGATCACCTTGATCAGGTCGACGGGGTCACCACTGGCTCGGGGTCTCGGGCTTCCATGCGCAGGTAGCTGTCAAGCTGCTCGCGGATCTCGGGAATGATGTCCTCGAGATGGGTGATGCGCATGTAGAAGATCGAGAAATAGATCACCTTGACCGAGGTGGTCACGCGTTCCAGGATCACGCTGCCGATCTTGCCCAGCCAAAGGGCAAGTAGCAGCGGCAGCCAGTTGAAATGCAGTGTCTCGGGCAATGCTTCCGGATGCTCGAGCCAGACGGCGATATCGCCGGCGTAGAAGGTCGGCAGGGCCTCGCCCACCCACAGCCCGAGCACCAGCGAACCGATGATCAGCAGGAAGTAGACCGGCCCCATGATCGTGCCGACGGCGCGGCCGGCGATGTCGATGCCGAACACGCCGGTCAGGGTTTCGGGGACATTGTCCTTGAGGCGATACATCTGCCCGACGCTTTCGCGGATCCCCAGGCCGTCAACGGCAGCCGAGGGCAGCAGGTAATGATTGACCAGGTCCCAGACTTCCTCGATACCGCGCATCAGCAGCCTGACCAGCATACCGGCCTTGCCGCTGCGCCGCGCCATGTTGAGCATCCAGGCGACGGTCAGATCGATCAGCGCAATCTTGCGGCAAGTCCAGATCAGCGACTTGATCCGCGCTCCGGCCTCGGCCGCACTTCGCCGTTCGCCCTTGAGGGCCTCGGTCACCAGCCAGCTCTGGCGCATTTCCTGGCGCACGAAATAGAAAAACTTGTAGACGAACATCAGCACCGATCCGGCGATCAGAAACCCGCCGAGGGCTGCGGCACCTGACACGAAAGCGATGATGGCCAGAAAGAACAGGCTGGCCATGACGATACTGTAGATGGCCATGCGGACCCACGGACGAAGGATGCCGGGATCTCGCCCGACGATGGTGAAGGTGTGCTTGAGCAGGTAGGCGAGTTGGGTAAGGCGCTCGCCGATTCCCGGCGTGCGAAGATTTGCAGACATGGGTTGAAACCCTCTTGAAAGTTTTCGACTCGGTGGGATAGTACGTATTCCGGCCGTTGCTTGAGCCAGCAAGGTCGTCATCGAGCTCGGTTTCCCTAGCATCGACACCAATCCTGCATGTGCAATTGCGAGATTCGAATTTTCGAATAAAAATACACACCATGAACTTCAAGGACCTCATCGCCGAACTCGGCCAGGCGGCAAGCTTGGCCTCACGCTCCCTGGCTCGATCAAGCACTGATCAACGCAACCAGGCGCTGATCCATTGCGCCGACGCCATCGAAGCCGGCCAGGCTCAATTGCTGGCGGCCAACCGCAAGGACCTGGATGCCGGTCGCGAGCGCGGACTGTCGGCGGCCATGCTGGACCGGCTCGAGCTCAATCCCGAGCGCATTGAAGCCATGGCCGAGGGCCTGCGCACCATTGTCGAACTCCCGGATCCGCTTGAACGCGTGCTCGACGAGTGGACCCGCCCGAATGGCTTGCGAATACAACGCGTGGCGGTGCCGATCGGAGTAATCGGGGTGATTTACGAGAGCCGGCCCAATGTCACCGCTGATGCCGCCGGGCTGTGTCTGAAGTCCGGCAACGCGGTCATCCTGCGCGGCGGCTCGGAGGCGGTGCACAGCAATCGCGCCATTCTGAACGCGTTGCATCATGGACTAGACCAGGCCGGGCTCGATACCAATACGGTGCAACTGGTCCCCAGCCAGGACCGCGAGGCCGTCGGCGCCTTGCTCAAGGCTCATCAATGGCTGGATCTGGTCATACCGCGCGGTGGCAAGAGCCTGGTCGAGCGGGTACAGACCGATGCGCGCGTGCCGGTACTGGCCCACCTGGATGGCAATAATCATCTTTACATTCACCCCTCGGCCGACCTGGCCATGGCCGTGGAGGTAGTGGCCAATGCCAAGATGCGCCGCCCGGGCATCTGCGGGGCGCTGGAAACCCTGTTGATCGACAAGGATGCAAGCGCCATTGTGCCGGCACTGGTTGAGAAACTGACCGAACTGGGTTGTGAACTGCGCGGCGATGCCGAACTATGCGCCATGGACCAGCGCTTCAAACCGGCCGGCGACGAGGACTGGATGACCGAATATCTGGCGCCGGTGCTGGCCGTGAAGCGGGTCGATGGCCCCGGGGCTGCACTGGATCACATCGCCCGCTACGGTTCAGGTCATACCGATGGCATCGTGGCCAATGACCCGGACCTGGCCGAATCCTTCCTGGCCCAACTCGACAGCGCCATTGCAGTACACAACGCCTCGACCCAGTTCGCCGATGGCGGCGAATTCGGCTTCGGCGCCGAAATCGGCATCGCCACCGGCCGTCTGCACGCCCGCGGCCCGGTCGGCGTGGAACAACTGACCACCTTCCAGTACCGCGTATTCGGCACCGGCCAGACGCGCCCCTGATTGCGGCCGCCGCTGATCAAACTGCCGGTCAGCCCCGCGAGTTAAAAAAAGCCCGGCGCGAAGGCCGGGCAATACTCATGAGGCGGTGGAGAGTCCTCAGAATTCGTACTGGAAGCGGGCACCGAGAACCCAGCTGTCCCATGTTTTCGGGCCGCCGTTGACCAGGTCTTCGCCACGTTCGGCGTCGACATACATCAGGTTGACCTTGAGAATGATGTCTTCTTCCGGGTACCAGTTCATGCCCATCGTCCAATGCTCGAGCTTCTGGCGATCATCCGGCTCGTGATGTTCGGTCGAATCGGCCAGGGCATAGCGAGCCACCAGTTCAAACGCACCGATTCCGCCCTGGCTCATGGGGCGACGAATGTGCGTGCGACCGAAGTCACCACTGAACGGCCGATAGTTGCGCTGTTCACCGGTCAGGAAGTAGCTGGCCTGAACATACCAGCCTTCCGAAGTCATGCTGGTAACGTCCGGGTTGTCGAAGCCGCGGGCATCCGAATCCCGGTCAAGGTCTTGGCGAACGTATTCACCCTGCAACGAGAATGGTCCCTGGCCCCAACCGGCTTCCAGCGCGAAAGTCGTCCAGTCCCTGACCGCTTCCATATCGTTTTCGCCAATCAGGCGGCCATCCACGGCGCGGGTACCCAGACGAGTGCGCATGCGCACCGACTCGTATTCGCGTTCCCGTCCCCGCGAACGTTCGTATTCGAACGCATTCTTGCGGTAGTTGGCTGAAATGCCGAGATGTGACCACATACCGCGTTCCTCATCCATGATGGGCGGGAACGATGCACGACCGGCAATGGAATAACCCTCGGTCACATCACGGTTACGAGCCACGCCATCACCACCGAATACACCGAAGGCCGCATAGTAGTCGGGCACCAGCGTTTCATACATGATGCCGATTTCACGGCTGGGGCGGTAAGCATCGACCGGTGCGGCGCGTTCCAGAAACGAAATTCTGCGCGAACTGGTCGAACTTTCCAGACTGAACGGTTCCTTGAAGTGTCCTACTGCAAGACGTCCGTTGTTGAACAGGTAGGCCATGTAGGCATTGGCGAAACCGACTTCATTATCGCGAAAGTCGACTTCCATCTGCCACTCCCAGCGACCCCCGATGATACCCAGCGCACCCAGTCGTGCACGCCTCAGGATTGTGCCGTAGCGGGCGATGTCACCGCGATCTTCACGCTCATCGTCAGTACTGCGGAACGGATCCTGAACATAGGCGCCGTCAACCATCAGGCGACCACGAATCCCGAACCGGTGCTGACCATCGGCCGACTCGACCGCGAATTTGTTGATTCTGGCGCGGAACATTTCATCGGCAATCGGCGAGACCGGCTCATAATCCAGATCTGCGAACTGGTCGCTGGCTGCCGGTTCGACGTGCTCGACATCGGCATCATCCTCGGCCAGCAACTCGGCCACATCTTCCTCGGTCAGAATGCCACGCTCGACCAGCTTGTCGATCAGTCTGCGGGTGTCGTCATTGGCCGCTACAGGTAGGGCCAGACCCAGGAGCAGGATCGTCAGCGCCAGCGCGTGAGCTGTTCCTGTAATTGATTTCATGATATTTCCTTGAACAGTTTGAGACGAAGACCGGCTGTCGTCCGGCCGGAGAACTAAAATTTAACCAGCCGCTGTTTCAGAGGTCTTGCAGGAAAATGACGATTTGATTTCAGTCTCGCGGGCGACGCCACTGGAAGACCACAAGGACCACCGTGCTGAGCAGTATGGTGACCGTGGCCATCGCCATGGCCTCGGACACATCGCCCTGCTCGAACTGGTTGAAGATGAAGGTTGCCGTGGTATCCACGCCCGGCGGCAGCAGCAGGATGGAGGCGACCAGTTCGCGCATGCAAACGATGAAAGTGGTGACCCAGGCCGCCAGGAGCGCAGGCTTTAGATGCGGAAGCACCACCGACCAGAGCACGCGCAGTGGCCCTGCACCGGCGACTTCGGCCGCATGCTCGAGATTGCGGTTAAGGTTTCTGAGTGCGGCGTTGGAGTAGTTGAGTGCATCGGTGATATAGATGACGACATAGGCCAGCAACAGCATCCATACGGTGTTGTAGATGTTCAGTCCCACCCAGGGCGCGTTCCAGGCCAGGATCAGGCCCACCGCAATGACGATCTTGGGCACCACCCGCGGCAGCGTGGCCAGGCCTTCGAGCAGGTGGCGCAACACACCCTGACCGAAGACCGTCGCGTAGGCGATCAGCGCGCCGACAACAATGCAGATGGTGGCCGCGCCCACGCTCAGGCCCAGGCTGGTCATTAGCGCATCGAAACTGCGCGAACCCGGCGCAAACAGTTCGATGTAATGATCCAGCGTCAGCGTTGGCCAGCGCCCGCGCCAGCCATCGGCCAGGCTGGTCAATACCATCGCGGCGTAGGGCAGCAGCGTGGAGAAGAAAAACAGCGTGACAAACCAGGCGTGGATGCCGATGCGTCCCCAACGCGTCGGTTCGATCAGCCCGGCGCCGCCACTGCGCAATTTCATTTCGCCACGCCGCGCGGCCAGCCAGCGCGACCCATACAGGCTGATCAACGCCACCAGGCACAGCAGGCTGGACAGCGAAGTGGCCAGTGCAAGGTCAATCGGCCAGGAAGTGACCAGGAAGAAGATTTCGGCCGGCAGCAGCGGCAGATTCGCGCGTGTGCCCAGCACCGCCGGTACACCGAAATTCGACAGCGCTTCGAGCATGACCAGCAGCCCGGAGTTGAGTATGGCCGGCAGCATCAGGGGTAGCACCACCGAACGCAGCGTCTGCCAGCGCCTGGCTCCGACCATGTCCGCGGCCAGCTCCAGCCGGCGGGGAATGCTGCCCAGGGTGGCCTCCACGGCCAGCGCGACATAGCCGAACGAAGCCAGAGCCATGACCGTGGTCACCCCCCAGAAGGAAAAGAACCAGAAGCGCAAACCCTGCGGCATGCCTTCGAACAGGCGCACGGCAAAGCCGCCTTCTTGCATGATCAGAATGTAAGCCAGTGCCATGATGTAGGGCGGGGTCATGATGGGTGCGAGCAGGCTCAGTCGCAGCCACAGCTTGCCTTTCAGGCGGGTTCGCGCCAGCCAGTAACCGCAGGGAATGCCGAAGATCCACGAAGCCACGGTCACCGCTGCTGCCCAGGCGACGGTGTTGCGGAGCATGGCCACCAGATCGGGGGTCTCGAAGATGCGCCTCCAGGCGGAAAAGGCGCCGTCCAGGCTGCCGCCGAGCAGCTCCGGAAAAATACTCTGGGCAAACAGGATCACCAGCGGGTAGCCGGTGGCGGCAACGATGAACAGCAGCGCCAACCACAGCAACCAGCGGATGGCGCCGGGACTCACCGTCGCACCACCTGGGCGCGCTCGATTTCAAGCTGAAAGCGGCGCAGAATGGGAATCTGTTGTTCCAGCGCCTGGTCGATGTCGGGCCGGATCAGGGTCTCGGGCAGGCTCGACGGGCGGATTGCGGCGGGCTCGATGTCGGTTCGGGCCGGGGCCAGAAACTGGTCGGCCACGGCTTGCTGCATGGCCTCGGAAAAGTAATGATCGACAAAGCGCTCGGCCCAGTCCGGTTGCGGCGTCGCGGCAAGAATGGCGATGGGGCGCGTAACCAGCACGCTGCCATCTGTCGGGTAATGCACCTTGAGGTCGGCGTCGCGATCCATCTGCCGATAGATAAGGTAGTCGGCGGCGGCCAGCATGCCGTCGTAGACATCGAGTATCAAGCTGGTGATGGCCTGGTTGTTGGCCGCGGAGAACTCCAGCCCGGCGCGCGAGCGGGCCGTAAGCCATTGATCCCAGACGGAGTCGCCTCGATCGATGTTGAAAGCGATGAGAAAGTCAGCCGCCGAGCCGGACCGCGACGGGGAAGGCATCGTCAAGCGTCCGTTCCAGTTGCCGGTCAGCGCCGCCTCCCAGGTGGGTGGAGCGGGCGCATCGCTGCGAAAAGCCATGGCCACGATGGCGGCCCCGGTGGCGTGGTAGTAGCCGTCGGCGTCATGCCAGTCAGCCGGGGTCTGGTCGATGTCTCTGGGTCGGTACTGGCGCAGCCGACCCTGGCGCTTGAGGCCGGCCGCTCCCAATTCGCTGGCCAGAATCACCACGTCGGCGCGGGGGCGGTATTTCTCGGCTTCCAGCCGCGCCATCACCTGGCCGGTGGTCGCGGCGAATAGTTCGATGTCGATGTCATGCTTGGCTTCGAATGCCGCAACGACTTCAGCGATCAGCGGCCGGGGACCCGCCGAGTAAACCACCATCACATCGTCGCGATCGGATTGGCAAGCGGCCAGCAACAGGGCCAGCAGGCCGCCGGTGAACAGCCCACCAGTCAGGCGGTAGGATTGCATGCTGAAAGGAACAATCAGGTGGTGACGAAGTGCATCGCCTCGGGGGCAAAACGAATACGCACGCTGGTTCCGGCCGGAATGCGTTCGCTGGCAAAACCCCGAAACACCGCGCCATTGCCAGCCTCGGCGAATATCTCGCAACGCTCGCCCAGATAGGCCTGGTGACGGCAGACACCTCCCAGGTCCACCAGTCCGCCGGCGCCGTTGACCTTCTCGGCCGGCATGATGCTGACTTTCTCGCGGTGCACAACAACGTGGCCGGCATCAGGCACCGTGCCAGCCGGTGGTGGCAGACAAAGCTCGCCGCCCACCGACAGGGTGGCGCCATTGCGCTGGAACTCGAACAGGTTGGCGGCACCGAGAAACTCAGCCACATAGCGGCTGGCCGGTCGGTTGTAAAGGGCTTCCGGGGGATCGATCTGGACGATCTGGCCGCCTTCCATCAGGGCGACGCGATCGGCCAGCGAGAAGGCTTCGCTCTGGTCATGGGTGACATAGACCGCAGTCATTTCGTGCTCGCGAATCAGGCTGGCAATCTCGTTGCGCAGCTCTTCGCGCAGGCGTGCATCCAGCGCACTGAGCGGCTCGTCGAACAACAATACCCGGGGGCGAACAGCCAATGCCCGGGCAATGGCTACACGCTGCTGCTGGCCACCGGACAGGCGCGACGGTAGTTGGTCTCGGAACGCACTCATCTGGACTTGTTCGAGCACCCGGTCGATGCGGCGCCGGCGCTCGCCGTTGGCAATGCCCTGAACCCGAAGGCCGAAAGCGATGTTTTCGGCCACGGTCATGTTCGGCCACAGCGAGAAATCCTGAAAGACCATACCGAAGCGGCGTTTGCGCGCAGGTACGTGAACGTGGGATACGCCATCATCGAGCACCCGCCCTTCCAAGCAGACCCGGCCACCATCGGCGGGCAAAAGGCCTGCCAGTACGTTAAGCAGGGTGGTCTTGCCGCAGCCCGAGCCCCCGAGCAGCACCAGGCACTCGCCCCTTTCGAGCGCCAGGTCGATCCCCTTCAGCACTTCCAGATCATTGAAGCGTTTGCTGAGATTCTCGCAGTACAGAAAAGGGGACATGACAGCAGCAATCTTTCGAACCAATCCAAAAGCCTAACCCCTGGGGATGACAGGTTCATTACGTCCGCTTGGTCGCCGGGACCCTGACCCAAGTGGCGGACTCTTGATCGTTCCATTACCAGTGTCATCGGCAAGTCATCCTCTCGCCACATACTGGAAACTTTACTGGTCTGGATTGAACCTGATGCCTCCTTCTTCGCGCACCAATGTGATAGGAAAACCCAGCAGAGATCCGGAAAGCTGGGAGGACGACAACCTCCACGATTCCCGGCTGCTGTTCAATCGGGAAATCAGCCTGCTGACGTTTACCAGGCGGGTGCTGGAACTGGCTCGAGACAAGCAGGTGCCACTGCTTGAACGGTTGCGTTTTCTGTGCATTTCCTGCACCAATCTGGATGAATTTTTCGAAGTGCGCGTGGCCTCCATCCGCCAACGCATGCAATATGGCGCTACCCAGCCCGGCCCAGATGGGCTGACCCCGAAGGATACGCTCGCGGCCATTCGTGAGACTGTGCTTGAGCTGATTGATACGCAGTACCGGGTACTCAACCGTGAATTAATGCCCGAGTTGGCCGATCAGGGCATTCATGTCGTTCGTCGTGACGAATGGACCAAGCGTCAAGACCGCTGGCTGCATCATCACTTTCGACGCCAGATCATGCCGGTGCTGAGTCCGCTGGGTCTCGACCCGGCGCATCCCTTTCCGCGTATCCTCAACAAGAGCCTCAACTTCGCGGTTACGCTGGACGGCCGCGACGCATTCGGCCGCGATTGCGGTATTGCGCTGGTGCGCGCACCACGCTCTCTGCCTCGCATCATCCGCATTCCGCGCAGCTACTCCCGCGGGCCGAATGATTTTGTCTTTCTCTCATCCATTATCCATGCCTTCATCGAAGAACTGTTTCCGGGCATGAAGGTCCGTGGCTGTTATCAATTCCGAGTCACCCGGAACAGTGAATTATTCGTTGACGAGGAAGAGGTCGAGGATCTGGCACGCGCGCTTGAAGGGAAGCTATTCGGTCGCGGCTTCGCCGAAGCAGTCCGACTCGAGGTAGCGGACAACTGTCCTCCAGCCACGCTTGAATACCTGATGAAGCACTTTGATCTGGGTGAGTCCGACACTTATGCCTGCGACGGTCCGGTCAATCTCAATCGAATGATTGCAGTGTGCGACCTGACGGAGAGAGCTGAATTGAAATATGCACCCTTCCAGCCGCATACCCCGCCACAGCTTGAGCGTCATGACCTGTTTGCCTCACTTCGTCGGCAGGACTGGGTGCTGCACCACCCCTACGACAGTTTCCAGCCGGTGCTTGATCTGGTCCACTACGCCATATCCGATCCGCAGGTGCTGGCCATCAAGCAGACGTTGTACCGCACCGGCACCGACTCACCCCTGGTGGCTTTGCTCATCGACGCTGCTCGCGCCGGCAAGGACGTGACCGTGGTTGTGGAGTTGCGCGCCCGCTTCGACGAGGAGGCCAATATCTCGCTGGCCACGCGTTTGCAGGAAGCTGGTGTGCAGGTGGTCTATGGTGTCGTCGGTCACAAGGCACACGCCAAAATGATGCTCATTGTGCGCCGAGAGAACAACAAGTTGCGCCGCTATGCTCACTTGGGCACAGGCAACTACCATCACGGCACCGCGCGGGCCTACACGGACTGGAGCCTGATCACAGCCGACAGCAAGATCTGTCAGGATGTGCACCGTGTATTCCAACAGATGACCGGACTTGGTGAGGTGCAGGATCTGAAGCATCTGGTACAGTCTCCTTTTGCGCTCAGTAAGTTCTTGCTTGAACGCATAGAACGCGAGACCGAACACGCCCGGCAGGGCAAACCGGCCCTGATCGCGGCCAGGATGAACTCACTGACCGAACGCAACATCATTCGAGCGCTTTATCGTGCCTCCAGGGCCGGAGTGACAATCCGCCTGGTGGTGCGAGGTATCTGCTGCCTGCGTCCCGGGGTAACCGGGCTGTCGGACAACATCCGGGTGCGCTCCATCCTCGGCCGGTTTCTCGAGCACAGCCGGGTATTTCACTTTGCCAACGATGGGGCGCCTGAAACCTATGCTTCCAGCGCCGACTGGATGGAGCGCAATTTGTACCAGCGTGTAGAGATCTGTTTTCCCATACTCGATCTTCAAGCAGCCGAGCGCATGCGCAGTGAATGTATTGACCTGGCCTTTGACGATCGCGTGCAGGCTTGGGAGTTGAAAGCTGACGGCACGTATCATCGAGTCAGGCCGAAGAAAAAGCCGGCCCTGGATGCCCAGGAAGTGTTGATTGAAAAGATCTGCCATGACTGACCGAAACCTTTTTGCCGCCATCGATCTGGGCAGCAACAGTTTCCACATGCTGGTCGCCCGACACGAGCATGGCGAAATTCGCGTAATCGATCGTCTCAAGGATATGGTCAGACTCGCAGGGGGGATTGACCGCAGGGGTCACCTTGATACCAAAACCTATCGCGATGCGATGGCCAGCCTGGCGCGTTTCGGACAGCGCATCGCGGGCATTCCAGAGCGCCAAGTACGGGCCGTGGGTACCCAGGCATTTCGCCAGCTCGATAACCCGTACGGATTCCTAGTCGTTGCCGAAACTGCGCTGGGCTGCCCGATCGATATCATCAGCGGCCGTGAGGAAGCCCGACTGGTTTACCTCGGTGTTTGCCAGGCCACATCCGACAACGGCAACCGGCTGGTCATCGATATCGGTGGTGGCTCCACCGAGCTGGTGATTGGCGAAGGACTTGAGCCGGAAGTCACTGAAAGCATTCCTTTCGGTTGTGTCGGAATGACACGGCAGGCCTTTGTCAACGGCAAGCTGACACGGAAACGGTGGTGCCGTGCCGTTCAGGCCGTTCAAGCCGATCTGCTGGACATCGAGGCTCCGTTTCATCGACTGGGCTGGCAGCAGGCAATCGGCAGCTCCGGAACCATCCGCGCACTGGAAGCCATGAGTACAAGGCAGTCGGGAGAGGCAAATGCGACCTTCAGCCTGAGGGATGTTGAAAACCTGCGCGAGCGCATGCTGGAAGCCGGCCATATCGACGCGCTGGACCTTCCCGGACTTTCTTCGCGGCGTCGTCCGGTGATTGCCGGCGGCACGGTCATCATCGAAGCGATCATGAAACACTTCGAAATCGAAATCCTGGGTGTCTCGCAGCACGCCCTGCGCGAGGGTGTGCTTCATGATCTGATCGGTCGCCTGTCGGATCAGGACCCGCGCCAGCGCTCGGTGGAGGCCATGGCCAGCCGCTATCAGTGTGATCCCGGACAAGCCGAGCGCGTTCGTGACTGGACGCTGCATGCCGCCGAGCAGGTTGCTGAACGCTGGTCTGTGCAAGACACCCAACTTGAATATCTTGAATGGTCGGCCCTGCTCCACGAGGTGGGGCTGGCCATCGCTCACGACCGCCATCACCTGCACGGCGCCTACATCATCGAGCATGCCGAACTGCCGGGATTCAGCCGTCAGGAGCAGCAGTTCATGGCGGCCCTGATTGCCAGTCATCGCGGCAAGCTTGATCCCGCGGTGATAGAAATCCAGCCGCCACGCCATCGGGACGCGCTGCGATTGTTCATTGCCATACTCAGGCTGGCCGTGACCATCTGCCGAGTCCGGCGTGATGCCGACCTGCCGGACTTCGGACTCGATCTTCGCGATCAACGCATGGAGCTGCGCCTGTCCGCCGGCTGGCTCGACTCACATCCACTGACAATGCACGGCCTGCTTCAGGAGCAGCAACAGCTCCGAAAACTTGATCTTGAACTCATCATCGGTGAAATCCCGGAGCACCAGCTGCTCATCTAAGTATGTAGATCACATTCAGGGCTTCGGTTGAGGGTGAGCCCTGAGCAGCCAGGAGGCGGCAATGATTGCGAACAG
>SLKT01000011.1 GCA_007134485.1 Wenzhouxiangella sp. | reverse complement strand
GGATGATCGAGAACCGCCTCAACCATCGACCCCGAAAGTGCCTGGGCTACTTGACACCCCACGAGGTTTTACATAAGACTCAAAAATCATTAACCGTTGCACCTCGTAGTTGAATTCAAGGTTGGTTTTTGGTGAGGTCAAACGAACAAACCAACAAACCAACAAACCAACAAACCAACAAACCAATCAACCAGCCAGCATGCGTGCAAGCGTATTGCGACTGATCCCCAGCCGCCTTGCCGCTTCCGACTGATTGCCGCCGCAGGCTTCGATCGTGGCCTTGGCGAGGACGGTTTCAAAGCGCTGCTTGAAATGCTCGTGCAGGTCGGCGCCTTCTTCCTGCAGGCGCTGGCGCAGTTCGTCGGCCAGTGTTTCGGTCCATTGGCCGGTGGCTGGGGCGTTGCCGGGGTCGCGGTATTCGGCGGGCAGGTCATCGACACCGATTTCTGGGGCCGGGGCGAGGGCGGCCAGGGACTGGCAGACGTGCTTGAGCTCACGCACGTTGCCCGGCCAGTCGAGCGTCCGAAGGTGCGCCAGCAGGGACTGGCCGGCCTGCTTGGGTGGCAGGCGGAACTCGCGCCCGGCCTCGCGCAGAAAATGCCGGGTCAATTCGTCGATATCCTCGCGCCGCTCGCGCAGCGGCGGTACATGCACGGCGATGACCTTGAGGCGGTGGTAAAGATCGGCCCGGAATTCCCCGGCCTGGACCAGTGCAGCCAGATCACGGTGAGTGGCGGTAATGATGCGGGCATCGGTATGGACCAGGTCACGCCCGCCCAGGCGGTAATACTCGCCCTCGGCCAGCACGCGCAACAGTCTTGATTGTAGCGGCAGTGGCATGTCGCCGATCTCATCGAGAAACAGGGTGCCGCCGCGAGCCTGTTCGAAGCGACCGGGACGCCGTTCTCCGGCACCGGTAAACGCACCCTTTTCATGTCCGAACAGTTCCGATTCCAGCAGGTCCTCCGGAATGGCCGCGGTGTTGATGGCGACGAATGGACCATCGGCCCTCGGGGAATGATTGTGCAGGGCGCGCGCGACCAGTTCCTTGCCGGTGCCGGTCTCGCCGGTGATCAGCACCGGAATATCACTGGCCGACAACCGGCCGATCATGCGGATCAGATCCTGAAAGGCCGGTGATGAGCCGATCAACCCGGCATTGCGCTCGAAATCGGCCACCTCATTGCTGGTCGACTTCAGCGCCTTGCGCACCAGGCGCTCGACTTCCTGCAGATCGAAAGGTTTGGCAAGAAACTCGAATGCGCCGCCCTGAAATGCCTTGACCGCCGAATCGACATCGGAATAGGCGGTCATGATGATGACCGGAATATCCGGATGGGATTGGCGCAGGTTGTGCATCAATTCCAGCCCACTTTCGCCGTCCAGGCGAATATCGGCAATCACCAGGTCGGGGCTGTGGTGTTTTAGCGCCGCCTCGAGACCGGCGCCATCCGAAAAGGTCCTAACCGGCAGTTTCTGACTGCGCAGAAATTCCTCGAGCACATAGCGAATGGCGGGATCGTCATCGATGACCCAGACGCGCTCAGTCATGACGGTTGCCCCGCCCAGGGAATCAGCGGCAGCCGAACCCGGAATCGACTGCCCGATTGCAGCGGCTCGTACTCGACCAATCCGCCATGGCTGCGGGCAATCTGCTGTACGACCGCCAGGCCGAAACCCGACCCCTGATCGCGCCCGGACACCAGCGGCAGAAACAGGCGATCGCGCAACTCCACCGGCACGCCCTCGCCGTCATCCTCGACATCGATGCGCACCGCGTGACGGGCCGGGCCGTCGATCAGCGGTGAATGGTGCTCGATGCGCGTGGTCAGCAGGATTGTGCCGGCATGAGCCTGCAGACTGTTACGCATCAGGTTGAGAAACAATTGGTGCAGTTGACCACCATCAGAGTCCAGTTCCGGGATGCTCGGATCATATTTTCTAATCAGGTCGAGTCCATCATGATGTTCAGCCAGTACCAGTTCGGCAGCCTCGTCCAGTATGCGGTGCAGATTGACCGCCCCGGTTTGCGGCTGCGGGTTGCCTGCAAATCGTTCAATGAGGCCGGTGATGCGATCGACTTCACGCTGGATCATGCGGGCATGGCGGACCAGGTTGGGATCTTGGGCGGCGGTTTCGATCAATTGGGCCGCGCCACGCACCCCGGCCAGTGGGTTGCGTAGTTCGTGGCCGAGCCGATGAGACATCATCGCCAATGACTGCTGACGGTCGGCTCGCTCGGCCAGTTCGCGTTGGCGAACCCGTTCGGTGATGGGGTGAAGTTCGACCAGAACGCCGTCCGTGGTTCGTTGAAAGGTGGCGTCCACGGTCACCTGATCGCGCTCGATATGCGCTTCCAGCACACTCAGGGCATGCTCGGAGTGATCAAGCCTTCGGCGCCAGGTTTCCAGTGATGGCGAGATCTCGGCCAGCGTGCAAGCGCGCAGCTGCGACATCGAGCTGCCGAGCAGGTCGGCCGCGGTCCGATTCAGGTCAAGAATGTGCCCATGTGCGTCAATCCGGATCAGTCCGGTGCTCAGCTGATCCGGATCAATTGTTTTCACGCACCCATCCTCGAGTCTAGGGAGATGGCTCCTCGACCGCGTCGGCAACCTGAAAGCTGATGGTCTCGGTTTCGGCCAGCACCCGACCGGATTGGGTCTGCAGCTCGGCACGCAAGTCATGTTCGCCCCCTCCAATGCCATCGTAGCGCGCCGCCAGTGACTGCAGCGGCGGCTGAGCAATGTCGTTGAGGTAGACGACCACCTGGGTGGTGGGGGGCAGGTCAACGCTGCTGTCGAGCGATACGGTCACCGAGTCGCTGTCGAGCACCTCTTCGTCCTCCGGAGACGTAATGACGAACTCCAGATGCTCACGCTGCTCGGTCTCTTCCGGTTCGGCGGCGATTACGGCCTCCTCTTCGCCGCGATCGAGCACGTTCAGATCGGGCAGGTCCACGGGATCGGCTCCATCGTCGGGTTTTTGATCGGTGTAGGTGACATTGCCTTCTTCGTCGACCACCTTGTAGATTGGCTGGGCGATCAGCGATGCGCTGAAACCGAGAAGAATCAGAACCAACAGGATTTTCATGACGTCGCTCCGGTGCGATTTCACCCCTTATTGTGCCACGGAAGCCACTGAAGATGGAGGGAACGGGCTGCCAGGAAGCCCGGTAAAAGACAGGCCGGACAGTGTCCGGCCTGTTGCAAATCCTGGACTCAGCAGGAGTAATACATGTCGAACTCGAGCGGATGCGTCGAGGCCCGGAAGCGGGTTACTTCCTGCATCTTCAGGTCGATGTATCCGTCAATCAGGTCGTCGGAGAACACATCGCCGGCCTTGAGGAACTCCCGGTCGGCATCCAGCGCTTCCAGGGCCTGGTCGAGGGCGTGACAGACGCGCGGGATGTTGCGTTCTTCCTCCGGCGGCAGGTCGTAAAGATCCTTGTCCATCGGCGCACCCGGATCGATCTTGTTGATGATTCCGTCCAGCCCGGCCATCATCATGGCCGCGAAGGTCAGGTACGGGTTGCCGGCCGGGTCGCCGAAGCGCACCTCGATCCGGCGGGCCTTGTCGCTGGCCACCCAGGGCACCCGGCACGAAGCCGAGCGGTTGCGGGCCGAATAGGCCAGCAGTACCGGCGCCTCGAAACCCGGCACCAGGCGCTTGTAGCTGTTGGTGGTCGAGTTGGCGAAGGCATTGATGGCGCGGGCGTGCTTGAAGATGCCGCCGATGTAGTGCAGGGCGGTCTCACTCAATCCACCGTAACCATCGCCTGCGAACAGGTTGTTGCCGCCCTTGGCCAGCGACTGATGGACATGCATGCCCGACCCGTTGTCGCCAACCAGCGGCTTGGGCATGAAGGTGGCCGTGCGGCCGTGAACATGGGCGACGTTTTGTATGATGTATTTCATGATCAGCATCTCGTCGGCCTTGCGGGTCAGCGAATTGAAGCGCGTCCCGATTTCGCATTGACCGGCGGTGCCGACCTCGTGGTGATGGACTTCCACCGGGATGCCGACGGCTTCCAGTGTGGCGCACATCAGGCTCCTGATATCGTTGAGCCCGTCGACCGGGGGCACCGGGAAGTAGCCGCCCTTGACCTTGGGTCGATGGCCGTGGTTGCCTTCCTCGTACTTCTTCTTTGTGTTCCAGGCCGCCTCCTCGGAATCGATCGAGAAGAATGCACCGGAAATATCGTTTTTCCAGCGCACGCTGTCGAATACGAAGAACTCCGGCTCCGGTCCGAAGTAGGCGACATCGGCCACACCGCTTGCTTTCAGGTAAGCCTCGGCACGCTTAGCCAGCGAGCGCGGGCAACGCGAGTAGGGCTGCATGGTGGCCGGCTCGAGAATATCGCAGTTGACATTGAGCGTCTTGTGATCGGCAAATGGGTCAAGAAAGGTGGCTTCGGTGTCGGGCATCAGCACCATGTCGGAGTCATTGATGCCCTTCCAGCCAACAATCGATGAACCGTCAAACATCTTGCCATCGGTCAGCAGCTCCTCGTCCACCGCCGATGCCGGCACGGTCACATGCTGTTCCTTGCCGAGGGTGTTGGCAAAGCGGAAATCGACAAATTCAATGTCTTCGTCACGGATCTTCTTCAGTACTTCATTCGGCGTCATTGTGGATATTTACCTTTGGTTGGTGAATCGAACGCCAGTGTTGCTGCAAATGCCGTGCCAGCCGCCGAGGCCCGGAAAATGCGAGGGTCGGGAGAGGTGGGGTGGGGGCTTTGTTCACGTTTTGAGCAGCTTTGATTTTAGTGCTCAGTATGTGAGCAAGGATTCAGGATTCAGGGTTCAGGGTTCAGGAAGAGCAAGGCGGCGGCACCCTGCTTCCTTAACCCTTTAACCTTTAACCTTTTACCTTTTACCTTTAACCGCTTTTACTCCGTCACGGCCCGATTCAATGTATACGTCCCCGTCAAGGCCGCCTGATCCAGCACATGCCCCTCGATGGCCTTGACCACATCATGACCACTGAAATCCTCGGGCAGGTCCAGGCGCTCGACATCCAGGGCGTAGATCGTGAAGACATAGTGGTGCAGTCGTTCGTCGTTCCATGGCGGGCAGGGGCCGTCATAGCCGTAGTACTGGCCAGCCATGTCGGGATCCCCGGCCATGAAATGGGTGTAATCGTTCAGGCCCTGGCGGGTTCCGCTCGGGCCCGGCGGATTCCGCTTGCCCTTGGGTGTCACGCCCTCACAGCAGGACCCGGTGGACAATTCGGTGATCGCGGGCGGGATGTCGACCATCGCCCAGTGGCAGAAATCCACCCGTGGCATATCGGCCGGCAGGGTCTTGCCTTCCTGGTTGACATCGTCGGCCACCGAAGGCACATCGGGGTCCATGCAGATCAGGACGAACGAGCGCGTCTCGGCGGGGAAATCGCTCCAGGCCAGGTGCGGGCTGAGGTTGTCCGACAAAGCCATGGGCGCGTCGTCGTCCAGCTTGCCGAAAGCGAATCGCGGATCAATGGCGGCATGGTCGGTCAGGTCTTTCGAGTGCAGCTTCATCGATGTCTCCTTGGGTTTTCGACGTTCAATCCCTTATCCTATCAGGCTGTCTGATTCCGGGTAATGACTTGTCCATGAACGTATTCCGTCTTGCATTCTTGAGTTTCACGATGGTTTGCTGGTGCCTGGTCGAGGCCGGCCCCGGTCTGCCCGGGGATTTCGACCCCGACCCGGATATCCCGACCCCGGCCGATGTGCTGGGTTTCGAGCCCGGTCAATGGCATCCGCGCCATGACCAGGTGGTCACGTACCTGGAGCGACTGGCCGAAGTGTCGGACCGAATCCAGTTGGAAACCCTGGGCCATACGCATGGCCAAAGGCCGCTGCAACTGGCGACCTTTGCCTCGCCCGAACGGTTGGATGACCTGGATCAGGTTCGCAGCGACCGGCGGCGCGCCAGTCGCGACGGCGACGGGCCGGTGGTGGTCTGGCTGGGCTACAGTGTCCACGGCAACGAGGCTTCGGGCGCCTCGGCGGCCATCCTCATGGCCTGGTACCTGGCTGCGGCCCGTGATGACGAGGTCAGCGCCTGGCTGGATGACTTGGTCATCGTCATGGAGCCGGTCCTCAACCCGGACGGCCTGGACCGTTTCGCTCATTGGGTCAACATGCATCGTGGCCAGAACCCGTCCAGCGACCCTGCCGACCGTGAGCACAATGAATCGTGGCCCAACGGGCGAACCAACTATTACTGGTTCGACCTCAACCGCGACTGGCTGCCGCTGGTCCATCCCGAGTCACGCTATCGGGCCGCGCAGTTGCACCGCTGGATGCCCCACGTGCTGACCGACCATCACGAGATGGGTCGCAACACCAGCTACTTCTTCCAGCCCGGCGTGCCCGAGCGCAACAATCCCCTGACCCCGGAACGCAACTATGAACTGACCCGCAGGATTGCCGAATTCCACGGACGGATACTCGATGAGGCCGGTGAGCCGTATTTCACCCGTGAGTTGTTCGATGACTACTATGTCGGCAAGGGCTCGACCTACCCGGACCTGACCGGTGGCATCGGCATTCTGTTCGAGCAGGGCTCGGCTCGTGGCCATGTTCAGGATACGGTCTACGGCAAGCGCACCTTTACCGATGCCGTGGCCAACCAGGTGCGCACCAGTATCTCCACGCTTCAGGCCGGTCATGCATTGACCGACGAGCTGATTGACTACCAGCGCGAGTTCTTCGCTAGCGCCCGTGATCAGGCCGGGCGTTGGCGTGAAGCCGGCTGGGTGCTCGGTGATGGCGGAGATCCGGCCCGGGCGAAAAGGCTGCTCGACATGCTGCTGGCCCATGACATCGAGATTCACCCGGTCGATGGCGCCATCGAAATCGGCGGTCGTGAGCACACGCCAGGTTCTGCCTGGGTGATTCCGGCCGACCAGGATCAGTTTCGTTTTCTGCGCTCGGTGCTCGAGCCGGTCACTGATTTGCCCATGGACACCTTCTACGATGTATCGGCCTGGCCGCTGGGCATGGCATTCGATCTGCCTCTGGAAACGCGTCGTCGCCTGCCCGATTACGGGCAGGCGTTGACCGAAGTGGCCAGTCCCGCCCACTCGGAAGTGGCCGATCATGCCCTGGCCTGGCTGGTGCCGTGGAATCAGCACGGGTCTCCGGCATTGCTGTCGGCCCTGCTTGAGGACGGTTACCGCGTTCAGGCCGCCGTCGATCCATTGACCGTCCAGGTCCGGGAAGGTCAGCGCGAATTGACTCGCGGTTCTCTGGTGCTGCACCGTGGCCTGCAGCCGGAGGACTTGCCCCCACTGCCCGAGCGCCTGGCCGAGCTGATTGACAAGCACCATGTCGAAGTCCTGGCGAGTGATCATGGCTTGAGCGTGGCCGGTCCTGATCTGGGTTCACCATCTTTGCCGGTCCTGGAGCCAGTGCGACCGGCGCTGCTGACCGGCACCGGCTTGCGGCCGAACCATGCCGGATACATCTGGTACTGGTTTGATCAGCGTCTTGACAGCACCCTGACGCACCTGGACTGGGCCAGTCTGTTCCAGGTCGAACTGGATGACTACACCCACCTGATTCTGCCTGATGGTCGCTATGAAATGCTGCCGGCCTGGGCGATCGAGCGAATCACTCAATTCGTTCGCCGCGGCGGCACGCTGATCGCGGCACGCAATGCGGCGACCTGGGTCGAACAACTGGACCTGGACTGGAACTTTGCGGAAAACTCCAGCGAAACGAATGACAGCAACGATGAGCCAGCCGGGGGCCGCGCCTACGGTGACTTCACCGCGGATTTCGCCCGCGAGCTGATCGGCGGCAGTGCCCTGAATATCGATCTCGACACCAGCCATCCACTGGCGTTCGGATTCGACGAGTCTCCGATGGTGTTCCGCCGCGGCCGTCACCGACTGCGCGCCATCGACAATCCGTATGTCCATGCCGGCGTCTACGCCGAAAATCCCCTGGCGGCCGGGTACCTGTCGGAGGACAACCGAAATCGCCTGGCCAGCACGCCGGCCCTGACCGCCACCTGGCATGGTGAGGGCCGGGTCATACGCATGGCCGATGACTATCTGTTCCGGGGTTATTGGGCGGGCAGTGAACGCCTGTTCGCCAACGCCATTTTCTTCAGCCAACTGATCCGCGTCACCGAGTTGCCGAGCAACGAATAAGGAACACGGTAAGAGGTGAAAGGTGAAGGGTGAAAGGTCCTAGCGGCTGGCGCTTTTGCCGCGGGGCTCTTCGGCCTCGATGGTGGTCTGGGCCTGCTCCTGAAGGCTTTCGCGGTCGATAATGGTGACCAGTTTGCCCTGAACTTCGATCAGACCGTCGCGCTGCATGGCGCTTAAGGTGCGGGACACGGTTTCGATGGTCAGGCCCAGGTAATTGGCAATATCGCGTCTGTCCATGGTCAGGCGGAACTGATCCGGATTCTGCTTGCGCCGGGCCAGGCGACGCGACATGCTCAGCAGAAACAGGGCCACCCGCGTGCGGGCATCCAGACGGCCGACCACCAGCAGCAACTCGCGGGTCTCGGCCACTTCCTCCGACAGCAAGCGCAGCATGACCTGGTTAAGCTTGGGGCTCTTGTCGAGCATGGCCAGGAAGTCCTTGAAGGGGATTTCACAGGTTCGACTGTCTTCCAGGGCCACCGCAAAACCGGGATGGGTTTCACTGGACAGGCCATCCAGGCCGATCACCTCTCCGGGCAGGTAAAACCCCGAGACAATTTCGTCGCCTTCCTGACTGAGATGGTAGCCCTTGATGGAGCCGGAGCGCACCACGGTGACCGACTTCAGGGACTGGCCACCATGAAACAGGTGATCGCCGCGCTCGGCCGGTTGCTGGCGTTTGAGGACCCGATCGAGTTGTTCACGCTCCTCGGCCGACATTTCCTGGGCAAAGCACAGACTGAACAGTGAACAGTTCTCGCAACGGGTTTCCTGCTGCCCCACTTCTCGCAACGGCGGCTTTTCGGCCATGCCAAACCTTCCCCAGTGGACTTTCCAAAGGGATCAGTATATATCAGCAAAGCCTGAATATGGTGTGATTGAGGATTCCGGCAAAGATCAGGAGCAAACCACAGAGGCACAGAGAACACAGAGGAAGATCAAAAAGTTTACTTCTTTACTCTGTGTCCTCTGTGCCTCCGTGGTGAATTCCTTTTGTCTTTCAAACGCTTGTCTGGGTCGTCAGCTCAGACGATTCGAGAGAATCGGCCTTTCGGGGTGTGGTTGGCCGACAGGTAGGCATCGAATATCTTGGCGATGGCGCGCAGGAACAACAGACCCCGACCATTGACCGCAAAACCCTGGCCAGTCCAGTCGATCAACCCATCATCTGCCAGTTCGGCCAGACGCACCAGTTCCTCCTTGAAGTAGCGTCCGAAATTCAGCTCGAAGCGCTTTTCCATGTCACCGTAGTTCAGTTGTCCTGAGCACATGATCCGGTCGATGATGGTCGCGCGAAGTGTATCGTCGGTGTTGCGAGTCAGGCCACGAGCCACCGGGATATGCCCCTCTTGCAGTCGAATTGCCCAGTCATCGAGCTTGCGTTCGTTCTGGGCGAAACTGTCGTGAATCTGGCTGATGGCGCTGGGGCCGAAGCTGACCAGGTCCAGCCCGCCGTGGGTGGAATATCCCTGGAAGTTGCGCACCAGGCTACCGTCCTGACGGGCCTTGACCAATGAATCGTCCGGCAGCGCGAAATGATCCATGCCAATGAACTCGTAACCGGCTTGCATCAGGCGTTCCAGGGTGTTGCGGAAGATCGCCAGCTTGGTCTTGGGCGTTGGGAGTTGCTCTTCATCAATGCGTTGCTGAGCCTTGAACAGGTGCGGCAGGTGAGCGTAGTTGAACAGCGAGATCCGGTCCGGTCGCAGGCTGATGATGGCTTCGACGGTACGCGAAAATCCGGCGGTGGTCTGCAGCGGCAGCCCGTAGATCAGATCGACACTGATCGAGTCGAACTCGGCCGCGCGCGCCGCGCCGATCACGGCGGCCACGGTGGCCGTGTCGTGAATGCGGTTGACCGCTTGCTGGACATCCGGTTCGAGATCCTGCACGCCCACCGATAGCCGGTTGAACCCCAGCTTGCGCAGCCCGGCCACGCCACGCGGTTCAACCGAGCGCGGGTCGATCTCCAGGCCCATTTCGGCATCCGGATCGAACGGAAAGTGCTGTTTGAGCAGGGCCAGCAAACGCTCGATCTGCTCCAGGGTCAAAAAGGTTGGCGTGCCCCCGCCCAGGTGCAACTGGCGGACCACCCGGTCGCGGTCAAAATGCGGTGAGACCAGCTCGAGTTCACGCTCGATGTTGGCTAGAAACTCGTCTCCGGCGGTCTTCGAGCGGGTAATCACCCGGTTGCAGCCACAGTAAAAGCAGGGATTGGAGCAAAACGGCACGTGCACATACAACGACAGATCGGCCGGGATGGGCAGGCGATTGCTCTCGCCGATCACTGTAATGTAATCGCGCTCACCGAAACGGTCGCTGAATTGCGGCGCTGTCGGATACGATGTGTAACGCGGCCCCTCTCCGCCGTATTTTTTGATCAGGTCGACATCGAAGGTCGGCCGCATCAACTCGGACATGTGATGGTCTATCCCGTCGCTATTGTGATCGTTGAGCGGAATGCTAGCCGACAACTGCGCAATGAGAATTGATCCCAATCAAACAACCACTTGCCATGCAAGAGGGTTTTGGTGGCGGGGCGACGAGTGGCCTTGCCCGTGGCCGGGCTCGAGGTGAACGGCGGGATCAATTCTTGGAGTTCAGTGGCGTTCTGGTGCCGACCGAATTGCGCTTGTTCCAGTGGGTACGGGATTGCCTTTGGCAGGCTTTTCAGGTGCTTCGAGTACGGAAATGCACTGCGTGCTACCGTCACCTCGAGCCCGGCCCCGGTCAAGCCCACTCGTCGCTTGTCGGGTGGGAGTAGATTGATACGGGAGCCAGATCGAAGCACCACCGGACTTTCAATCTCCTACCACCTGTCGCAGCGGGTGGTATTTGACCGATTACGGACTGACCGGGTGGCGGCGGCTGGCACCAAGCTTTTCCCGGGCCATGGAAGCCACCCATTGCCAAACGGAAGTCAATATCCTATACAAGCATCGACTTGCAGACCCGACCGACTCCAAGGCCACTGAACTGGAAGCAATTGACCACGCCGATCACCCGGTCAGGCCGTCAGCGGTCGGATGCCACCCGATGCCTCTCCTCCTCCAATTCTCCATCCTGTTTGGGCCGCGATACCGGGCTCGGTAACGGGACATAAGACTTCGCGATACAGTCGCTTGAATCAATAGGGAGTAGGCACCCCAACGCACGTGGGGCGATTCTGCTAAATTCCATCGATTCCAGTCGAAAAACTGCCGGAGTGTGCTCGTGAACCTGCGAATTCTTTTTGTACTGCTGTGGATGTTGGGCGGGTGGAATATTCCCGTTCTGGCAAACGAAACCGACGATGATCAGGGCCCGGAAACAATCATCGAGTCGGTGCTGAAACTCGGACCCCTGCCGGTCTCGGTCGATCATTTCAACGATGCCGCCAAGAGTGATGAGATGCAGCGGGCGCTGATCATGCAGCTTGGGGAACAGGGCATGCCGCATGCCGGTGGCGAGATTTCGATCTTTGGTCGCACGCTGACCTGGGAGTCGGGATCGACAGACGGCGAGTTAGATGACGGATTGACGGTCTGGTCGTTCAATATCGAGGCCGACCGCTTCGTGCGCGGTCACTTGCAGATTGATCACCTCGAACAACTTCAGGTGTTCCACGACGGGCAGTCAGTCAATCACGACAATGGCAAGGTCGAGCTGAACCTGGCCGCCGGCACCCACCCGATCTGGCTGGTCCACCAGGGCGGCGGCGACAACGGCTCCCCGGCCCTGACCTGGACCGGCCGCGATGAACACGATGCCATCGACTGGCACCTGGAGCCGCGCCAGCGGGTTTCGGCCCGGCACCTGACCAATGCCGAAACCGTGGGCAACCTGGCCCTGTCTCCAGACGGCCGATACCTGGCATTGAGTTTCAGCGCGCGCAGCGACGAGGCCGATATGCCGATCCGCCGCCTGGAAATCCGCGACCTGGACAACGACCGGATCGTGCGTCAGTGGACCCGGTCATTGCCGGGCCGGCTGGCTTTCAGCCCGGATTCGGACACCCTGGCCGTACAGGAGGGCAATAATCTTTGGCTGCATGAGCTGGATTCCGGCCAGGCCCGCTTGCTGCTGGCCAACCATTCGCGCATCGGCGCCTGGCGCTGGCACCGCGACGGCCAATCGATCCTGTTTGCCTGGACCGACCCCTATCAGTCCGACAGTGACAAGCGCCGGCGCGTCCGTTCGCTGGAAGACCGTTGGGACGGGTTCCGGGACAACAGCCAGCTCTACCAGGTCGATGTCCCCAGCGGTCTGATTCGGCCGCTGACCGCCAAGAGCACCTCGGTCACTCTTCAGGATATTCATCCCGATGGGGACCGGCTGCTGGTATCGGAACGTCTGATCGACTACGAGGAACCGCCGCACAGTCTGTTTCGCCTGTTCGAGGTCGATCTGGACAATCTTGACGAGCACGAGATCGGCCAGTATAGCCAGCTCAACGCCGCTCGCTTTGCCGAGGATGGCTACTGGTTGCTGGCCGGTCCGGGCCTGGCCCAGGGCGACGGGGCAACGACTGGCGAGGATCTTACTCCCAATGAATATGACACCCAGCTCTACCTGCTGGATCCTTCCGGAGCGCAGGCGCGCAGTCACAGCCGTGATTTCGATCCGGCCTTCAGCAACGTGCAGCGCCTGTCCGGCGGGGATCTCTTGCTCAGCGCCGTGGATGGCGAACGCCATGCCCTGGTGCGCTACGACGTCCAGCGCGAACGCTTCGAGCGCATCGATGCCGGGGTCGAGATCATCGAGCAGTTCGAAACCGGCGGCAATCGCCATGCCGCCGTGCGCGGCACCGATGTCGACCGCCCGCAGCGCGTGCACATGATCGATCTTCAACGCAATCGCGGTCAGGTCATCCACGATTCGGCCGAAAAACTTTACGCCGATGTCGAACTGGGCCGGGTCGAAGCCTGGAACTTCAGCAACGAAAACGGCGACGAGATCGAGGGTCGTTATTACCTGCCGCCGGGCTTCGATGCTTCCGATTCCTATCCGTTGATCGTCTACTACTACGGTGGCACCACCCCGGTCAATCGACAGTTTACCGGTCGCTATCCGTTCCATCTGTGGGCGGCCAAGGGGTACGTGGTCTACGTCCTGCAGCCGCGCGGCACGATTGGTTATGGCCAGGATTTCTCGGCCCTGCATGTCAATGCCTGGGGCGAATACACCGCCGACGACATCATCGAGGGCACCGAGCGGTTCATCGAGGCCCACCCGTTCATCGATGGTGAGCGCGTGGGTAATATCGGCGCCAGCTACGGTGGTTTCATGACCATGCACCTGGCCACCCTGACCGATATGTACGCGGCTTCGATCTCGCACGCGGGCATCAGCGCGCTGACCAGCTACTGGGGCCAGGGCTGGTGGGGTTATGGCTACAGCGGCATCGCCAGCCGCGGCAGCTTCCCCTGGAACAACCCGGAGCTTTATGTCGGCCAGAGCCCGGTCTACAGCGCCGATCGCATCACCACCCCGCTGCTGCTGGTCACCGGTGATTCCGACACCAACGTGCCCCCGGGCGAAAGCCACAACATGTTCACCGCCCTGAAACTGCTCGGCCGCGAAGTCGAACTGGTTGAATTCCCCGGCGAGGACCACTGGATCCTGGATCGCGAACAACGCTATGTCTGGTGGGACACCATGCTGGCCTGGTTCGACAAGTGGCTCAAGGACGAACCCCAGTGGTGGCAGCATCTTTACCCTGAAACTGCGGAGTGAACGACAGAGGTGGCGCCAAGGCTTGAGCGGGAAAAACCTTGCTAAACGCAAAGACGCGAAGACGCGAAGATACGCGCATATATTCTTGATCTAGGGGCTTTTTGCCTACGGCAATCCGTCCGTAGATTCCGAACTGCGCAAAGGGCTCGCGAAAGAATTACTTGTTCATTAAACCCTTTGAGTTCTTCGCGTCTTTGCGTTCCAAAGGTTTTTGTTTTCCACGGTGGATATCAATGCCCCACGCACTCTGCAAGGAAGTGCATCCAGGGTTGGTCGATCAGGTGGGCCAGCCAGGGGCCGGCGGCGACCAGGATGCCGGTCAGCGCCATCAGTGCGGCGGCCAGCCAGCGCAGGCCGGGGCGGTTGATGGCCGAGCGGAATTTCAGCACCACCAGGCCGGTGCCCAGCAGCAGCGGTACGGTACCGATGCCGAAGGCCAGCACCATGGAGGTGGTGGCCAGGGGGTCGGCCAGCAACACGGCCGCAGCGATGACCGTGTAGAGCAGCCCGCAGGGCAACAGTCCCCACAACAATCCCAGGCCAATGGCGTTGTCCAGGCTCCGCACCGGCAGAAAACGGTTGAATACCGGCAACAGCCGGTTGGTCAGCGGCGCGGTCAGTTGCCCGGCCCAATCCCGGAATCGGCCGGGCAGGGCGATATAGACGGCCATCATCACCAACATCGCGCCGAGCAGAATGCGCATGACCAGCGGGGCATGATCGGGTAGCAGGGTGGCAGGCAGCATGCCGATGCCGGTGGCGATCAGCGCAATGGCCAGGTACGAGCCGATCCGCCCGATATGAAAACCCAGCGCCAGCCAGGCCTTGCCTGAGGGAATCTGGGCATGCAACACCCCGACAATCCCGCCGCACATGCCCAGGCAATGCGTGGACCCGAACAACCCGGCCAGAAACCCGGCCAATAACGCCGCTTCAGGACTCATCGTTCACCGCAGGATCGAGCGCATATCGAAGAATGATTCATTCTGGCAAGTATGAAAACACTACAAATTTGCTAAACGCAAAGTATTCAGACCCGTGCCCGCTGTCGCGGAATAAACAAAACCAGACTAACCGCGAAGACGCAAAGTTCGCAAAGGAGAATGGTTTCTTTTTCTACCTTCGCGTCCTTTGCGTCTTTGCGGTAAGTTGTTTTTTGCACAACAATCAGGACGAGGTCGATTCAATCTCCATCCTGTCGTTCATGTTTTTGCCCTGAAGCCGGCCCTTCATCCTCATCAAGAATATCCAGCGCCGGTGTATCCAAATCATCGAACTGGTCGTTCCTGACCGCCCAGAAAAAGAAATAGATGGCGATGATCATCAGGATCACGGACAGGGGGATGAGGACGTAGATGATGTTCATGGCTGTGGGGTGCCGGAAGACGGAAGACGGGAGACGGAAGACGGCGAAGACCCGGATCCGGCATTGCTCAACGCCCCCCTGCCGTCTCCCGTCTTCCGTCTCCCGTCTCCCAATGCGCTGCGGCGCCCAAGTCGCTGCGCATTCAGCACCACCACCAGGCTGGAGGCCGACATGCCGATGGCGGCCAGCCAGGGGGGGACGAAGCCGGCGGCGGCAAACGGCAGGGCGGTGGCGTTGTAGGAAAACGACAGGGTCAGATTCTGGCGCACGATGCGCCGGACCCGCGGTGCCAGAGCGAAGGCGGCGGCGATGCGGTTCAGGCCCTTGCCGGTGACGACCAGATCGGCCTGGGTGCGGGCGATGTCGGCGCCTTCGGCCAGGGCCATGGAGATATCGGCGCCGGCCAGCACTGGCGCATCGTTGATGCCGTCGCCGATCATCGCCACCCGGCCGCCTTCGGTTTGTATTTGACGCACCAGTTCGAGCTTGTCGGCCGGCGAGCATTCCGAGCGGTGATTTTCGATGCCGAGTTGTTCGGCTGCCTGAACCACGTTTTCATGTCGATCGCCCGAGGCCAGCCAGACTGTCAGCCCCGCCTCGTGCAGGGTATTGATCAAGGACGCGGCGCCCTCGCGGAACGGGCTATCCAGGCTGAACCAGGCCAGCAGTTGACCGGGTCGGGCCAGGGCCACCCACTGGCCGGCGCCGGGGGGTTCGGGAATTTCCTCCAGCCACTGGCCGACGAATTCGGGTTTGCCCAGGCGATAGTCCACGCCGTTGATCGAGCCGCTCACGCCCTGGGCGGTGACCGATTCGGCCTGGTCGATGGCGCCGCCGTCATCGAAACGGACAAAGGCGGTGGCGACGGGGTGGCGGCTGATGCGCTCCAGGCGTCCGGCCAGTCGGCGGGCGCGATCGGCATCGAAATCTTTCAATGTCTGTACCTGATCGATGCGCATTTCCGGCAGGGTCAGGGTACCGGTCTTGTCGAACACCACATGAGAGATTTTCGGCAGCTTTTCCAGCGCATCCGGACGGCTGATCAAAACACCCAGGCGGGCAAAACCGCGCGCGGCGGCAGCCAGGGCCACCGGGGTGCCCAGCGCCAATGCGCAGGGGCAGGAGACCACCAGCACGGCCAGCACCACCGGCAGGGCCATGGACGGGTCGATCTGCCACCACACCACTCCGGAAACGGCTGCACCGGTCAGCACGAAAGCCACGAACCAGGCGGCCAGGCGATCAGCCATCAGGGCCATGCGCGGCTTGTAAGTGCGCGCCTGGTCGAGCATGCGCACGATGCCCGAAAGTGCGGTGGACTGGCCCAGTTCCTCGATGCCAAGCACCATCTGCCCCTCACGCACCAGCGAGCCGGCCAGTACCTGTTCGCCGGCCACTCGTCGGCGCGGAATGGACTCGCCCGAAAGCAGCGATTCATCGACCATCACCACGCCGCTATCGATGCGCCCGTCGGCCGGCACAGTTTCACCGGCCGCGACCTGGAGGCGGTCACCGACCGACAGCTCGACCAGGCTGACCAGTTCACTGCCCGAATCGTTCAGGCGCCGGGTCTGCACCGGCAACGAGCGGGCCAGGGCCGAGTGCAACTGCCCGGCATTCTGGCGGGCCACCAGCACCGCGTAGCGGCCCAGCAGCAAAAAGAAGATGAACATCACCACCGAGTCGAAATACACCGCCCCGCTGCCGAACAGGGTGATGTAGACGCTGGAAAACAGCGCAAGCAGCATGGCCGCGGCGACCGGCACATCCATGCCCATGCGACCCTGGATCAGGGTGCGCCAGGCCGACTTGTAGAAGATCTGGCCCGAATACAGGCACACGGGTACTGCCACCACCATGGAAATCAGCAGGAAGAACCGCTCGGCTTCCGGTTCCATGCCCTGCCAGGCGCCGATGTACTTGGCCAGCGCGTAACTCATCACCTGCATCATGCCCAGGCCGGCGACCACGATGTACTTGAGCATCTGGCGGCGTTCGGTCTGGTTGCGTGCGGTGCCGGCCAGCGGCGAGTCCAGGTGGGGTCGGTAGCCCAGTGAAGCCAGCCGTGCGGCGATTTCGCTCAAGGGCGTGCGTTTGGGGTCGAAACGCAAATGAACCCGGCCATCGCTGACATCGACGCGCACCTCGGCAAGGCCCGGCAGGGCGCCGACAAATCGCCGGATCAGCCAGGCGCAGGCCGCGCAGTGCACGTTTTCCAGCACCAGGGTCAGGCGGTAAAAGCCGTCGCAATCGCTGCGTGCGTAGTGATCGTAAATGGCCGGACGGTCCCAGGCGATGAAATCATCGGCCTCGATGTGGTCCAGCTCGGGTCTTTCGGGCAATGCGTCGCGGAATTCGTAATAACGCCCCAGGCCGGATGAGTCAATCAGACGGGCCACGGTCTGGCACCCATGACAGCACATGGCGCGCGCCTGACCGCCGATCTCGGCCTGGATGTCGACCCCGGCCGGAATGGGATCGCCGCAATGCCAGCATGGGCTGGCGGACTGATGCATGGACGCGCTCACAGTCGCTTGGGCTCCAGGGCAATGACGTCGTCCGTTTCGCCACGGCGACCGGACAGCCACCAGGTCTGGGCCAGGTCGGCGACAATCACCTGGGCGCGGTCGTGCGACGGGACGGTCAGGTGACCGGCATAGCGCCCATGGTATTCACGTTCGAGTACGACACTGCTGTCGCCGTCACTGGTGGCCGGATGCTGGAAGCGGATCAGCAGGGTCTCCGGCAATGCATCGAGATCATGGGCGTTGATTTCCAGCACCACGCGATCATCCTCCAGCCCGACCTGCCCGAACAGGCCCAGGCTGCGCGCCTGGCCGGTGCGGGTGGCGGTATCGGTCAGGCCGCGACCCAGTCGCTCGTATTCACCGGTGACCATTTCCGGCGGATTGGTCAGGCCGATGAAGGCAATGCTGGAGCCGGCCACAATGCCGAGACTAAGCAGTCCCAGGATCATCCATGGCCAGGGTTCCTTGTACCAGGGGTTGACGACAGCGGGTTCGGTCATGACGGTCACGAATCGGGATTGCGGGGAATGTAGAAACGGGTCTCGACCCGGGTGTGACGTTCGCCGTCGGGGTCGGTAATCACCAGTTCCATGGGCTGCATGCCGGGATCGGCGGCCGTCAGCGGCAGGGCCAGGGTCAGCGGCAGGTCCAGGGTCTGGCCCGGTTGCACGCTGACTGGCGCCCGCGGCTCCACCACGCGCAAGTCCTCGAGTCCCCGGGCGTCGATGGACAGTGTCATGACCTCGCCGGAACGATTGGTGAGCTTGAGAGAATAGGCGTTTTCCAGTTCGCTGTCGACGACCCGGTACAGCGCGGTGCGATCGCGCAGCACATCGGCGATCAGCGGGTCGCGGCCACCCAGGAACAGGCCGATCAGGGTGGCCACGGCCAGCAGGGCAAACACATACAGGAAGATCCGCGGCCTCAGAATCCGGCTGGGCTTGCCGGCCAGGGCATTCTCGGTGGTGTAGCGAATCAGCCCGCGCGGGTAGTTCATCTTGTCCATGACTTCATCGCAGACATCGACGCAGGCCGCACAGGCGATGCACTCGATCTGCAGTCCGTCGCGGATGTCGATGCCGGTCGGACAGACCTGGACACAGGCCAGGCAATCGATGCAATCGCCCAGGCCCATGGCCTTGTAGTCGGCATCGCGCCGGCGCCCGCCGCGCGGTTCGCCGCGTGATTCGTCATAGGAGATGATCAGGCTGTCGTCATCGAACATGGCCGACTGGAAGCGCGCGTACGGGCACATGTACTTGCACACCTGTTCGCGCAGATAGCCGGCATTGCCGTAGGTGGCCAGACCGTAAAACAGTAGCCAGAAGCTTTCCCAGCCGCCCAGGTCAAAGGTCGGTACGCGCGGCGCCAGGTCGCGGATGGGCACGAAGAAGCCGACGAAGGTCAGGCCGGTCCACAGGGCAAAGGTGATCCACAAAAACTGCTTGGACGACTTGCGCATCAGCTTCTCGCGCGTCCACGGTCCCTTGTCGAGCTTCATGCGCTTGTTGCGCGAGCCCTCGGTGACCCGCTCCATCCACAGAAACACCTCGGTCCAGACCGTCTGCGGACAGGCATAACCGCACCACAGTCGACCGGCCAGGGCAGTAAAGAAGAACAGGCTGAGTGCGGCCATGGCCAGCAGCAGCGACAGAATGAACAGATCCTGGGGCCACAGGGTCATGCCGAAAATGTGGAACTGGCGGTTGACCAGGTCGAACAGCACGATCTGCTGGCCACCGACATTGATCCAGGGCAGCACGTAGAACAGGCCCAGCAGCACCCAGGCCGCAATCACGCGCAGGCGTGAAAAGCGCCCCGAAGTCTCGCGCGGGTAGACCTTGGGGGGTTTGACATAAAGCGGGATGGACTGCGTCCCGTCACCCGACTGCTTCATGGTCCGACCACCTCAGCGCCGCTGGCGACGAAAGCGACTGGAAGGTCTGAGCAGTATCCAGGTGAACAGGCTGGACGAAGCAGTGGCCGACCAGAACAGGAAGAACGCAATGGTATACCCGCCGTGGCGCGAGATGTCCATTTCCGGGAAGGTGATGTCACGCAGGGTCAGTGGATCAACGAAGATGAAGAATACCACCGTGGCCACCGCCGCCGAAAAGAACGACGGCCACAGGATTGCGCCCAGGCGCTGCGCCAGTGGCCTGGGCGGCGGGTCCGACGCGCGACCGGATGCGACGCGCATGTCATGGCTTTCACTCATCAGCGTGGCTGTTGGTTTCGTTCAGGCTGAGCACGTAGGCGGCCACCAGTCGCGAGCGTGCCTCGCCCAGCAAGTCTCTCTGAGCCGGCATGACGCCGTGGCGTCCATGACGAATGGTGTGGCGGATGGCATCGATGCTGCTGCCGTAGGAGAATACACCGGCGGTTAAATCGGGCGATCCCAGATCCGGATTGCCTTCACCATCCGGTCCGTGACAGGCGGCACACAGCATGTCGTAATGGCGTCTGCCGGCCGCGGCCATGGTCTGGTCGACCTGCATGCCCGCCAACTGCTGAACAAAAACGGCGGTACGCGTCACTTCCTGGTCATTAAGGGCATCCGCGAAGCCCGGCATGATGCCCTCGCGGCCCTCGTAAATGCTGGTCAGCACCTGCTCGGGCTGGCCGCCCCATGACCAGTGATTGTTGGTCAGGTTGGGATAGCCGCGCGAGCCGCGGGCATCCGAGCCATGGCAGGTCGAGCAGTTGTGAGCGAAAATGTTGCGCCCCAGGCGCAAGGCTTCGGCATTGCGGGCCAGTTCCTCCAGCGGTTGATCAACCAGCTCACCGAATCGCGCGTCGAACTCGGCGGTGGCCTGTTCCATCTCCTCGATGTACTGGCCTTCCGATGTCCAGCCGGTGATGCCGGCGAAATTGCCCAGGCCTGGATACAGCGCCAGGTAGATCAGCGACCAGATCACGGTGCCGTAGAACAGCCACAGCCACCAGCGCGGCATGGGATTGTTCAGCTCGGTCAGATCCTCGTCCCAGACATGACCGGTGGTTTCCTTGCCTTCTTCGTCGGTCTGAGAGGGCACCCGGGCCCGCCCCGTGGCGATGAACAGCCACACCATGGCGGCGATAAACCCTAAGGTTATGATGACGACGAACCAGTGCCAGAACGCACTCATTTCGAATCCTCCTTGCGATCCCGATCCTCTTCATCCAGGGGCAGATTGGCCTGCTCTTCGAAATCCTTTCTGTCCTTGATGACAAATACCCAGATGACAATGGCCACGAAGGCCAGCATCGCGAATAGTGTGACCAGTCCGGCGACCATCATTCGCCTCCCGTCGGGGCGCCCGGGCGCTGGCCGGTCCACTCGGTACCCAGCCCCTGCATGTAGGCGATCAGGGCTTCGAGTTCGGTCACGCCCGCGACTTCCTCGGCCGCGTTCTCGATCTGCTCATCGGTGTACGGGTGGCCCAGTCGTCTGAGCGCGCGCATGCGCCGTTCGATGGCCTGGGGATCCACGTAGCGATGCTCCAGCCACGGGTAGGCCGGCATGTTGGACTCCGGCACCACCGCACGCGGGTCGATCATGTGCAGGTAGTGCCAGTCATCGCTGTAGATGCCGCCGACCCGGGCCAGGTCCGGCCCGGTACGCTTCGATCCCCACTGAAACGGGTGATCGTAGACCGACTCGCCGGCCACCGAATAGTGACCGTAGCGTTCGGTTTCGGAACGAAACGGCCGGATCTGCTGGCTGTGACAGTTGTAGCAGCCTTCGGCGATGTAGACATCGCGCCCGGCCAGGCGTATGGCGCTGTAGGGTTCGACCCCGTCGGCCGGCTCGACGATCGCGCCCTTGAACATCAATGGCACGATCTGGACCAGGCCGCCAAAGCTGATCGCCAAGACGATCAGCACGGCCATCAGCGCGGTATTTTTCTCGATTTTTTCATGCAGCATGGCATCAACTCCGTCAGGCGTGGGCCGGCGCCGGGACCGGAACTTCGCGTTGTTTTTCCGGCGCCATTTGCCAGGTCTTGTAGAGGTTGTAGAGCATCATGAACATGCCCGAGGTAAACACGATGCCGCCGAACAGACGCAGGCCGTAATACGGGTAGGTGGCCTGCAACACTTCGGCGAAGGTGTAGGTCAGCGTGCCGTCCTCGTTGAAGGTGCGCCACATCAGGCCCTGCATGACACCAGCAATCCACATCGCCACGATGTAGAGGACCGTGCCGATGGTCGAAACCCAGAAGTGCCATTCGATCAGGCGGGTCGAGTACATCTTGTCCAGCCCCAGAAGGCGCGGCCACAGGCTGTAGATCGCGCCGATGGAAATCATCGCCACCCAGCCCAGCGCGCCGGCATGGACATGGCCGATGGTCCAGTCGGTGTAGTGCGACAGGGCGTTGACGGTACGAATCGACATCATCGGCCCTTCGAACGTGGCAATGCCGTAGAACGACAGGGCGACGATCATGAAGCGCAGAATGGGATCGGTGCGCAGCTTGTGCCAGGCACCCGACAGGGTCATGACCCCGTTGATCATGCCGCCCCAGCTCGGCGCCAGCAGCATGATCGAGAAGATCATGCCGAGCGTCTGCACCCAGTCGGGCAGGGCGGTGTACTGCAAGTGGTGCGGCCCGGCCCACATGTAAATGGCGATCAGCGACCAGAAGTGGACGATGGACAGCCGGTAGGAGTAAATCGGTCGCCCGGCCTGCTTGGGCACGAAGTAATACATCATGCCCAGGAACCCGGCGGTCAGGAAAAAACCGACCGCGTTGTGTCCGTACCACCATTGCACCATGGCATCGACGGTGCCGGCGTAAATCGGGTAGGAATGGGTCAGGCTGGTCGGGACGGCCAGGTTGTTGACGATGTGCAGGACCGCCACGGTCAGGATGAAGGCACCGAAAAACCAGTTGGCCACGTAGATGTGCTTGACCTTGCGCTTGACGATGGTGCCGAAGAACACGACCGCATAGGCGACCCAGACCAGAGCAACCAGAATGGCCAGCGGCCAGATCAGCTCTGCGTATTCCTTGCCCATGGTGAAACCCATGGGCAGGGTGATGACCGCGCCGACGATCACCGCCTGCCAGCCCCAAAAGGTAAAGGAGGCCAGCTTGTCGGAGAACAGGCGTGCATGGCAGGTTCGCTGCACGCAGTAATAACTGGTGGCAAACAGCGCCGAGCCGCCGAAGGCGAAGATCACCGCGTTGGTGTGCAGAGGGCGCAGGCGACCGTAGCTCAGCCATGAAATATCCAGGGTCATCCCGGGCCAGATCAACTGGGCGGCGATCAACACACCGACCAGCATGCCGATCAGTCCCCAGACCACGGTCATGACGGCGAACTGACGAATGACCTTGTCGTTATAGGTTGTGGCTTCACTCATGAAAAGAATTCCTGTCAGGAGGCCGGAAAGTTCCGGGCGCAATTATCCGCGTTTGAGCGTACCGCTCAAATTGATCGAGATCAATCTTTTCGCTGGGCGCCGGATATTGTTTGTTGTCCCGATGTCGGGTCTGCAAGTCCATGATCGGTCAAATACCACCCGATGCGACAGATGGGAGAAGGTTGAAAGTCTGGTGATGGCTTCGATCTGGCCTCCCCTAACAACTTACTCTCACCCGACAAGCGACGAGTGGGCTTGACCGGGGCCGGGCTCGAGGTGACGGAAGCATGCAGGGTCTATTCGTATTTGAAGCGCCCGAACAGCTTGCTAAAGGCACGCCCCTACCCAATGAATCAAACGAAATTCGATCGGCACCAAAACGCCACGGAAGCAAAACCTTCGATCCGGTCGTGCACCTCGAGCCCGGCCACGGGCAAGGCCGCTCGTCGCCCCGCCTCCACAAACTCCAGCCTAACCCGGAAAGATTTCACAGGAACCCGACTACTCACGACCAGATCGAGCGAACAGCTATCATGACGTTTGGATCAAGCTGAAAACCACAAGCGAGCAGTATTGATTTCGACGAGTGACTGGTTGGTGACCGAGGCGGTGCGCATTCATGAGGAACGCCGTGGTCGCCGGGATGATGACGAAGCAGCCATGACGGTCGCGCGCCTGGCCGGGGGCAATGATGGTGAGCGTCTGGCGGCGCGCGCCCGAGCCCTGCCGGGCAGTGAGAAGGTCCGCGCCGATATCGAGCGTTTGCGAGGGCTGCTGCGCAAACTGTTGCTGGGGTTGGTCATCATCGGCGTGGCGGCGGGATGGCTGGCGGCGCGCGCCAGCACCGGCGCGCGAGAAATCGACATCCTGCTCAGCCTGGTGACCCTGCTGGGCTTGCCGACCCTGATGCTTGTACTGTGGGTGCTGCTGTTGCTGGGCACCTGGCGAAGAGGAAGCTCCGGCAGCCTGATCGGCAAGTTTCTGATGACCGGAATGGCCCGGCTGGCTCCGCGCGTACTGAAAAGTGACCTGGCCAGCGAAGTGGGCGAGGGCATGGTTGGACTGATGCGCAGCCCGGTGGGACGCTGGTATCTGAGCATGATGTCGCACCTGTTCTGGATGGCTTACGTAGCCGGCGCATTGTTGACCCTGACCCTGTTGTTCAGCGTGGCGCAATACGATCTGAGTTGGGGAACCACGATTCTTTCCGAACAGACCATCGTCACGCTGGTCGGCTGGCTGGCGGTCGTGCCGGTGTGGCTGGGGATGATGGCCCCGCCGGATCCGTCCTGGATCGCCGCTGGGCGGGCAGGCGAACTGGTCGGCGCGCAACGAGCCATCTGGGCGCATTTTCTGCTGGCCATGGTGTGTGCCTATGGCGCCGGTCCGCGCCTGCTTCTTGGTCTGTTTTGCTGCGCGTTGACCTGGCGCGCAACCCGCCGACTGAGCCTGGATCTGGACAAACCCGGGTATCAGCGCCTGCTGCCGTTGTTGAGCGAGCCGCCTCCTGAGCCGGTGGTCCGGGGAAGTGCGCCGGATACGCCGCTCGCCCGTCAACGCAAGCGTCCGAAGCATGCATCCGGGCAGCCGGTGCTGGTCGGTATAGAGCTGGAGCGCGACGGCGATCAATGGCCACCGATCTTGCCGGGAATGGACGCCACGGCGCTGGGGCGAATCGACACTCGCTCACAACGCCAGCCGTTGATTGATGCGCTCAAGGCCTTGAAAACTCCGCCACCTGCATTAATCGCCCTGTGTTCGATGTTGCGCACGCCGGATGCAGGAACCCGGCGACTGCTGGAATCGCTGGCCGATGCCGCCAATACCGAGCTGATCGTGGTTGTCGAGGACAGCACTCGATTAAAGGCGCGAGACGGGGATCGGGCCGCACGCCTGGCCGACTGGCGGGCCCTGGCCGAGCAGGCTGGAGGGTGCGCGGTGGAACTGGATGCCGAGCAACCCTCGGCAACCGAAATCGCCGCATTGCATCAGCTTGTCGCGGGTTCGGAGGCGGATTGATGGAACTGCCAATGCTGAAGATAGCCGTGGTCGGTCACACCAATACCGGCAAGACCTCGCTGGTGCGCACCCTGACCCATGACCGCAGCTTCGGCGAGGTTCGCGATCGCGGGGGAACGACCCGTCAGATCACATCGGTGATGCTCGAGGTCAATGGTCAAGCCCTGATCGAGCTCAATGACACCCCGGGGCTTGAGAATGCACCCGAGTTGATTGAATGGCTCGATGAATTACCGGGGGAGCGCCATGATGGTCCTGAGCGCATTGAACGACTGTTGCGTGATGGCCAGGCGCGCCGGCGTTTCGACCAGGAATGCCGGGTGCTGGAATTGATGGGCCAGGTCGACGTCGGTCTGTATGTGATCGATGCGCGCGAGCCGGTCCTGGAAAAATACCTTGATGAACTGGCGGTGCTGGGGCGTTGCGCCAGGCCGCTGGTCATGGTGCTCAATTTCACCGCGGCCGCCGATAGTCGCGAGGATCAATGGCGCGAGGCGCTGGCCAGACTGGGCCTGCACAGCGTCTTGGCCTTCGATGCGGTGGTCCGCGATCCGGCGACCGAGCTTCGTCTGTTCGAGAAACTCAAGGGTCTGCTCGATGCATTTGCCCCGACCCTGAATGCCTGGATGTCCGAGCGTGAGCGCGAAGACCACCGCCGCCAGGGCGCCGCGCTGGCGGCCATCGCCGACCTGCTGATCGATGTGGCGGCCTGCCGTCGCCATTACGCCCTAAAGAATGACCGGGAGCGCCAGGCCAGACTTGAGGACATTCGTCGGGAAGTGCGCCGGCGCGAGCAGGTGTGCGTCGATGTGCTGCTGGATTTGTACCGTTTCGGGCGCGAGGACTACCGGGACGAGGACCTGCCGCTGACCGACGGGCGTTGGCCCGATGATCTGTTCGATCCGCAAACCCTGGCCCATTTCGGCATTCATGCCGGCAAATTTGCCGGCGCCGGCGCCGGCGCCGGCCTGGTGTTCGATATTTCCACCGCCGGTTTGTCACTCGGGACCGGAACGCTGGTGGGTACGCTGGCCGGGGCCGGCGCCGGTCTGGCCGGCACGGCCGGCAAGAGACTCGCCGAGCAAGTGCGTGGTACCGGCCGGTTGGGCGTCGATGATCCCGCCCTGCGCCTGCTGGCCTGGCGTCAGTTGTGTCTGCTGGCCGAGCTGGTCCGACGCGGTCATGCCAGCATGGATCCGATCCGAACGACTGTCGAGGAAACCTGGAAGCGCAAGCGCTTGCCGGCGCCCTTGCGCAAGGCTCGCCACCATCCGGAATGGTCGACCCTGAATCGTGAAAGTGCGGCGGATCCGGGGCGTGAAGCGGCCATCCGGGCACTCGTCAGATCATTGGGCCATGAAGAGGAAACCTGATTGTTATGGAAATGTGGCGCCGGTCACGTTAAACTATCCTAGCCTGTAGTGGATGGCAGTGTGAGTTTAGGTAGTTGATCCTTCCATAGAAAGACCTCCAAAACCCCCTCTTTCAAAAGCTGCAAGCGCTTATTTTCTTTTTTTTCAGTAAAGGTAGTTAGTAACATGGCAACAGGTTCCGTCAAGTGGTTTAATGAGGCGAAGGGGTTTGGTTTTATCAGTCAGGATGATGGTGGCAAGGACGTTTTCGTCCACTTCAGCGCCATTCAGGGCAGCGGTTTCAAGACCCTGGCTGAAGGGCAGAAGGTGTCCTTCGACATCCAGGATGGTCCCAAGGGACCGCAGGCTGCCAACGTGCAGGCTGTCTGAAGACCGAGGTTTCAAAGAAACCGGAAAAACCCCGCTCTCGCGGGGTTTTTTTTGGCTTTGCAGCATGCGCGCATGGTAAAAATGTCATTTCGCAATGACATCAATACCCGACTCCATGACTGAAAACGAAAAGCCTGACCAGGAACTGCCGCTGGACCCGCCGCTGAGCGCCGAAGAGGCGCGTGTTCTGGGTGTGCTGATTGAAAAGGAATCGACCACGCCGGAAAGCTATCCGCTGACCCAGAATGCCACCACCACGGCCTGCAACCAGAAGACCAGCCGCCATCCGGTCATGAAGCTGGATCCGGGCCGGGTCGGTCAGGCCTTGCGCCAGCTCGAACAACGTGGCCTGATCAAGAGCGATTTCGGCGCTCGCGCCACCCGGTACGCCCATCGCGTCGACGGGACGCTGGAGTTGACGCCGGGTCAGCGCGCTCTGGTCGGATTGTTGCTGTTGCGCGGCCCGCAAACCGTGGCGGAATTGTATACGCGCAGCGAGCGCATGCATCGATTCGACGATCTCGATGACGTGCGCTACAACCTGGAGCGATTGTCAGGCCGTGAACCGCCGATGGTCGTATGCGTGGGTCGATCACCGGGGCAACGCGAGGACCGCTACATGCATCGGCTGGCCGGCGACATCAAGGCGCAAGCGCCCGCTGATGCTCCGGGTCCGGAAACCTCGGCCACCGAATCCGGACATGACGCCTCGCTGGCCGAGCGGGTTGCGGAACTGGAATCACGAGTGGCGCGCATCGAGGCGCTGATCAGCCAGGGGGACGACCCGGATTCGGATTGATCAGGCGCAACTCAGACGGTTGAAGCTGTTGGCCATCGAGTTCAGGCGAGAGCGTACCTGACGCAGTTGCTGGTCATTGGCCATATGGTGAATATCAACCATGGCTTCAAGCGTGCGCTGACGATTGAACTCCATGCGCGCCCGATACTCGTCCGACCAGTCATTGGCCGGTTCCAGCAGGGCGCTCATCAATGTGTTGAAGGTCTCCGGATCATGACGGTAGGACAGCGCGCGAGCCAGACGCTCACGCCAGGCCAGCCGTTGGCTCAGGGCCAACTCCTCGGTGGGTTCAAGTTCAGCGGCCCACTGGTGCAGGCGCTGAGTCTGTCGATGCGTGACCCGCCCGAATACCCTCCTCAATGTCCGATCCATGCTGTCGACGCGGTCCTGCCTGAGCTGCTCGGTGCTGGTTTCGAAGGCCTGCTCGCGCAGTTCCTCGTTACGCTCGTCGATGCCCGCCAGAATCTCATCGATCTGTTCGTCGTTCAGGTTGGCCAGCAACTCGATGACCGCCGGTTGCAATCCATGCAGGAGTCGCTCGCCAAGCGCTCTGAGTTGCTCGCCGTGAACCATCAGGCGCTCGACGGATATGTCGTCATGCCGAATATCGTTTTCCAGGGCGCGCAGGAATTCGACGTAGTCGGGCAGTTCGCTGGCGCAATGCCACTCGAGGCGATGCTCCAGCGCCTGGCGAAACGCCAGGTCCTGTTCGGGTTCCAGGGTGACCTGGCGATCCACCCAGCGCATGATCAGCCAGTCCATGTTGTTGTAGGCCAGCCGCACGCCGCAGCCGGCCACAAGGATGGCCAGAGCGATGATGACAATCATCCGGATCGCAGTCTTCATGGTGTCGGAGTCTAGGCGCCTCAGGTGACGATTCTGTAGATGGAGATGCGACGGCTCCTCATTGCCTCGGCTGTGCGTCCTCTGCAGGAGGCTGGCTGCGCTCGCCCGGGCAGGGGAAGGGTTGACCGTCACGACCGGCATGATAGGCATGGGAGTCCTTGCCGACGCGCAAGCGGATGTAGTAACCGGGCACCAGCGCCTGGGTGTACATCATGTCGGGTTCCGGACACCCCAGGGCGCCATCGGGCCAGGTGACCTCGCGGGCCTGATCGACTTCGATATCGGCATCGTCAATCTCCAGGCGGCCGGCCAGATCGGCCCTGGCCGCGGCGATGGCGGCTTGCAGCGGAAGTGCTGCCTGTTCGTCTGTATTCACGGCTTCCTCCATTTCAGTGGCCGGTTCAGCCGGGGGCTCGGCAGGGACAGGGTCGCTCTCGCAGGCAGTCAGTATCATCAAGGTTACGGCCAGTGACAGGCCGATGGACAATCTTGGGAAGCTCTTGTTCATGTGCTCCTCGTTCAGGTGTTAGTCTGCCGGTTCATGGTGTCAGTGATGCAAGACCACCCAATGGAAAAAAACCGATGCCCCTGGTGCGGCACCGACCCGGACTATCAACGCTATCACGACATGGAATGGGGCGTGCCGGTCCACGATGATCGCAAGTTGTTCGAGTTCATCGTCCTCGAAGGCGCCCAGGCCGGATTGTCCTGGATCACCATCCTGAAAAAACGACCAGCCTATCGCGAGGCGTTCGCGGGCTTTGACCCCGAGCGGGTTGCGCGGTTCGATTCATCCGATATCGAGCAATTACTGGGCAACCGCGGCATTGTGCGCAATCGTCTCAAGATTGAAAGTGCAGTGACCAACGCGCGTGCCTTTCTCGATGTACAGGAGCAATTCGGTAGCTTCGATCGCTACATCTGGGGCTTTGTCGATGGCCACCCCATCATCAACCGTTTCCGTTCAATGAGCGAGGTACCGGCCAGCACGCCGCGATCGGAGCAGATCAGCCGCGATCTCAAGCAACGAGGCTTCAAGTTCGTCGGACCCACCATTGTGTATGCGCACATGCAGGCCACAGGGATGGTGAATGATCACCTGGTGGGGTGTTTTCGGTGGAAGGAGTTGGTTACGGAAGACGGGAGACGGAAGACGAGAGACGGAGGGCGCTGAAGCCGAATCATCTCGTCTCCCGTCTTCCGTCTCCCGTCTCCCGGCTCTACCACCTGTGATACGCCGGGTGCCCCGGCTCCACCGCCACGAACTTCCCGACACACTGATCGCACAGCTTGTCACCGGCATACAGGTTGCCCTCGACGGTGACCACCTTGCCGTCGGATTCGACCACCCTGGCTTCCAGATGCAATGGGCGGTCGGACGGGGTGGGGCGGCGCAGTTTGATGGCGTATTCCATGGTGACGGTACACGGCGGATGGTCCAGGCCTCCCGATTGCATCAGGTGCCACGCGGCAGTCCAGTTGCAGTGACAGTCCAGCAGGGAGCCGATAATGCCGCCGTTGAGTACACCCGGGAAGGCTTCATGGTGTTTTTCCGGAACCCAGTCGGCCACCACCGTGTCGCCGTCGACAAATGAGCGAATTCCGAGTCCCTTCTCGTTGGCGGGTCCGCAGCCGAAACAGGCATTGTCCGGCGCATAGGTTTCCTGTAGGCACTTGGTTTCAGTCATGAGTGTGTCCTGAGTATTCAATCGACCGGCTCCAAGGATACTTGGAACGTCGGTCGTGTTGGCTGGTGACTGACGCGCACAGTCAAAAGGCGGTCGGAAGTTGCCGTTTTTTGTCGACCGGCAAGCCCGGATTGTGACGCACCTCTCGCTTGGCGACACTCCACAGTGGATGGCATGGATATTGCATTCATATCTACAAAGTCAACCAATTCATGGAACAGAACGATGGCCGAATTCACACTCATCATCAGCGAAAACGACGAAGCCGATCTGATTGCCGCCAATGAAGATCAGAAGCTGGAAGGCATGATGGCCGACGAGGTGGTCATGGATTGGCTGGAGTACCTCGACTCCGATGGCGAATTCGAAGAGTCTTCGTCCACCCGGGCCTCCTACCTGTAAGTCTTGCCACGATAACAGGCCGAGAGAGCCAAGAATTTTTCGGGAAGGGGAACCCACCTAGGGTGAAAGGTCTGCGCAATTCACCCGCCCTGGAAGCGTTCGATGCTCCGGGTTCAGACAGACAGAACGCCCACCTTTCGGTGGGCGTTTTTTTAACGATCAATGGCAAAACTCAGATCGACACCGGTGTCGCGCTCGCCCGATACGACGCGCACGCCCCAGCGCTGTGAGAGTTCGTAGCGCCCGGACAACACGTTGCCGGCCTCGAACAGGCCGATGCCGTAGCTGACGAACAGGCGCGGCAGCAGGTAGAAACCGACGTTGATCGCGCCCTGGCCCCCGGCATGATCGAAATCGGCGCCGGTGACCACGTATGCCAACGCTTTCTCCTCGCTGGTTGGAGGGTTGGTAAACAGTTCGATGATGGGATTTCGTGCATTGCCGCGGATGTGGACGCCGGCCTCCTCGACCTGGGGGTCTCCGAAGATGTCACGGATGGCGCGTATATCCAGGCGCGGATTGTCCAGGGCATGGCCGGTGAACAGGATCTCTCCATCGCGAATCTCCAGATTCTGCCCATAGGCCCGATAGGAACCCTGCGGCAGACGGATCACCCCACGACCACGGGGGATCGGGCTCTGCGGTTCCCAGATCATTTCCAGTTCGCCGGCCAGTTGAGTCTGCATGCCCATGGCGGCCAGTCTGGCATCGTCGCCCAGATGAATGCCCAGTCGCCCGGTCAGGCGTTGATCGATAAGCTCGTCCTCCTCTTCGGTCTCGCCGAGTACGCGGACATCCTCGGAAGCACTGACGCGGTCCTCGACGCCGGGGGGCATGCCGCCGCGCAAGCGATCGATTCGGATATCCCCGTCGATCTCCAGTGCCTCGTCCGTGCCGGTCAGACGCACTTGCGGGCTGGCATTCAGTTGCAGCCAGTCGACGTCGGCGAAGGCGAATTGCTCTCCATCGGCACTGAATTCGAACCGCCAGGACCGGTCTTCCCGCTGATCGATGAGCCCATTGACATTGAGGTGTCCGTCCCCGGACAGCATTCGCCCGGTCAGGCGACCCTCATCGTTTTCCCCATCCAGGGCGATTTCGATATCGGAAACCTTGAGTCCCAGGGGTGCGTGCACGATCAGACCCTCCCGCAATCGCGCCTGACCCTGAAAGCCGGGTGAACCAATCGGCCCGCGAAGCAGCAACTCGCTTTCCAGGCGACCGCCGAGCTGGTCGATTTCCGGCACCAGCCGATTGAATACGCCGATGTCGGGCAGATTCAGGCGTGCCAGCGCGTCGATCTCGGCCGAACCGGGATCCTTGAGATCGATGAATCTGGCTTTACCGGTCAATTGACTGTCGCCTTCCAGCAGTGCCTCGAATTCCATCACCAGGTGCTCGTCTTCAGGGTTGAGGTCCAGCCGGACCGATTCGATGCCCAGCAACTCCCGATCATCATCCAGTGGCGTGATGGCGCCAGCATCGAGCTTGAGGAATCCGGCCAGGTCTTCAAGTCCCTGCGGCGACCAGGCCACACCCAGCTCCCCGGACAAGGGCGTGGTCAGGTGAAAGGTGGGATCCATGGGTACCAGCAGCAAATCCATCGGGACTTTCTCGATACCCACCTCGGCACGGCTGTCTCCATCAATGGTCAGGCTGCGCAGGCACAATTGCCCCTCGCGCGTGGCGGATTCCACCAGGCAGGCGCCTTCGGCCTGAATCCGTTCCGCGCTGGCCTGGATGAGCATGGGTTGATTCAATTCCCAGTCGCCGGCCAGGGTCTCGGCCAGATAAAGCCGGTCCAGGGCCCCTTGCCATGAGCGAACATCCTGCAGGCATTCCGGCAGGGCGCCATTGCCTCCAATCTCCAGGTTCGCTCGTCGGCCCTGGGTCACGAGACCGAAGCGGTGATCGTCACAATCACCGGAAAGGCTGAACTCGACGGTGTCCAGTCGCTCCCACGGGTTGAGGTCGAGATCGTCGAGCTTGAGGTCGAAATCGAACCGGACCGGATCCTGCCAGGTGGCCGAGGTCTCGATCTCACCCTCGGCCAGGGCGATATCATTCCAGAACAGGGACTCGAATCGGCCACGGGCTTCGAACGCGCCGGCAAACGGCTGGAAGAGACCTTCGAGCTCCACGCGGCCGTCCATCTCGGGCCAGAGCTGATCCAGGGCCCGGGCCTCGAGCTGCCAGCGCCAGGCGCGACCGTCGCTACTCGACAATGACACGCGATTGTCACCCAGGGCCAGGTCCAGATTGCCGGCCTCGGGCAACTCTTCACTGATCCGTATTCGACCGCTGCCCTCCAGCGGCTGACCACGCAATTGCCCATCGATGGCGATCAGGTCAAGCTCCATGGTCTCGAGAGAGTCGAATTCAAGTTGCACGCGGCCGGATACCTGGCCCGGCAACTCGTGGATGAACTGGCCCGGATCGGTCTCGATCAACTCGATTGCCAGCGTGCCGGACGGCTCGGGCTCCCAGAATACCTGGCCATCGATGCTCAGGCTTCCGGCGCGGCCGGCCCGAATGCTCAGTGCATCGATGCGGGCCTGGCGATCGTCGCCATGCGCACGCAGCCCGATGTTCGCCGTGGGTTGCTCGAGGGCCTTGACCATGGCGTCAAGTTCCAGCTGCCAGTCACTCAACGCGCCATCCAGACGAACACGCCCGGACTGGCTGGAAAACAGCGGAGTGCTGTCATCGGTCACGGGTGGCCAGTCGAGGTCTCGCCATTTCAGGTCCAGGGCCACCTGGTCACGCTCGGGGTCCACTCGCCCGGAGCCCTCGACATTCAGACGCGTGGGTGGCGCACTCAGGCTCAGCTCGTCGAGCTGGATGGTTTCGCCATCCGTGGATACGCGCATTCCGCCCTGGAGGCGAGCTTGACTGGGCCAGTCCGGGTAAACGGTGGTCAGGTCGAGCCGACTCATGGCGACATCGAGTCGGACACTGAGCTCGGGATCCAGGTTGAGCTCGCCGCTGGCGTTGATTTCACCATCGAACACCTCGGCGATCAGTTCCTCGACTTCGATTCTGCGGGTCGAGCCGGCCAGCTCGGCGCGCAGGCGGTTGTCCGGCATGTCCATCCCGGTTACTCGGCCGGACAGACGCGACTGCCAGGCCTCCGGCTCGCCGCTGGCGCTGAAGCTCAGATCCTCCACGGCAAGGTCGAGATCGGGCCAGTCGCCAAAGCGACCGGACAGATCGACCGATGCATCGATTTCTGTCGGCAATCCGCGCAACCTCGCCTGGCCGGCCAGCTCGGCCGGTCCGGTGGAGGTCAGCTCGATGTCGAGCAGGGCCAGTCGCCCGTCAATCACCAACTCGACCTGTTGGCGAAGATCCTGATCGATGTGGTGGGCCGCGTTGATCTCCAGTCGTCCGCCGAACGGCGCCTTGAGCTGCCAGTGACCGCTGGCGCGCAGTTGTGAGTCGGGCAGGTCCACGGCCAGTGAGTCGAGTTCCAGTTGCTCGTGATACGTGCCGGTGAGAGCGACCCGCTCGATCAGCAGCGGTTCGGCCTGATCCGGGCTGGTCAGCAATCGCAGATCGGTCACCTGCAGTTCATGGACCCGGACCGGAACGGGCGCGCTGATGTCGGGCATCTCGAAGGGCTCGGCATCCGGGTCGGGGGGCTCGCCTTCGGCCAGCCGGATATCGACATCGTCGGCGCGTAACCAGTGCACGTCGACTTCCGGCGACGGCAGCAGCCGGATGCGGGCCGAGAGTTCCAGGCGCCCGATTCGGATCTCGCTGTCGGCCTCGTCCAGGCGGATCGATTCCAGGGTCAATCCGCTTCGCAAGTTCCCGCTTAAGGATTGCCATTGCAGCGAAGGCACCACCCCGGAAGCGCGATTGAGCGCCCAGCCAGCCCCGGACTCGGTGCTGGTCAACCACCACCATGCACTGACCAGCGACCCGATCAGCAGGACCAGAACCACGAGAGAGATGATCAGCAGCTTCTTCATAACAACCGTGTGCCGATGGTGAAGTGCAATCGCCAGGGCGTATCAATGTCATCCAGCGCCTGGGCCACGTCGACCTGGATGGGCCCGATCACGGTATACCAGCGAAAGCCGACACCGACGCCGCGTTTGAGCTTCGGGTCGGTGAAATCGTTGAAGGCATTCCCGATATCGAAGAATGCGGCCAGTGACCAGTCATTGCCGACCCTGTACTCGTACTCGACCGTGGCGGCCAGTATATGATTGGCGCCGTTGCGATTGGTGCTCAGGGTTTCGAATCCGTACCCGCGAATGGTGCGATCTCCCCCGGTCTTGAAGCGATAGCGCTCGGGCAGCTCGGTAATGCTCAGTTCAAGTTCCCGATCGTCCAGGGCAAGATCGAGCTTGCGGGTATCGGCTTCGGTATAGCCGACTTCGCCGCGCAACAGGATCTTGTGGCGATCGCCGAAGATCTGATGCCAGCGTCCACCGACCCAGGCCTGGGCAAAGCTGACATCGGAACCGGCCGAGGCGCTGGCGCCAAGCAGACGAGCCTCCAGGATATGACCCTCGGCAAAAAAGCCCGATCCGCTTATGCGGGGCAGACGCCAGCGAGCACCCAGGGCGATGGTGTTGGTCTCGGTTTCAAGAAAGGGCGCCAGTTCCGGATTGAGTTCCAGCAGCGCTTCGTTTTCCTCGCTGAAACTGGCCTCCCGAAACGCATTGAATGATTCGTTGAGCACGGCGATGAAAAGTCGTTCCTCCAACGGGCCGTAGTCGTCGCCGAAAAGCTGACGTTCCTCCAGGCGACCGATGGTCAGCTCAGCCTGTTCGCGTCGACCGCTGTAAGAGTCGAAGATGGCCTCGCGGCGACTCTCGTCATTGAAGCGAAAATTATCCTGCTCCCGGCGCAGTACCGCGCCGACACTCCAGAAATCTCCGGGCTTGCTGCCACGCGGATGCTGATATTCGCTGCGCAGCACGAACTCGCTGTTGCGCTGTTGCGCACCGAAACCCGAATCCAGTCGGTTGCCGCGTGATGACAGGTAATGGCGAACCCATCCAAGCTGAATGCGCGCCCCGGTGTCCGTGCCAAAGCCGGCAGTGATGCGGTAGGAATTCGGCGGTCGGGTTTCGAGGCCATACTTGAGGTCCACTCGCCCATCGTCACGATCACGCTCTTCCTCGACAGTGACTCGATCGAACAGGCGAGAACGCACCAGCGCCTCGCGTTGGGCATCCAGCCGACTGCTGTGGTAAGGCTCGCCGGGCTCGATGATGGTCAGGCGATCCATCAGGCGCTCGGAGAACTCGACATCCGGCGCGCGGTAGCCTCCGAACCGGTAGCGTTGACCGGTATCGAACCGAATGCGAACCCGGGCGCTGTTGCGGTCCGGATCGACGCTGACCCGGCGCTCGCGAAAGCTGGCGTCAAAGTACCCTCGGGTCCGCGCCAGGCTGTCGAGCTCGCGCCAGGCATCCTCGTAGACCGCATGTTCGAGTCGCCGACCCTCGGTTAGCGGCCAGTCATCGCGCCATTCCAGCAGGACGGCATCGTCGGCGCCATCCCCGAGAAATTCGATATTGACCTGGTCGATGCGCACCGGATCGCCCGGCGAGATATTGATGCGCGCCCGCCATGGCCGATCAGGCGCGCTTGGCTCCTCCAGACGAACCTCGATACGCGGCCGGTAGTAGCCGAACGGCTTGAGAGCTTCGCGAACCTCTCCGCGGGCATCCTCGGACATCTGGCGCAACCGCCAGACCGAGACCTCGTCGAGCCGTTCAGCGCGAACCAGGGACAGATGGGCGCGAACATTGGCCAGCATCGAACCATCGACGCCGGAAATTTCGGTCACCACGGTATCCGCCCGGCCGGTCACGGCCAGAATCGGAAGGAATATCAGGATCAGAAATCGAGCCAAGAGTGAAAATTCTGCTGCACGCAACCAGACGTGTATGCTAACCGCTTATCCGACCCTTGTCGTGAATGCTTCCTGAATCCCGCAAATGGCCCACGGCTGGTGCCGGTTTCACTGTCAATTCAGGTAGCCGGTCACAGATTGCCACCATCAATTGCAGCCTGACAGACCCCGATGATTCCACCAGTCCTCTTCGGTGTCTTCGGTGGTCAGATGGTTATTGAATTTTTCCTTGCTTTTCTCCGCGTCTCTGCGTCTCCGCGCGAGTATGGTTTCATGAGTTCATTGCGCATTGCGATCAAGCTGTCGATAACCAATCGCCTCGGTCAGATGCGGCATTTCGATATCGTCGCTGTCATCCAGGTCGGCGATGGTCCGCGCGACTCTGAGTATTCGGTGATGAGCGCGCGCCGAGAGGTTCAGCCGCTCGCAGGCCTGTTCCAGCAAGTGAGCCTGTTTCGGGCCGAGGCGGCAATGGTCGCGGACTCCGCTGACATCGAGGTGAGCATTGAACTGACCCCGCTCGGTCTGGATCCGGCGGGCGGCCATGACCCGTTCGCGCACCGGCGATGACGGCTCGCCCGGTTCCTGGCCGTTGAGCGACTGGCGCGGCACCTCGACCTGCAGATCAATCCGGTCGAGCAATGGCCCGGAAATCCGGTCGCGATAGCGTCGAATCTGATCCGGGGTGCAGGTACAGCGACCGGAAGGATCACCCTGGTAGCCGCACGGGCACGGGTTCATGGCCGCGATCAACTGGAATCGGGCCGGGAATTCCGATTGCAGGGCCGCGCGCGAGATCACGATCCGTCCCGATTCGAGTGGTTCACGCAGCACTTCGAGCACGTGCCGGCTGTATTCGGGCAATTCATCCAGAAACAGGACTCCGGCATGGGCCAACGAGATTTCCCCGGGTCGGGGTTTCGAACCGCCCCCGACCAGGGCCACACCGGATGCAGTGTGATGTGGGCATCGGAATCGGCGCTGTCGCCAGTTGGCCGGGTCCAGCCCCATGCCGG
>SLKT01000039.1 GCA_007134485.1 Wenzhouxiangella sp. | reverse complement strand
CCCATGCTGGCCCTGTTCGCCAGCAACGACATCATGGTCATGCCCGAAACCAATATCCCGCGGCTTGAGCAGTACTTCGGCCGCGCAAGCGGCAACCGGCAACTGGTGGTCGAGGTGCTTCCGGGGCTGGATCATTTTTTCCGCCAAGGCGCATTCTGCTTGGGTGAAGCCCGCCCACAGTCCTTTGATGCAACGTTCTGGGCGGTGCTGGAATCGCCCGAGTTCTGGCAACTTGTTTTTCCCGATCGAAACCAACAATGATTGGTGCGGGAAATATTAACTGATGCGTCGAGGTGGGATTCAGGCCGCCGGGTCAATGATCTGCGCTTTCTGCGGTCTGAAAGGTGTAAGGTTTCTGCAATCTTCGTGACTGACGGGGTAAGACCCGCTGCGGCAATGGCCGAGGAACTGTCACGATAAGCATGGAACGTGCCCTGACTGCGACGCGGATCGTGCTGCTGTTGCTGGCCAGTGAGCATGTCCTGTCAGCACGGTTCAGCGAGCTCGGCATTGCCTGCATGGATTCTCGATTGACAGATTCCAGCTGAAAAATACGTTATTGAGTGATGAGGGCCATCGGCCCGGAATATTCAATCAATTGCCAATAACGAGGTGAACCATGCAGGATTACCAACACGCGCCAGTCACGGTCGGCAACTGGATGCTGACCATACTGATCATGATGATTCCCCTGGTCAATATCATCATGCTGTTCATCTGGGCCTTTTCCAGCACGACTCCGGCCAGCAAATCCAACTGGGCCAAGGCCACCCTGATTTGGATGCTGATCGTGATCATTGCCAGCGTGCTGTTCGGTGTGCTTGGAGGCATCGGCCTGACCATGCTTTGAGTACGCCCATCACTTTTCCGGGCGTCATCGAGCGTCATCCGACCGGCAAGGTCCGGCCTCAAGAGCGCCGACGCACAGCCTTGATAATGATCCAGAGCAATGCAAGCAGGATCAGCAGTGCGCCGGGTATGGCGAACAGAACGGCGCGTAGAAAATGCTCGAAAAAGCGGATTTCGCTCAGGCGGAAACTGCGGGTCCCATCGAAACCGGAAATTGCCACGTTGTAGGCGCCGGAATCGGGAAATTCAATTTCCCCGACGGCCACGCGCCGGGTTGAGCCGACTTCCTGGCTGATTTTGGCACTCGACATCTGAATGGGAATGGTCTGGCCCTGATGGTCAGTGACCTCGATGGACGTTCCGGATGGCAGCTCGTCGTCGACCCGATGCGCACGGCCATCAATGGAGGTTTGCGACTCATGCCACAGGCGATAGTCGCCGGCCTGAGGAATGTCCACCTGGAATGTACCGGGACCCTGGAACGTGGCATGCCAGCCGCCAAACCCCTGGACCAGCGTCCATGAACCGACCAGCACGAGTGCGATGCCGAGCAGTCCGATCATGATGGGCCATCGATAGCTTCCAGTCATGGCATGGATCCGGTGAATGCAACGAGTTTCGATCATGGTAGATCAAGCCTGCCGCTTTGCCAATTCCTGTGAACATCCCTTGAAGACGGGTCGGCACATCTGTTCGCGGGCACATAGAGATGTTGTACCCTAATCAGTTCCATTCTGGAGGGCAGGATGGACTCGAGCCATTGGCGGTTCGGAACAACAAGAATGAATTCAAGAGGTATTCCCATGAAACAACAAATATTTGCAGGGAAGAGAGCAACGATTTTTGGCCTGCTGCTGTGTGGGCTGCTACCGATGCTGGCAGTTGCCGGAGCAACGCCGGATTTTGGCGGTAGCCTGACTGTCCGGGGTAGCGTTGAGCAGATCCATATCGTCCATGCCGATCCCGAGGCACCGGTCAGTATCACCGGTCCGGACGGGTTTTCTCATAGCGCCAGCACCGATGAATGGGGTGGTCTGGTCGTGCGAGATGTGCCACCTGGTAGCGGCTACCAGGTCAGTGTGACCGGCGTGCGCGGCGGCGCATTCACCATCGATGTGCTGGCTGCCGACGATCATCCGCAGGAATCATTCTATGCCTCACAAAGCCTGGACCCGAGCAGTGGGTATTTTGAAACCCGGGATGGCACCCTGCTGGCATACCAGGTCATTCTTCCCGATCCGGATGAGTTCGGCCCGGGACCCTATCCGGTGGTCATCGACTATTCGGCCTACCGACCGTCCATTGACTTTTTCGATGGCGTGGGTTCGCGTTTCCCCGACCTCGGCTATGCCGCGGTGGGTGTCAACATGCGTGGATCGGCCTGTTCGGGCGGCGCATTCGATTACTTTGAACCATTGCAGGCCATCGACGGATATGACATGGTCGAAACCATTGCCGCCCAGGATTGGTCGGACGGAGTGGCGCTGATCGGGAAATCCTATCCCGGCATCAGCCAGTTGTTCGTGGCGGCCACCGCGCCACCGTCATTGACCGCCATTGTGCCCGGCCACGTGATCGGCGAATTCTATCGCGATGTCGCCTATCCCGGCGGCGTGCTCAATTTCGCGTTTGCGGCGGTATTCAGCGAAGATCAGGATGCCCGCTCGGCCTGGCCAAGCTCTTATTCCCAGGTCAACGAACGCACCGATCCGGGTGATCCACTGTTCGATCCGGTCTGCCTCGAAAACCAGGCGCTGCGTTTGCAGAATGAAAGCATGGAGGCCGGTATATTCGGCAATCCATACGATGGCTCATACTGGCAGGGCCGGGCGCCGGAAAGCCTGGTGGCCAACATCCAGGTCCCAACCCTGCTGGTCAATTCATGGCAGGACGAACAGACCGGGGGCGGCCCGGCCAAACTTTTGTCGCAATTCAACCCTGAAGTGCCCGCCCGTCTACTGGGCATGAATGGTGATCATGGTGAATACTACCGGGGTGACATCTGGGCCGAAATCGTGCGCTTTCTCGATACCTATCTCGGTGATTCCAGCGAAAGCGAGGTCGAGGCCTACGAGTCCGAGCCGCCGGTTGAAATTCTGCTTGAGGTTGACATGGACGGCAATGCCGCAAGCCGATTCAGCCTGCCGAGCTTCGAGGCGGCCGGTAGCGGTCAGCGCTGGTGGATGGAGGCGGGATCGCTCTACAGCGCGCCGGCACAGGACTTCGATGTCAGCAGTTTCAACTATGATCCCCCCGGCATCATGGATATTCCGGGTGGCTGGTTGATGCCGGGTCAGAATCAGTGGTTGCCGCCGCTTCAGGACCGGGTGACGTTCACCTCGGCTCCCCTGGGTGATCCCCTGGTCATGGCTGGCTCCGGTTCGGTCGATCTGTGGGTCGGTTCGACCGAACCTGCGGTTGATCTGGAGGTCACCCTGACCGAGATCCGTCCGGACGGCTCCGAAATGCTGATTCAGTCCGGCTGGTTGCGCACCAGCGCCCGGGCACTGGATCCTGCCTCGACACCGCTTCGTCCGCGACATACGCACCTTGTCGACGACGAGCAGCCGCTGGATCCGGATGGTTACGTTCCGGTTCGTATTGAATTGTTCCCGTTTGCGCACGTTTTTCGATCCGGCTCACGTGTTCGGGTCACGGTGGATGGGCCCGGGGGCAATCGCTGGCGCTGGGGATTCTCTCCGATTCCCGGCAGCAGTGATGCCGAGGTCGCGATCGCCCATGGGCCGGACCATCCTTCCTCGGTGGTGCTGCCGGTTGTCACTGCGTTTCCCGAGATGGGTGGTTACCCGGATTGCGCGCCGGCAGAATTCAGCAGCTCCTTAAGCAGCCAGCCCTGCCGCGAAGCCACCGGATTTCTCGGGCCGGATGTAGATCGGGCCCCACCGACCAGCGCCATCCCGGTGCCGACGGTAGGCCTGATGGGGACGCTGGTGCTGAGTGTTCTGGTGCTCATGCTGGGATTGTTCATCCACGGAACAGGCCGGCGTCGAGCCTGAAATCCTGCTTCGGCCCGGATCTCGGCGTGGTCCGGGCCGAAGCCATCGAACGCTGCCATGGGAACCGTGTTCGACCGACCCGCGGATTTGTCTCGATTCTGCCTCGATTCGCGTTAGTAATAGGTAAGAATCAAGTGGAGACTAGCTGATGATTGACAAGTTGAAGCATTTATTCGTGACTTTCGCATTGACCACGGCGCTGGCGTTCGTTCCCACGATGGTCGAAGGCATCGGGCCCGGCCCGACCCTGTTGTTCGAAATGATGGGCAGTGACGACTGCGAAACCATTCCCGCCGATATGCCGGAGGAGGAATTGCAGGCCGGTATCGAGGGCATGCGAGCCGAAGGTCTTCCGCTGACCGAAGCGCAGCTCGAGGGATTCTCGGCCGGTGGTCGGCACGGCTACAGTCTGTTTGGCAGCTACGAACCGCGCTCCGGTTTTGTGTCGATGCATTCGATCTGGGGTGAGATGGAGGATGTCGGGCGCGTGACGCTGTGTCTGATCACCGCCCAGAGCCGCGACGTGCCGATCGAGACCGGTCGCTTCGAGGTCGCCGACCCGCGCGGAGACGACTCGCCCGAGCCGGATTCGATCATTGCCATGGGTGTAGTCAAGGAGCTGGCCAAGACCGGTGATCAAACCGATGACGGCGCGGATATCTTTCGCGAGCGCATCCTCGCGGAAGTGATGTTCACGTCCGGGCATTTCGAACTCGAGGAGTGGTCGGAGGAAGGTTACTCGGCGACCATGCAATTGACCGGTGAGGTTCTGATGAGCGACGACGACCAGACTCACTCCCTGAGTCTGGAAGCCACGGTCAACGGCATGCCGGGAATGACCAACGTGCCCGATTTCAGCCTCGATGACTGATCTTCGTCAACATGTCCATTGAGGCAAAACGGGGCGATATCACGGCGCAAGAGGACTTGCAGGCCGTGGTCAACGCGGCCAACGCTCAACTCATGCCCGGAGGCGGCGTGGCCGGCGCCATTCATCGCGCGGCCGGGCCCGAGTTGGCCGCGGCCTGCCGCAAGCTGGCGCCGATCGAGCCGGGCCAGGCCGTCATTACCGAGGCCTATGGCCTGCCGAATCGGTGGGTGATTCATGCATTGGGTCCGCGTTACGGGATTGATGAGCCGGCCGATGAACTGCTGGCCGAATGTTATCGTAATATCATTCGACTTTGCCGGGATCACGGCATTGAATCAGTCGGCCTGCCGGCCATCTCATCGGGCGCGTTCGGCTATCCGCTCGAGGATGCCGCCCGCATTGCCGTGCAAACCGTCAGCAATGACATCTCGTCGGATATTGAGGTCAGGTTCGTGCTGTTCGACGAAGCCACGCTCGCAGTCTTTGAGCAAGAGATTGCCGACATGAATTCTTGAAGCGAGAGATTGCTTTTTGAAAGGAGGAGTGATCATGAACAAGAACACATATTCAAGAACCCCATCTCGCGTGCGTCGCGGCAGTAGGCTTGCGATCGCTTCGGTAGCGATACTGGTTGCGACAGCTTGCGGGCAAACCGAGCCTGGTCACTTGTATCCCGTCGAGGTCGACGAGCGTTGGGGTTATATTGATGCCGCAGGCAATAAGGTCATTGATGCGAGGTTCGATGCCGCCCATGCCTTTTCGGATGGCCTGGCGCTCGTCGAGAAGGATGATGAGTACCACTTCATTGATAACACTGGTGACGTTCAATTGAGCGGAACGTGGAATGAGATCGATAGTTTCTCGGAAGGTTTGGCCGCAGCTCAGGTCGAAGAAGACGGGGGCTTCGGATACATCGATCAGGAAGGCACGTTTGTCATCGAGCCGGTCTTTCGTCAAGCCTATCGTTTTGCAGAAGGGCTGGCGGCGGTTGACGTGGAGGAACCGGGCGCCTCATCCGGTGAATTCGCCTATATCGACACCAGCGGGGAAGTCGTCATCCCCGGGCCATTCAACGGTGCTCGTCACTTCAGCGAGGGGTTGGCGCCGGTCTTGACCGGTGGCTTCGTGTTCGGCGAGTGGGGGTTCATTGACACCGATGGCGAATGGGTCATCGAAGCCCGATTCGATGACGCGCTCAGTTTCGCAGGCGGCTACGCTCCAGTGGAGGAGGATGACAACTGGACCTTTGTGAATCGCGATGGCGAGACATGGGAAGATACGAATTGGGCTCTGGCGCGCCCATTCAATGAAGGTTTGGCGCCTGTTGAGCACGACGGTTTCGGTCGGAGTGACATGTGGTATTACGTGGACGAAGACGGCAACGAGCAATTCGGACGACGTTTCGCGTATGCCGAGCCCTTTGATGGTCCGTTGGCACGCGTGGCCCTGGAGACGAGTGGACAGGGAAGTTCACATACCGGCGGTGAGGTCACATTCAGCCCGTCGAACCCTGTATGGGCCTACATCAACCGGGACGGAGACATCGTCTGGCAACCGTAAGATTGTCGACCTGAATTTATTCAATCTGCGTCGGACCGCTTTAGCTCGAAATCACTGCTATCGTGGCGTTCGTGCAATTGCAATTCCGGCCTGCCGAAGGTGCGATTGACAATTCGGCCCCGGCGCACGGCCTCGCGTGCGTCAAGTGCCTTGGCCCAGCGCATCACGTTCGAGTAGGACTCGACCTGCAGAAACTCGGCGGCATCGTAGAGCCGGCCCAGGACCAGCTGGCCGTACCACGGCCAGATCGCCATGTCGGCAATGGTGAAGGTATCACCGGCAATGTATTCCCGGTCAGCCAGTTCACGATCGAGCACATCAAGCTGGCGCTTGGTTTCCATTGCGTAGCGGTCGATCGGGTACTGGAGCTTTTCGGGCGCGTAAGCGTAGAAATGCCCGAAACCGCCGCCCAGAAAGGGCGCGGCGCCCATCTGCCAGAACAACCAGTTCAGACACTCGGTGCGCGGCCCGGGCTTTTCGGGCAGGAAGTGGCCGAACTTCTCGGCAAGGTAAAGCAAGATGGCGCCGGATTCGAATACTCTTGCCGGCGGGTCAACCGAATGATCGACCATGGCCGGGATCTTGGAGTTCGGGTTGATCTCGACAAAGCCCGATGAAAACTGCTCGCCTTCGCTGATATCGATCAGCCAGGCATCGTACTCGGCGTCATCCAGGCCGAGTGAGAGCAATTCCTCGAACAGAATGGTGACCTTCTGACCGTTCGGCGTGCCCAGCGAATACAACTGGTGCGGGTGCTTGCCGATTGGCAGTTTCTGCTCGTGTGTGGCGCCGGCCGTGGGGCGGTTGATGCCGGCAAATTTGCCGCCGCTGGCCTGATCCCATGTCCAGACGCGTGGCGGAGTGTAACTGTCCGATGTGCTCAAAGTGAAATTCCCGATGCTGGGTGCAGGCGACAGTATAACGATCAGCCAATCAGGTCATTGATCTTCAACACGGTGCGCCAGTTGCGGGTAGTGACCGGGGAGCCGGCCAGGCGGTCGAGCAGGGCGGGCGTGACTCTGGACTTTGCCGCGCCGGATGCATAGTGAATCCACAGGCTCTCGGTGCGTTGGGCGATTGACTCGCCCGAGGTGGTGTATTGGTTCAGATGGTCGGCCGCATCGGGCGGTAGTGGCCTTTTCGACAGGGCCAGCATGACACGGTCGGGCTCGGACTCCGAGGCCTCGGGAAAAGGATTGATGCGCAAATAAAGCGGCCAGGCGGCCGCCGGTCGAACCAGGACATTGATGCGATGACCGAAACGGCTTGCAATCCCATCGGTCAATGCCTTTTCGAGGGTCGGGATGGATCCGTTGGCCGAAAATACGATATTGCCACTCTGGATATAGGTTGATACATCCTGCCAGTCCATGGTGGCGCAGAGCGCTCGCAAATCGGCCATCGGAATCCGGTTGTGACCACCGACATTGATGCCGCGCAAAAGGGCAATCCAGCGAGTCATGATGAATACGGCATATCAGGCTGTGCTCCTGTGACGTTTGACTTGTGGCGACTCGATCCAGAGCGCATGATCGACTGACGGGCCTCGGGTTGTCAATGCGCTGCTTGCAGGCAGGGTCTGCACATGTTTACCAGGGCAGGCGTCCGGCCATGTGCAATCCGGCGATCAGTCCGCCGCCGCCACACAAGCCACCGATACTCATGCCCACCCAGGCCAGCACGCGTCGACGCCGTTGGTGTCTTTCCGCCGAGGGATTGCGGGCACGCTCGGCGGCCAGTCGTGGCTCCAATATGCGCGGCAGGGCAATCATGTGTTGCCAGCCAATGGCTCCGAGGAACAATACAAAGGTCAGCGTGGCCGGCAACCAGCCGGGCAGGTAGGCGCTCACCGTGAATCCGGCCACGGCCAGCACAACGGTGATCAGACCGTCCCGGCGCAGCTTGATCAGTGCTTGCAACTCCTTTGGATCGGTCGAGGTCTTGATCCACTTGTGCAAGCCCAGGATCACACCGGCAATTCCTCCGACCAGTGCAACGCCAATACCCAGGCCAGCGCCGGCCAGCATTTTGCCGCCGCTCTTTGCGCCCAGGCCCAGGGCTGCTGCCGCGGCCGCCGGTGGACTGGCGCTCAGCAACAAGGAAGTGACCAGGGTGGTGAAGGCTGTTCCCGGTAGGGTCATCACCAGGCTGTTGGCCAGTTGAGTGCGCACCTGTTCGCGCAAACTGGCCCGAGCCCGGGACAAGCGCTTGCGAACAGCCGCATCACTCAGGCCCAGTAGTTGCGCAACCTGGCGAGAAGACTCGCCCTCGCGGTAGTACAGGGTCAGTACTTCTCGGCTGTCGTCGGGCAGCGCTTCCAGGGCCTGAGAGATCAACTCATCCTGTTCAGCTTCGAGCATGGCCTGTTCGCTGTCGGGCTGGCATGCGGCCAGCGTCCCGGTCCACTCGTTCGGATCATTCGCCGACGGCTGGTCGCCTGGACGCACCTGTCGACGGCGCAAATGATCCCGCGAAAGATTGCGGGTGACCTGGCGCAACCAGGGCATGAAGCTCTGGCTGCGGCGCAGGCTGCCGATTTTTTGCCAGACGGTCAAGTAGGCCTCCTGGGCAATGTCCTCACTGAGTTGAATATCGCGCACGATGGCCAGGGCAATGCTGGTGACCGTGTTCTGGGTGGCTGCAACCAGTTGGGCGAATGCCTGCCGGTCGCCCTCGCGGGCGGCTGGCAGGTGCATGGCAATCAGTTCGTTGATGTCATTCATGGCCGATATCCTCCATTATGGGCCGAACTTCCGCCAGTACGAACTCGTGCTCATCAAACTGGACGGAATCGCGATCCTGTACGGGCAACGTCTGGTCGGCTTCCATCTTCATGGCGGCGAAAACGCACATCGCGGAAAACATCAGTCGGTAAAACATGGCGTGCTCCTTGGTGAATGTAACTATAAGGACGCACCAACCCGGAAGATGTGACCGGATGGAAGTATTGGGCCTGGCTGTTTCCATTGCGTATACTCTGAAGCAAGGCAAGTCGACAAGGAACCGAAGGTGTGAGTGACAAGGCTCCCGGTCAGGATCGTGGGCAGGCTCCCGGATCTTTACGGGGGTTGCTGGACGCGCATCTCGAAAACCTGCCGTTGGCGGTCGTGGAACTTGACGGCGAGGGCAGGGTTGTACGCTGGGCGGGGCAGGCCGAGCAACTGTTCGGCTGGAGTGCTGATGAAATGCTTGGCAAGTCGCTCGATCAGGTCAAGTTCATTCACCCTGATGACCGAGCCCAGGTGACCGCACGGCTTGGTGAGTTGATCGCCGGTGGAGTTTCGTCCAGTTTCAGACTGGTCAATCGGAATCTTACTCACGACGGTCGGGTTCTGACCTGCGAATGGCTGAACTCGGCGCGCTTCGACGACCAGGGACAACTGCATTCGGTTCTCGCCTTTGCCACCGACATCTCGTCCAGGGTACAGTCTGAGAAGCAGACACGGGAGTTGGCCGAGCGTCTGGAATCCACTCTTGAAAGTATTTCCGATGCCTTCGTCACCGTGGATCGCGATTGGATCGTGACCTTTGTCAATCGCCGTGCCGAGCAGTTGCTCAACAAGGAGCGGAAACTGTTACTCGGTCGCAATATCTGGGATGCGTTTCCGGAAGCAAGGGAGCTGGAATTCTATCAACGCGGTCATGAGGCCATGGAACAGCGCACGACCGTGCGTTACGAGGCCTTTTACCCAGAACCCCTGAACGTCTGGCTGAGTGTGGCCGTCTATCCTACGGTCGAGGGACTGGCGGTGTACTTCAGTGACCAGACCGAGCGCTACCTGGCTCGCAAGGAAGCCGCCGAGCATGCCGAGCGCACACAGGCCGTTCTGGAATCGGCCAGTGATGCGATCATCACCGTCAATGAAGAGGGATTGATCGAGTCGATCAATCCGGCGGCTGAAAAGATGTTCGGATACTCGCCCGACGAGCTATCGGGTGCGAGCATTCGCGTTCTCATGTCCGAAGAGCATGCTTCACGTCATGACAACTACGTGCGCCGCTACGTGGAAACCGGTCGGGCAAGAATCCTTGGAACACCCCAGAAGCTCCGGGCCAAGCGCAAGGACGGCAGCGAGTTTCCGATCGAGTTGACCGTGACCGAGGCCTGGGTATATGGGCGGCGGGTATTTACCGGCTTCATCCAGGACATCACCCGCGATGAGCAGGCGCTTGAGGTATTGCGCAGCAGCGAGGAGCGTTTTCGAGCGGTCGCGTGGGCGACCACCGATGTGGTCTGGGACCATGATCCGGCCACCGGTAAGGTCTGGTGGAGTGAAGAGCTGGAGACCATTTTTGGCTACCCACTGGACGAGGCTGCCCAGGAACTTGATTGGTGGCTGGAAAGAATTCATCGCGAAGACCGTGAAGCCACTCGCCGAAGTCTTCAACAAGCCATTGACAACCGGCAACCGGATTGGTCGGCCAACTACCGATTTCTGCGCCGGGATGGCAGTTATGCCGATATCGTTGATAGCGGCTTCCTGATCATGGATGAGCATGGCAAGCCGCGGCGCATGGTCGGCGGACTCAAGGATGTGACCGAAAGTCGACGGGCGCGGCGCAAACTGGCTGAGCAGGGCGAGCTGCTTGATCATGCCCGCGATGCCATTATCGTACGCGACCTGGAACATCGAATCACCTACTGGAACAAGGGTGCGGAGCGGGTCTATGGCTGGACTGCGGAAGAAGCCCTGGGCCGGAAAAGCAACGAGCTGTTGGGATCGGATTCGGATCTCTACCGGGAGGCCGTCGAGCAGGTACTGGCCGAGGGTCGTGTTGATCGACAATGGCGGCATCGTCGCAAGGAAGGCGAGGTCATCACGGTCAGGAGCCATTGGGTTCTGGTGACGGATGCATCTGGCTCGCCGCGCTCGATCATGTCAATCAACACCGATATCAGCGAACAGCTCAAGCTGGAGGCGCAGCTTCGGCAGGCTCAACGACTGGAATCGATTGACCAATTGACCGGTGGCGTCGCTCATGATTTCAATAACCTCCTGACCGTCATCCTGGGTAATGCCGAACTGCTGTCCGACCGCCTGGGTTCCGATCCGGACTTGAAGCAGCTGGCTGAATTGACCCAGGCAGCGGCCAGACGTGGCGCGGAATTGACCAACAGGCTGCTGGCCTTTGCCCGACGCCAGGCGCTCGAGCCCGAATCCACCGACATTGCCCGGCTGGTGGAGGGCATGAAGCCGCTGCTGCGTCGCTCCATTCCGGAACATATCGAGATTCTGACCCAGCATGAAAACGGGCTCTGGCCCGCCGAGATCGATCCCACCCAGCTTGAATCCGCGCTGCTCAATCTGGCGCTCAATGCCCGTGACGCCATGGAGGGCGGCGGGTTGCTGACCATCGAGACCGCCAATGTTTCACTGGACGAAGACTCTGCGGCCGGCCTGTCTGAGCTTTTGCCCGGTGATTACGTGCTGATCACGGTTTCCGATACCGGCAAGGGTATTCCCCGGGAATTGATGGATCGTCTGTTCGAGCCGTTTTTCACGACCAAGGAAAAGGGCAAGGGCACGGGACTGGGCCTGGCCATGGTGTATGGATTCGTCAAGCAGTCTTCAGGGCATGTACGGATCTATTCCGAGGCCGGTGAGGGCACGACGATTCGCATTTATCTACCTCGCGCCATGCAGGCGCAAAGTGCCTCCGAGGCTGGTGGCGAAGCAGAGGACGACCTTCGCGGCCACGAGCGCGTGCTGGTGGTTGAAGATGATGAACTGGTATGTGGGCATGCCGAGCGGTTGTTGCAGCATCTGGGCTACCAGGTACAGACCGCGGCCAGCGGTGATCAGGCGCTGGCCATTCTCGAGCGCGATTCCAGCTTCGACCTGCTGTTTACCGATGTCATCATGCCCGGCCGACTCAACGGTCCCGAGTTGGCCCGCGAAGCCTTGCGTCTGCAGCCGCAACTCAAGGTGCTCTATACCTCGGGCTACACCGAGAACACCATCGTCCACCAGGGATGCCTGGACAAGGGCGTGCTTTTACTGAGCAAGCCCTACCGCAAGCTGGAGCTGGCCCGCAAGGTGCGCGAGGCGCTTGACTCGAACATCAAGATTCAAAACGATCCCGGAAGGTGATTTCTTTTGTCACGATCTCATGGATCAGTTGATTTCTGCCGGCGCCGATGTCGGATGGTGGCACGCAGGCAAGACGATTTGCTCACGACTCAAGTCCACACCGCCATTCCTTTATGCTTCATTGCACCAACGCCCGATCTTCCAGCAGCAGGCCTTTGAGCGCGGTCAGATGGGCTTCGAGGTTGGCGATTTCTGATTCCAGCGCCTTGAGTTGGTCATCCATGTTTTTGATCCGCTGGCGCTTCTGCTCCGCTTTCGTGTTCAGACTTTGAATGGCGGCGAGCGCCACACCTGCCGAATCGACGACAGCGCTGGAGTTGCAGATAAGGCATTTCCTCAAGCGCGAAGGCGCAAAGACCGGCCTCCCCTTGCGACGATTCGGTCTGGGGTGCGTCCCCGAGGCACTACGTCATCGCCGCCGAAAATACGGCGTACAGGAACGGTTGCCGCAGTGGGCCACCATGAGGCGTTCGTTGCCGGCGTCATAGTAGCTGATGACCGGCAAGCCATCCGTGCCAATCGTAATCGCCGTCCCGTGGCCCAGGTCACCTTCTTCTTCCGTGTGAATCAGCACTGCACTGTGGCTTTCGCATGCTTTGTCCAGGAAGTAGGAAACGGCCAGTCCCGGGGGTTCCTCGATGCTCGGACCGTCAGGCACCAAGAAAGTCCCTTCGAAGTGAAGGCTGATTATCGGCAAGCCATTGGCTCCAACTGAAATTGAAGGGCTTGAGGTCCTGGCTGCTAAGTACTCGAAATTTCTTGTAGGAGTGAAGTGCTCAAAGTAGCTAAGATCGAAACAGAAGCGATCATGGCATCTGAAGCTGATATTGACTCCCGATGACAAAATATAGGTGAAGGACATTATTGGCTTTCCGTTTTCACTAATCGCAAGCGAAGTTTCGGTAAAGACATCCGTACATGACACACCGGGTGGAGGTAGAATGGAATGATTTGAAGTGTTAATCAATTCACCGTTTCCGCAGTCATGATACGCACATGTCATGAACCAGAATTCACATGGAGAATTGGTGGCGGCAACTAGTAGTGGAAGCCCTTCCTTGTTGATGGCCAAGCTTGGCTGTCTAAAATCAGTTCCGAGTTGGGGCATCTGGTGGGTCTGGCTGCTTGTGCAGTCCAGGCTGCTGCAGTGGGTGACTTTCAGGGTGCCGTCCTTGACATAACTCATGATGGGGTAGCCCTCGGCGCTGATCATCAGGGAAGTCACGCCCGGTGCTTCCACCTGGTCGTTGATGGTGGTGATGGTGGTGGCGCTGCAATCGATGTTGTTACAGTAAATGGTTCGAACTTCTTCCTCGCTTTCCAGGTAGGCGCTGATGACGGGATGACCGTCGGCCCCGATGATGATCGAGCTGTGTCGGCCGGCCAGGCCGCTGTCGAGCACGGTCGAAACCGTGGTGCTCGAACAGACTGGATCATGGCAATGAGCTGTCTTCAGCACACCTTCGCCGTCATCGTGAAAGCTGATGATGGGATTGCCGTCACTACCAATGGTGATGGATGTATTACTGTGGAATCCGAGTTGGACATTTTCGGCGACCACGTTGATGGTGTTGCCTGCCGGCGGAGCGCGATCGATT
>SLKT01000001.1 GCA_007134485.1 Wenzhouxiangella sp. | reverse complement strand
CCCTTGACAGCCCGGCCAGGATTTTCCATAATGCGCGGCTTGCAGTTTCCAAGCGCCCGTAGCTCAGCTGGATAGAGTACCTGGCTACGAACCAGGCGGTCGGAGGTTCGAATCCTTCCGGGCGCGCCAGATACTAAAAAGCCCCGCCCTGCGCGGGGCTTTTTAGTATCTGGCGCGCCCGGAATAGTCTAGTCGAACCTCCCAGGTTCGAACCGAGCCCAAAGGGCGAGCTCGCTGAATCGCAAAGCGATTCAGTCCGAAGGACAAGCGCCGAAGGCGCGCAGCCATCCTTCCGAGCGTGCTCGAGATTCCGAGAAGAAAATTGCGGTCGCATCAAACGCCCCGTCCCGATATACTCCAGCCTGCTCGCGCCTCGGCGCCATCAAATCAAACCCATCGACCGGGACGGACCAGAGGCTCGTCAGGCTCTATATTGACTGTGTATTCCTCCGCCAAACGCTGTGTTTTGACGATCGGGGCCTTGGTCCTGGTGACCCTGTTGCTGAGCGCCTGCAACTCCGAGTCCGACCTGGACGCGGTCGAGCCGGTGCAGCGCTGGAATCTGCCGGAAGTGGTCTACACCGAGGATGGCCGGCCTGACCCGTCGATTCTCGCCTCGGAGCAGGTCCTGCATCGCGGCAATGGCACCCAGCCCGATGGTCTGGACCCGCATGTCACCGAAGGCGTGCCCAGTTCAACCATCCAGCGTGACCTGTTCGAGGGCCTGGTGGTGCGGGGCGCCGATGGACATATCATTCCGGGTGGGGCCGAATCCTGGGAGGTCAGTGAGGACGGGCTGACCTGGACTTTTTCCCTGCGTGCGGATGCACGTTGGTCCAATGGCGATCCGATCACGGCCGAGGACTGGCTCTACAGTTTCCGGCGAGTGGTCGATCCGGCCACCGGCTCACGCTTTTCGATTCTGCTCAATCCCGTTCTCAATGCCGAGGACATCATTGCCGGACGCCGGCCGGCAGAGGAACTGGGCGTCAGCGTGGTTGATGAGCTGACCCTTGAGATGCGCCTGGAAGCGCCCAATCCGCTACTGGCCGAAGTGCTCACGCACAACGTCGCCTATCCGGTTCATCGACCCACCGTCGAGGCTTACGGCGATCGTTGGCCGCGACCGGGCGCCATGGTCAGCAATGGCCCTTACAAGCTCGAGGAACTGGCCATGCAGTCGCACATTCGGCTGGTTCGAAATTCGCATTTCTGGGATAACGACAACGTCATCATCGACGAGGTCTATTACTACCCGACCGAGGACCTCACCGCCGAGCTGTTGCGTTATCGGGCCGGTGAAATCGACTGGACCTATGAGGTGCCCAACACCCAGTACAACTGGATCCAGGCCAACCTGGCCGACGAACTTGTGGTGTTCGACTGGTTCGGCACCTACTACTTCGGCTTCAACACCAGTCGCGAACCGCTCGATGATCCGCGCGTGACCAAGGCGCTGTCCCTGGCCATTGATCGTGACATCATCACCCAGAAACTGACCCGTTTCGGCCAGCAACCCACATTCAGCTTTACCCCGCCAGGGATACCGGGATACCAATCGCCTGAACCCGAATGGGCATCCTGGACGCAGGATGAGCGTGAAGCCCGGGCCCGCGAACTGATGCGCGAGGCGGGGTACGGGCCGGACAATCCCATGCGCTTGGAGATCCGCTACAACACCCATGAAGACCATCGCCGCATTTCCCTGGCCATTGCGGCCATGTGGGAGCAGACCCTGGGCGTGCGCGCCTCGATGATCAACCAGGAGTTTCGGGTCTTTCTGGCCACCCGTCGAGCACGGGCCGTGACCCAAGTGTTCCGCGCCGGATGGATCGGCAATTACCTCGATCCGATGTATTTCCTCGAGTTGTTTCACAGCACCAACCCGCAAAACGACATCGCTCACTTCAACGAAGACTACGATGCCTTGCTGGCCCGGGCCGCGCGCACGGCCGATCGTGAAGAGCGCTTTGCGCTGCTGCAGGAGGCCGAAGCCCTGCTGCTCGAGTCGCAGCCTTTCGCGCCGCTGTATACCTACGTGGTCGCCCGGCTGGTCAAGCCCTATGTGCGTGGCTGGGAGCCCAACGTGGTCGACCAGCATGCCACGCGCTGGATGTATATCCTGCGCCACGATCCGGTCACTCGCGAAGATTCATAGATGCTGCCGCGTTATATCCTCAAACGCCTGCTGGGCGCCATTCCGACCCTGCTCATCCTGGTCACCATCGCGTTCTTTCTGATTCGCATTGCCCCGGGCGGACCGTTCGATGATGATCGCAACCTGCCGCCTGATATCCTCGCCAACCTCGAGGCCAAGTACAACCTCGACCAGCCCCTTGGCGTGCAATATCTGAACTACCTGGGCTCGGTCCTGCGTGGTGATCTGGGTCCGAGCTTTCAGTATTCCGACTTCACCGTCAACGAATTGATCGCCGAGGGTTTTCCGGTTTCGCTTAGGCTCGGTGGCAGCGCCCTGCTGATGGCCTTGCTGTTCGGCGTCATCATTGGCACGATCGCCGCCTGGCGCCAGAATTCACGCCTGGATTACCTGCTGATGGGCTCGGCCATGACCGGTATTGCCATTCCCAACTTCGTGCTGGCTCCCATCCTGATCCTGTTCTTTGCCGTCTACTTCGGCTGGCTGCCGGCCGGCGGCTGGGGTGGTGGCGCCTTGCGCAACATGGTGTTGCCGGTGATCGCTCTGGCCCTGCCGTACATGGCCTATGTCGCCAGGTTGACACGTGGCTCAATGGTCGAGACGCTGCGCTCGGATTTTGTCCGCACGGCCCGCGCCAAGGGCTTGCCGGAGTGGAAGATCCTCGGCAAGCATTCGCTGAAAGTGGCGTTGTTGCCGGTGGTGTCCTACCTGGGTCCGGCCGCGGCGGCCATCATTACCGGCTCGGTGGTGATCGAGCAGATCTTCGGTCTGCCCGGCATGGGGCGCTACTTCGTGCAGGGGGCACTCAATCGCGACTATACCCTGGTCATGGGCGTGGTCATCGTCATCGGCGTGCTGATCGTGGTGTTCAACCTGATCGTCGACATCATCTACGCCCTGATTGATCCGAGGATTCGCTACGAATGAGTACCCCGGCCAGTGCAATGAGCAACTTCGATCATGCCGCCGCGGCGAGCGGTCGCAGTCTTTGGCACCTGGCCTGGCTCAGGCTCAAGCGCAACCGTGCCGCCCTGACCGCGGCCGTGGTGCTGGCGGTCATCTTCCTACTGGTCATCTTCGGGCCGATTCTGAGCCCGCACAGCTTTGCCCATCCCTACTGGGAGCAGATCTCGGCCCCGCCCAGCCTGGAGACCCGGCATTTCTTCGGGACCGATTCGATTGGGCGTGATCTGTTCGTGCGCACCCTGCACGGTGGTCGCATGAGCCTGATGGTCGGCCTGGTCGCCACCGGCGTGGCGCTGCTGATCGGCGTGGCCTGGGGTGCGATTGCCGGCTTTGTCGGCGGCCGGGTCGACAACATCATGATGCGCGTGGTCGACATTCTCTACGCCCTGCCGTTCATGTTCCTGGTCATCCTGCTGATGGTGGTGTTCGGCCGCAATATCCTGTTGATATTCGTCGCTATTGGCTCCTACATCTGGCTGGATATGGCGCGTATTGTCAGGGGCCAGACCCTGAGTCTTCGGCAGAAGGAGTTCGTGGAGGCCGCCGAAGCGCTGGGCGTGAGGGCCTGGGTGATCATCTGGCGCCATATCGTGCCCAACCTGCTGGGGATCGTGGCGGTCTATGTGACCCTGACCGTGCCTAAAGTGATTTTGGTCGAGAGTTTCTTAAGCTTCCTGGGCCTGGGCGTGCAGGAGCCCAACACCTCATGGGGTGCGCTGGTCAACGAGGGCGCACAGGACATGGAGTTCGCCCCCTGGGGCCTGTTCTTCCCGGCGGCATTCCTGGCGGCGACGTTGTTCTGTCTGAACTTCCTGGGCGATGGGCTGCGTGATGCCCTGGACCCGAAGGACCGGTGATCATGACGGCCAGGGTTCAGGGTTCAGGGTTCAGGGTTCAGGAAGATCCGGGGCAGATTGAAGGCTCGGGGCAAGCGCTGGTGCGGATTGATGGGTTGACCGTTGATTTTCATACCGAAGACGGGCGTGTGCGAGCGGTCGAGGACTTGAGTTTTGACATCCCTAAGGGCGGCACGGTGGGGCTGGTTGGCGAATCCGGTTCGGGCAAGTCTGTCACCGCCATGACCCTGATGCGGCTGATTCCAACCCCGCCGGGCGAGATCAGTGCCGGGCGGGTCGAGTTCGATGGCCAGGACTTGCTCTCGCTCTCGGAAAGCCGCATGCGCCGGATTCGCGGCAAGCGTATCGGCATGATCTTCCAGGAACCGATGACCAGCCTGAACCCGGTGTTTCGAATTGGCGAACAGGTTGCCGAAGTGCTGCGCCAGCATGAAGGACTGTCGCGACGGGCCGCACGTGATCGCACCCTGGACCTATTGACCCAGGTCGGTTTGCCGCGGCCGAAACAGATCATCGACAGTTACCCGCACCAGCTTTCGGGCGGGCAGAAGCAGCGCGTGATGATCGCCCAGGCGATGTCCTGCGAGCCGGATCTGCTGATTGCCGATGAGCCGACCACCGCGCTGGATGTGACCATTCAGAAACAGGTGCTGGACCTGATGGGTGAGCTGCAGGCCCGTTACGGCATGAGCCTGTTGTTCATCACTCATGACCTGGGTGTGATTGCCGAAGTGGCCAGCCAGGTGGTGGTCATGTATCGCAGTCACAAGGTCGAGGAAGGCCCGACCGAGGCGCTGTTTCAGCGTGCCGAGCACCCCTACACCCGAGGCCTGATCGCCTGTCGGCCGGCGCTGGAGGGCAACCCGCGCCGCCTGTTGACCGTGGGCGATTTCATGACCGCCGAAGGCGAGGCGCTGGAAGTCCCGTCGGATCGACTGCTGCCACAGGTCAAGCGCAGCGAGGCCGAGCTGGACAAGGACAAGCCGCTGGTCGAAGTCACGGATCTGAAAACCTGGTATCCGGTCACCGGTGGCCTGTTCGGCAAGGTGGTCGATCAGGTGCGTGCCGTCGATGGTGTGTCATTGACCATCCGCCGGGGGCAGACCTTTGGCCTGGTCGGTGAATCCGGTTGCGGCAAGACCACGCTGGGTCGGAGTCTTTTGCGCCTGACCGAACCGACTGCCGGACAGATCGTCTTCGATGGCGAACAGGTCACCGCCGCGGATGAGCGTGCGCTGAGGCGACTGCGCAAGCGCATGCAGATCATCTTCCAGGATCCGTATTCCTCGCTCAACCCACGCATGACCGTGGCCGACATTCTCCTGGAAGCCCTGAGAGAGTTTCGTCCCAAAGCTTCGCGCGCCGAACATCGCGAGACCGCCAGCGCGCTACTGGATCGGGTGGGTTTAAGCGCCAGCCACCTGGGTCGCTATCCGCATGAGTTTTCCGGCGGCCAGCGCCAGCGCATCGGCATTGCCCGTGCACTGGCCGTGCAACCGGAGTTCATGGTCTGCGACGAATCGGTTTCAGCGCTTGATGTCTCGGTGCAGGCCCAGATACTGAACCTGCTTCTGGATCTGCAGGAGGAATTCGGTCTGACCTACCTGTTCATTTCCCATGACCTGAGCGTGGTCAACTTCATCTCCGACTACGTCGGCGTGATGAATGAAGGCAAGCTGGTTGAATACGGCACCGCCGAACAGATCTACACCCACCCGCAACAGGACTACACCAAGAAGCTCCTGGCCGCCATACCGCGCGGGCTTTAGGCGATTCGATCATCGAATACAATGAATCCATGAAGGTCTGTATTTTTGCGTCTGTGTTTCTTTTCGCCGGGCTGGCCCATGCTGGCCCGATGCCGCTGGATGTGCCCGCCGAACCCGGCAGCCTGGCGCCGGCCCTGACAAAGGCCGGTGATGATGAGCTGGTGCTGACCTGGCTGGAGCGGGTCGAGGACGGGCACGTGCTGCGTTTTTCAGTGTTCGATGGCCAGGCATTCGGCCAGCCCGGCGAAATTGCCCGGGGCGAGGACTGGTTCGCCAACTGGGCCGACACGCCGGGGCTGTACGTGTTGCCGGACGGGTATTGGCTGGCTCACTGGCTGGTCAGTTCCGGGCCGGCGGTGTATGCCTACGATGTGGTCATGAGCGTGTCCGAAGACCGGGGCAAGACCTGGTCAGAGCCGTTCAGTCCGCATGATGACGGCACCCCCACCGAGCACGGCTTCGTCAGTTATTACCCGGCCGGGCCCGATGGGGCCGGGGTGGTCTGGCTGGATGGCCGGGAAACCCTGGACGATGAACAGGGGCAGGGTGATCAGGACCATGACGGGCATGGCCACCACCATGGAGATGGTGGCGCCATGACCCTGCGTACCGCCCGGGTCAGCGCAAGCGGGCAAATCAGCGAGCCGGCGCTGCTCGATGATCAGGTCTGCGACTGTTGCCAGACGGCTTCGGCCATGACCGATGATGGCCCGCTGGTGATCTATCGGGGACGAACCGATGATGAACTGCGTGATATCTGGATGGTGCGTGCGACCGACAACGGCTGGAGCGAACCTGAACTTCTGCACGAAGATGGCTGGCAGATCGGTGGTTGTCCGGTCAATGGGCCGGCCTTGATTGCGCGCGAAAATCGGGCGGTGGCGGCCTGGTTCACAATGGCCGAAAATCGTCCGCTGGTGCGCCTGGCACTGTCGCAAGATGCCGGCCATGATTTTGATCAGCCGCGTGAATTCAGCACGGATTCGGCCATGGGCCGGGTTGACCTGGCCTGGCTGGACGAGGACTTCGTGATGTCCTGGATGGCCCAGGAAGCGGGTGGGGCGGTGCTGCATCTGGCCCGCTTTGATCAGCACGGCCAAGAGCTGGCGCGTAAGTTGCTTGATGGTTTGGCGGCCGAACGAATCAGCGGCGTTCCGCGAGTTGCGCCTGCCGGCGAGGGACGCTTGCTGGTGGTCTGGACCGCGCCCGGCGAGTCCGGCAGCCGGGTCCAGGCCGCGCTGCTCGGACCGGATTCCTGGGGCGAATAAATTCACCTTGGCGATTGACCCTGACACCAGCTGTCTGTACCATTAGCCGGCTAAAGTCTCGGGGTGTAGCGCAGCCTGGTAGCGCAACTGCTTTGGGAGCAGTAGGTCGTAGGTTCAAATCCTGCCACCCCGACCATTGGTTTGAAGTGTAAGGCGCCTGTAGCTCAACCGGATAGAGCATCGGCCTTCTAAGCCGGCGGTTGCAGGTTCGAGTCCTGCCGGGCGCGCCAGTTTGTGAAAACGCGATACAATACACGGTGCGATAGAAGGTCACCGCCAGGACGAGACAGACAATACGATTTCAACGGTGGGCGTAGCTCAGTTGGTAGAGCACTGGATTGTGGCTCCAGAGGTCGCGGGTTCAACCCCCGTCGCTCACCCCATTTTTTCAAGATTCGGGCCGTTAGCTCAATTGGTAGAGCAGCTGACTCTTAATCAGTAGGTTCGGGGTTCGAGTCCCTGACGGCCCACCAGTTCATCGTCGCCGTAAGGTTCAGCATAATGGACAACGGCACTCACTTCCAGATTAGAGAACAGTCAGAGCAATCATGCAGGTATCCATGGAGAAAACGGGCGATCTGGAGCGGCGCATGACCGTCCAGGTGCCGGCCGAAGATATCGATGCCCAGGTATCCGGGCGTCTGAACGAACTGCGCCGTGAGGTACGGCTGAAAGGATTTCGGCCCGGCAAGGTGCCCATCAACGTGATCCGCCAGCGCTACGGCAAGCAGGTCCGCGAGGAGGTGCTCAACCAGGTCATGCAGAAAAGCCTCGAGGAAGCGATTACCGAGCAGCAGATGCAGGTCGCCGGTGTGACGCGTCTAGAGCCCAATCCCGAGTCGGAAGATGGTGGGCTGGAGTTCACTGCCCACCTGGAAGTGTTTCCCGAGATTCCCGAGCTCACCTTCGAGGACATGGAAATCGAGCGTCCCGAGACCGAGATCACGGATGAAGATGTCGATGACATGATCGCGACCTTGCGCGAGCAAAAGCGCGAGTGGAGTGATGCCGAGCGCCCGGCGGCCGAAGGCGACCGCCTGCGGATTGCCTACGTGGCCGACCTGGACGGAGAGCGTGTGCCGGAAACCGGCAAGCACGAGATTGCCCCGACGCTTGGGGCACTGGAGAGCTTTCCCGAACTGGAGGAAGCGCTCACCGGCGTCAGTGCCGGCGACAAGAAAGAGGTTGAACTGACCTTCCCCGAATCCTATCGGCATGAGTCGCTGGCCGGCAAGACCGCCCGTGTGGAGCTGGAAGTCAAGGCAGTCGAGACCTCCGAATTGCCGGAGATCGACGAAGAATTTGCCGCCGCCTTCGGTGTCGAGGGTGGTATCGATCAGTTGCGCGCCGATGTGCGTCGCAATCTCGAGCGCGAGTTGCGCCACGCGGTGATCAACCGGGTCAAGAGCGCGGTCACCGAAGGCCTGCTGGAACGCTATGGCGATCTGCCGTTGCCGTCCAGCAGCATTCGCGAGGAAGCGCGCCAGATGCAGGCCCAGATGCAGCAGCAAATGGGCCAGCAAGACGGCGAAGCCCCGGGCCTGGAGGCCTTCAATGAAGGCGCCAAGCGTCGACTGAGGCTGGGCTTGCTGTTTGGCGAATTCGCTCGCCAGAACGAGATCCAGGTCGATGCCGATCGGCTCCAGGCCAAGCTCGAAGAAGTGGCCGAAACCTATGAGCAGCCGGCCCAGATCATGGAAATCTATCGATCGGACCAGCGCCTGATGGATCAGATCGAAAACATGGTGCTCGAAGAGCAGGTCATTGATGCGATCACCGATCGGGCCAAGGTGGTGGACAAGCCAATGAGCTTCAAGGAAGTAATGGAGCAGTCATGAACGAGAAGGCCTTGAATCTGGTGCCGATGGTCGTCGAGCAATCCGCTCGCGGCGAAAGAGCTTATGACATCTACTCGCGGCTGCTCAAGGAGCGGGTGGTGTTCATTGTCGGGCCGGTCGATGACAATACCGCCAATCTGATCGTCGCCCAGCTGCTCTACCTTGAATCGGAAAACCCCGAAAAAGACATCAATTTCTACATCAATTCACCCGGCGGTGTGGTTACCGCGGGCATGGCCATCTACGACACCATGCAGTTCATCAAGCCTGACGTGGCCACCATGTGTGTCGGCCAGGCGGCCAGCATGGGCGCGCTGTTGCTGGCGGCCGGCGCCAAGGGCAAGCGCTACGCGTTGCCGCACTCTCGTGTCATGATTCACCAGCCGCTGGGCGGCTTTCAGGGGCAAGCCTCCGACATCGACATTCACGCCCGTGAAATCCTCAAGATGAAGCAAACGCTGAATCGGATCCTGCACGAGCACACCGGCCAGCCGATCGAGACCATCGAGGCCGATACCGACCGTGACAAGTTCCTGTCCGCCGACGAAGCGTGCGAGTACGGCCTGGTCGACGAAGTGTTGAGTCGTCGCAACTCATGATTCCATTACATGAATTCGGGTAAACTAACCTGTGAATTTCAGGTGCAAGCGTCCCAACGCCCATGAGTGATACGACCAGCGAAGGCAAGATTCTCTACTGTTCGTTCTGCGGCAAGAGCCAGCACGAAGTCCGCAAGCTGATTGCCGGGCCGAGTGTCTATATCTGCGACGAGTGCGTGGAGCTGTGCAACGATATCATTCGCGAGGAGCTGGAAGAATCCAGCCTGGCCGAGCGTGAGGAGCTGCCGACCCCGCGCGAGATTCACGCCTTTCTCGACAACTACGTCATCGGCCAGCAGGATGCCAAGAAAGTCCTGTCGGTGGCGGTATACAACCACTACAAGCGCCTGGAATCGTACAAGCATCGCGACGATGTCGAACTGGCCAAGTCCAACATCCTGCTGATCGGGCCGACCGGCTCGGGCAAGACGCTGCTGGCCGAAACCCTGGCGCGCATGCTCAACGTGCCATTCACCATCGCCGATGCGACCACGCTGACCGAGGCCGGTTACGTGGGCGAGGATGTCGAGAACATCATCCAGAAGCTGCTCCAGAAGTGTGATTACGACGTCGAAAAGGCCCAGAGCGGAATCGTTTACATCGATGAGATTGACAAGGTGTCACGCAAGGCCGAGAACCCGTCGATTACCCGCGATGTATCGGGAGAGGGCGTTCAGCAAGCCCTGTTGAAGCTGATCGAGGGCACCATGGCCTCGGTGCCGCCGCAGGGCGGACGCAAGCATCCCCAGCAGGAATTCCTGCAGGTCGACACGCGCAACATCCTGTTCATCTGCGGGGGCGCATTCGCCGGTCTCGACAAGGTCATCCAGGAGCGCTCCCAATCGGCCGGCATCGGCTTCAAAGCCCAGGTGCGCAGCGCAGAAAGTTCCGATGTTTCCCAGTTGCTGGCCGAGGTCGAGCCTGAAGACCTGATCCGGTTCGGATTGATCCCGGAGTTTGTCGGCCGCATGCCGGTGGTTGCGACCTTGCGCGAACTCGACGAGGACGCGCTGGTGCGCATCCTGATCGAACCCAAGAACGCGGTGGTCAAGCAATTCCGCAAGCTGTTCGAGATGGACAACTGTGAACTCGAGGTTCGCGAGGATGCCTTGCACGCCATTGCCACCAAGGCCATGGCGCGCAAGACCGGCGCTCGAGGCCTGAGAACCATCCTGGAAAACGTGCTGCGGGAAAGCATGTATGACCTGCCTTCCATGGAAAGCGTCAGCAAGATTGTCGTCGATGAGGCCGTGATCAAGGGAGAAGCCGCGCCCTACGTGATCTATGATGGCGCCCAGCAACAGTCGCAACGCGCCGGCGGCGAGAATTGATCGATGACCCCGAGCGGGTCAGCCAATCCTTCAAAACTTACCTCAATCAACCCCTGCCGAATCGGGTAGGGGACGGAAAAATGCTTGAATCACGCCGAATCGGGGCCAATATACAAGGCAACCGATGACGCGTGTTTCGTCGGTGACTGCGCAAACCGCCAAGACAGGATATTGAACATGGCCAGCTCGGACCAACCCCAGAATTCGCCTCGCCAGCCGACGCCGGTCCTGAGCCTGCGCGATGTCGTTGTGTTCCCACACATGGTCATTCCGTTGTTCGTGGGCCGCGAGCGTTCCGTGCGTGCGCTCGAGGAAACCATGAACATCGACAAGCAGATTCTGCTGATCACCCAGAAAAACCCGGAGATCGAGTCTCCGGAGGCCGAGGATCTGTTCGAGTGCGGCACCATTGCCAGCATCCTGCAGATGCTGCGTTTGCCGGATGGCACGACCAAGGTGCTTGTCGAAGGGGTCGAACGGGTACGGGTCGAATCGCTGGAAGATACGGATGGCTACCTGGCCGGACGCTGGCATTACCTGGAAGCCGACGACGATGCTGATGACGTCGATGGTGACACGGGTGGTGACGGTCGCTCACTGGATGTGACGACCCGCAGTCTCATGACCCAGTTCGAGCAATACGTCAAGCTCAGCCGCAAGATCCCGCCCGAGTTGCTGACGACCCTGGCCGGCATCGAGGATGCCAGCCGCCTGGCCGATACCATTGCCGCTCACCTGGGTATTCGTATCGAGGACAAGCAGCAGATCCTCGAGACGGCCTCGATCATGGAGCGCATGGAGCGCCTGATGGCGCTGATCGAGGGTGAAATCGATGTCCTCAAGCTCGAGAAGCGTATCCGCGGCCGGGTCAAGACCCAGATGGAAAAGAGCCAGCGCGAGTACTATCTCAACGAGCAGATGAAGGCCATCCAGAAGGAACTGGGCGATCTTGACGAATCCGGCAACGACATGGGTGACCTCGAAGCACGGATCGAAAAGTCCGGCATGCCGAAGGAAGCCCTGGAGAAGGCGAAAAGCGAATTCAACAAGCTCAAGATGATGTCGCCGATGTCAGCCGAAGCCACGGTGGTGCGCAACTACCTGGACTGGATGCTGATGATGCCGTGGAAGAAGCGCAGCAAGATCCGACACGACCTCAAGGCCGCCGAGGGCATCCTCGAGGCCGATCATTACGGTCTTGAACGCGTCAAGGAGCGCATCCTCGAATACCTTGCCGTCCAGCAGCGAGTCAAGAAGCTCAAGGGTCCGATCCTGTGCCTGGTGGGCCCGCCCGGAGTGGGCAAGACCTCGCTGGGGCAGTCGATTGCCCGGGCGACCGGTCGCAAGTTCGTGCGCATGAGCCTGGGTGGCGTGCGTGACGAGGCCGAAATTCGCGGTCACCGGCGGACTTATATCGGCTCCATGCCGGGACGGGTGCTGCAGAATCTCGGCAAGATAGGGACCCGCAATCCGCTGTTCATGCTCGATGAGCTCGACAAGATGTCGATGGACTTCCGTGGCGATCCGTCCTCGGCGCTGCTCGAAGTGCTGGATCCAGAGCAGAACAACACTTTCGGTGATCACTACCTGGAAGTCGATTTCGACCTGTCCGAGGTGATGTTCCTGGCCACGGCCAACTCGCTCAACATTCCGCCGCCGCTGCTGGACCGAATGGAGATCATTCGCATCCCCGGCTATACCGAGGACGAGAAACTCAATATCGCGGTTCGCTATCTGCTGCCCAAGCAGTGCAAGCAGCATGGCTTGTCCGAAGATGAGATGAATGTCAGCGAAGGCGCCATCACCGACATCATTCGCTACTACACCCGCGAGGCGGGCGTGCGCAACCTGGAGCGCGAGCTGGCCAAGATCTGCCGCAAGGTCGTCAAGGAGCTCAGTCTGGATGACAAGCTCGAAAAGCGTCATGTCACTGTGCGCAATCTCGACAAGTACCTGGGCGTGCGCCGGCACCGCTTCGGACGGGCCGAGGAGAGCAATGAAATCGGCCAGGTGACCGGACTGGCCTGGACCGAGGTCGGAGGAGAGTTGCTGCAGATCGAAGCCGCCGCCGTGCCCGGCAAGGGCAAGCTCACCCACACCGGGCAACTGGGCAATGTCATGCAGGAATCGGTGCAGGCGGCGCTGTCGGTGGTGCGCTCCAGGGCACACGCGCTGGGAATCGCCGAGGATTTTCACCAGAACAAGGACATTCACATCCACGTACCCGAGGGGGCGACACCCAAGGACGGACCCAGCGCGGGGATCGCCATGGTCACCGCCCTGGTCTCGGTGCTGACCGGAATTCCGGTGCGCTCCGATGTGGCCATGACCGGCGAAATCACGCTGCGCGGCAAGGTCTTGCCGATTGGCGGGCTGAAGGAAAAACTGCTGGCCGCATTGCGCGGTGGCATCGAGACGGTCCTGATTCCCAAGGAGAATGAAAAGGATCTGGCGGAAATTCCCGAACGCATCAAGAAGGACCTGGTCATTCGGCCGGTTGAGTGGATCGATGAAGTCCTGGACCTGGCCTTGAGCGAGCTGCGCAAGGGCGTTGAGCCGGATGATGCGGACACGGTCGGTTCGCAGCAAGAAACACCGACTTCCAATGTTCGGGCTCACTGAGTCCGGGAAAATCGCGTTCGGAGTGACGATTTTTCCCCATTTTGTTAAGGTTTGACAATATTTTCAGTTGATGAGCGGGCCTGCCTGAGATACCATCTCTTGCCAACAGATGGTCGGCTGCTGTTTCGGGGCACTCCAGCAGCAACGTGGGGGCTGGCCGCTGCTCTAAACCCTTAAACCATGATAATGATCTGGAGCAAGACAGAATGAATAAGTCTGAATTGATTGATAGTATTTCAACCGCTTCCGGGCTGTCGAAGGCGGATGCGCAACGCGCGCTGGATGCCACAACTGAATCCATCACCAAGGCATTGAAGTCGGGTGATACCGTCTCACTGATCGGTTTCGGCACCTTTTCGGTCAAGAAGCGTGCTGCTCGCACCGGCCGCAACCCGGCCACCGGCGAGACCATCAAGATCAAGGCATCGAAAACGCCTTCGTTCAAGGCTGGCAAAGGCTTCAAGGACGCGATACAATAACGGGCTTACGCCCGGGGTGCTTAGCTCAGCTGGGAGAGCATCGCCCTTACAAGGCGAGGGTCGGAGGTTCGAGCCCTCCAGCACCCACCAGGTTTAGGAGTGGTAGTTCAGTTGGTTAGAATACCGGCCT
>SLKT01000048.1 GCA_007134485.1 Wenzhouxiangella sp. | reverse complement strand
CGCTGCACTGCTTGTTGTTCTCTTGCATGCATTGATTGGGCAACGACTGCAAGGTCAATTCAAGCCGATCTTTCGTTACGGCAAGTCGTTGCTTCTGATCGCGGTGGTCGTGGCCATCGTGATGAGCCTGCTCGACCCGATTGTTCGCTGGTTCATCGGCGCTTATGGTGTCCATGACAGCTTGGATCAAGCTGTTGATGTGGTCCGCGGCGAGGCGATCTGGCTTGGTGCAAGTTCGATTGCACAGTTGATTGGCGAATGGGGCGCTTTCTGGGTCGGGCTTGAGCACTTTGTACTTGGCAGGCTGCTGGATGATCAGGGAGTGCTGTCATGGTTGCTCGTGATTGTCTCGGGCTTGACTCGGCTGCCTTTGTATCTGGCGGTGTGTTTTACCGTTTGTGCCTTTCTCTTGCCGGCGCGTGAATACACACGCATTCTGCAGCCCACCCAATCGGATGAACAGGTCGAATCCCTGCCGCCGAAGCGCATCGCCATGGCAAGCGCCACGGCCATCATCTGCATCCTGTTCATTTACCTTCCGCTGGCCGTCGTGTTCGAGTCATACCTTGAAGACCATTCCACGGTGCCGGAGCCAGTAGTGGTTGTCAGGCATGTTGAACAGATTGGAGAGCATTACTTTGCACCGGGTTCGATCGAAGAGGTGAATCGAGTTGCGGTTGACACCCTTGAGACACACGAGGAACTGCTTGGGCCGATCGAGGATGCGCTCATGCTGGGATTTTCGCTGATGCGCTCAAATGTCGACCCGTATCTCGATTGGTATTACAGCTTGCCGGGGGAGTGGACGCGCATCGCCAATCTTCTGGCCGGCAACATCGAACAACACCTGTCCGAGAAACTGACCGAGATGCTCGAACTCGGCGATCCGTTTGCAAGCTTTGAAGATACGTTTGCCGAAGCGCTCCATCACGAGGCCCGGATCATGGAAAACTTTCAGGAGCGCGCCGATGAAGTTCTGGAAGCGAGGCGTATCGAGGTTTCGTCCGAGGAGGAAGTGTCCGTGGTTGCCCAAACCGATCGCGAGGCGCTTTTGAAATTGCCGGTTCATTCCGGCTTGACCACGGTTGAACAGCGTCTGGGAATGACCGCAGCGACCAGCGGCGTTTCCGGGGTCATCGCTGCTGTCGCGACGCGCCAGGTGATTTTGCGCGCAGCCTCGAGCGGCGCCATCCGTGCAGCGGGCGCCGCATTGGCCCGCCTGGCCACCATTCGAGCCGCATCCATGGGCACCGGTGGCGTGTTGGGCGGGGTGATCGGAGGCGTGGTGGGTTCGGTCTTGCCGGGCGCCGGAACCGCGGTGGGTGCGGCTCTGGGTGGTGCAATCGGTGGACTGGCCGTCGGCGTCGGGGCGGAATACCTGATCCTGAAACTGGAGGAATTGTGGTCGCGAGAAGAGCATCGTCAAAAGCTGATTGCGGCCATCGACGAGGCCGAAGCGGCGGTGCTCGAGCAGTTCAGACAGCAGGAGAGGCCCGTTGCACCCGTGCCATAATTGATCAGATATTGCAGAACAAAAGTCGTTGAAGATGAAGGGAGCCACCATCCTGGTCGCGGATGATCAGCCGGATATTCGCCAGGCCTTGCGTTTGTTGCTGAAAAAGGAAGGCTGCCAGGTTGACTGTGTGGCCTCGCCGGATGAAGTGGGCGCGCGGTTGGCCGAAGGGGAGGTCGATCTGGCATTGCTTGATCTCAACTACAGCCGCGATACCACTTCGGGGCGCGAAGGGCTGGAGCTGATCGAGCGCATCCGGGCTGGCGACCCGGAGATTCCGCTGGTGGCGATGACCGCCTGGGGTTCGGTGGAAGTAGCGGTGGCCGCGCTCAAGGCCGGGGCGTCGGATTTTGTCGAAAAGCCCTGGGAGAACATGCGGCTTTTGACCATCATCCGTACCCAACTTGATCGGGCCAGGGCGCGCCGCAATGAACGACGCTATCAGGCCATTTCGGAAATCCAGCGCAGTGGTCCGGGTGCCGATGGCCTGGTGGCCGAAGCGCGTGCCATGAAGGACATGCTCGAGACCGTGCGCCGGGTGGCCGGCGCCGATGCATCCGTGCTGATCACCGGGGAGAACGGCTCGGGCAAGGGCCTGGTGGCTGAAATGCTGCACCGCCGTTCAGCACGCGCCGACCAGCCCTTCGTTGCGGTCAACATGGGTAGCATCCCCGAAAGTCTTTTTGAAAACGAGATGTTCGGCCATGTGCGCGGTGCCTTTACCGATGCCCGCGAGGACCGCGTCGGCCGCTTTGAACTGGCCGACGGCGGCACCCTGTTTTTGGACGAGATCGGCAACCTGCCCGAGTCTCAGCAGGCCAAGTTGTTGCATGTGCTCGAATCGGGTCAGTTCGAGCGTATTGGCGGCACGCGCACGCAAACGGTGGACGTGCGCGTGATCGCGGCCACCAATGCCGATCTGCCGGAGCGGGTCAGGGCGGGGACGTTCAGGCAGGACTTGTATTTTCGTTTGAACACCATCGAAATCCGCGTGCCGTCGCTGCGCGAGCGCCGTTCGGATATTTCACTTCTGGCTCGCCATTTTCTCAAGGTGCACGGGCGACGGTATGGACGTGATCTTTCGCTTTCGAAAGATGCAGAGGATGCGCTGGTCGACCACGACTGGCCAGGCAATGTGCGCGAGCTGAGTCATGTCATCGAGCGCGCGGTGCTGCTGGGCGGTGAGGACGTCATCGAGCCAGAGCACTTGAGCATCAACCAGACCGCGTCTTCGGAAAACCGCTTGTCTTCGGATGCGGTCATGCCCTTGATGGAAGCGGAAAGACTGTTGATCCGAAATGCGCTGGATCGCTTCGACGGAAATGTCGAAGAGGCGGCCCGGGCGCTGGGTGTCAGTCGCAGTGCGCTGTATCGACGTTTGCAGAAATTCGGGATCGATGCCTAGGCCAAGCCTCGAATCTTCGATGTTTATGGCCATGCTGCTGGCGGCATTGATCGTATTGATCGCCTGGGCGTCGGCTTTACTGATTCCCGCTTTGCCCGCCTGGGCGCCATGGGTTGCGGCCATTGCCGGTGTCTTCCTTCTGGCCTGGTTCATGCCGGCGCGTATTGTGCGACCGCTGGGCAGCCTGACCAACGTGCTGGGCGCGGTCCGGAGTCATGACCTGGCGGTGCGGGCACGCGCCGATCGCGGCGGGGTGGTCGGCGAGCTGGCCCACGAGATCAACCGGCTGGCCGATGGCTTGCGCGCGCATGGTCTGGCCATTCGCCAGTCCGATGCGCTGCTTTCGAAACTGATGCAGGAGATCGACCTTCCCATTTTTACCTTCGACAGCAAGCACCGGCTGGCCGCGGCCAATCCGGCCGCCGAGCGCTTGTGCGGCACCCGTCTGAAAGCGGGTATTTCTGCGCAAGCCCTGGGGGTTGAGGATTTTCTGGACCAGACCCATGACGAGCCGGTCAAGCTGGAAATGACCGGTGGGGCGGGCCGTTTTCTGATTCGACACCGCCCATTCCGCATTGGCGGTGAGCCGCATACCTTGCTGGTGCTGACCGAAGTCGGCGGTGCGCTGGGTGCGGAGCGCAGGGAAGCCTGGCAAAGCCTGGTGCGCGTGCTCGGCCATGAGATCAACAACTCGCTGGCGCCGATCAAGTCCATTGCCCAGACCCTGCTGGCCGCCGAGGGAGAACTCGACGAGGCCGAAGTTCAGGAAAGTCTGCGCCTGATCGCCTCGCGCGCGGATGCGCTGGATCGGTTTGTCGGTGGGTACGCGGCACTGGCGCGCTTGCCGACGCCGAAGATTACGGATTGCGAGCTTGAAAATCTGACGGCGCGGGTTGCCGAGTTGGAAACCCGGGTCGAGGTGGAACTGGATGGTCCGTCGATGACGGTGCGGGTCGATGCCGATCAACTGGAGCAGGCCTTGATCAACCTGGTCAAGAACGCCGGTGATGCGGTGGCGGAAGATCAGGGCCAGGTCCGACTTCAATGGAGCGAGCAGGACTCCGGAATACTGATCGAAGTGCTGGACAACGGTCCCGGTCCACCGGAATCGGAAAACCTGTTCGTGCCGTTTTTCACCACCAAGCCCGGCGGCAGCGGCGTGGGGCTTTTGCTGGCTCGCCGGATTGCCGAGTTGCACGGCGGCTGGCTGAATCTGGAACCTCGCCACGACCAGCCAGGCGCCGTTGCCCGCCTGTGGCTGCCTGATCAATTCCGATAGAAAATCCCGATTCCGGGATTTTCCGTCCCATAACCGGGATGTTTCAAGGTCCTCCATGCATCCCGGAATCTCGTAACTGATTGACGTTACTCGATACGCGATGATTGGCACGGCACTTGCCTGATTGAGGGGCATGGACATTCAACGCCCTGACCTGAAACGCAAACGGCAATTCAAGCGCGCCCTGTGGATCGGTGTGTCGGTCGTCGTCCTGACCGTCGTCGGGCTGGTCGTCTACCGCCTCGAGCCGGCAGTGCCAAAGGTCGAGCGCAGCGCGTTGTGGATGGATACGGTGCGCTCGGGCGAGTTCGTGCGCGAGGTGCGCGGGCCGGGCAGTCTGGTGCCCAGGGAAACACGCTGGATATCGGCCTCCAGCGCCGGTCGGGTCGAACGGGTCCTGGTCCGGCCCGGCGCCTGGGTCGAACCCGATACCGTGCTGGTCGAGCTATCCAATCCGGAACTGGTCCAGGCGGTCGAGGAAATTCGCTGGGAGGTCGATGCCATGAAAGCCGGACTGGCCTCCCTGGAAGCAGAGCTGGAGCGCCAACTGCTGGATGCACGCGGTGCGCTGGCCGCCACCCGGGCCGACCATGAGAGTGCCCGCCTGGAAGCGGCCGCCGAGGAAGACCTGGCCAAACAGGGCATCGTCTCGCGCATCCGCTATCAGCAAACCCGCCTGCGGGCCGATCAACTCGAAGTGCGCGTGGATCTGGAGACCGAGCGCATCGAGCGTTTGCAGGCCTCCATTCACGCCCAGGTTGAAGCCGAACGGGCACGCCTGGAACAGGCCAGACAGCGCCATCGCCGCCACCAGCAGCGCCTGGATGATCTGAGCGTGCAAGCCGGCGTGGCCGGTGTTCTGCAACGCATCGATGTCGAGGAAGGCCAGCAGGTCGACCCCGGCATCAACGTCGGCCGCGTGGCGCGCCCGGATGAATTGATCGCCGAATTGCGCATCCCGGAAAGCCAGGCGCGCGATATACAGCTCGACCAACTCGTGACCGTCGATACCCGCAACGCCGAGGTGCCCGGGCATGTCATCCGCATCGACCCGGCCGTGGTCGGCGGCACCGTGCAGGTGGATGTTGAACTGACCGGTGAACTGCCGCCCGGAGCGCGTCCGGATCTGTCGGTGGATGGCACCATCCTGCTTGAACGGCTCGAGGACGTGGTGTTTGTCGGCCGGCCTTCCTACGGTCAGCCGGAATCGACCGTCAGCCTGTTTCGGGTCGACGACAATGGGCATGCACACCGCATTGCGGTAGAACTGGGTCGGGCCTCGGTCAACATCATCGAAGTTCGCGCCGGGCTTGACCCCGGCGACCAGGTGATCCTTTCCGATACCTCACGGTGGGACGGTCATGAGCGCATTCGCCTGGATTGATGGCATTAGCCAATGGAAAAACAGATCCATTGTTTTCTGTGCATTCTGATTCTTCTAGCAACCAACTCACTTTGCGTAAATAAAACCATGAACTCAGAAGAACTACTCATCTGCATGCAGAACATCAAAAAGGTGTTCTATACCGACGAAGTCGAAACCCGCGCCCTGGCCGGCATTGAGCTGGATATTCGCCAGGGTGAGTACCTGTCGATCACCGGCCCGTCCGGGTGCGGCAAGTCCACGCTGTTGTCGTTGCTGGGCTTGCTCGACACGCCCACCGAGGGCCGATACCGGCTTGCCGGCAGCGAGGTCGCGGATTTGAGCATTGCCGATCGCGCGCACATCCGAAACAAGGAAATCGGCTTCATTTTCCAGGCCTTCAACCTGATCGGCGATCTCAAGGTGATCGAGAACGTCGAGCTGCCGCTGACCTACCGCCCGGGGGTGAGCCGGAAAGAGCGTCGCGACCGGGCGCTGGAATCGCTGGAACGGGTCGGCATGGCGCACCGCCTCAACCACTATCCCTCGCAGCTTTCCGGCGGTCAGCAACAGCGCGTCGCGGTGGCACGGGCACTGGTCGGTCAGCCCTCGATTCTGCTTGCCGACGAGCCGACCGGTAACCTCGATTCGCGCAACGGCGAACAGGTCATGCTGCTGCTCGAGGAGCTGCACAAGCATGGCGCGACCATCTGCATGGTCACCCATGACCCGCGTTACGCGGCCATGGCCGAGCGCCAGATCTTCCTGTTCGATGGTCAGGTCGTCGATGAAGAGGAAATGCAACGCCTGCGCGATGAGGAAGACCGTCGGGTGCGCGAGCTGGCGATGGCCGACCGGAGCGCCTGAACGTGGATTTCAGACGTGCACTGAGAGGACTGAAACGCTCACCGGGCTTTGCCCTGGGCGTCATCCTGGTGCTTGGCGTCACCACCGCCGGTCTGCTGACCGTGGCCACGGCGGCCTACAACCTGTTTCTCAAGCCGTTGCCGTACAAGGAAGCGGAGCAACTGGTTCAGCCATTCGGTTATTCGCACAGGATAAGCGCCCGAATCGGATTGTCGGTGCCCATGCTCGACGAGCTCAAGCGGGATGAGATGCTGGCCGGCATCGCCGCTTACCTGAACGCTGAGTCCGTGACGGCCGAAGACGGAAGGTCGTGGCGGCGTGCGCGGATTGATTTTGACATGACCGAGGTCGTGGGTATCGCACCCAGGATGGGAAGGGGGTTTGTTGCCGAGGATGCCGAACCCGGCGCCGCTCGGGTCGCGCTACTGGCCGAGCGGGTCTGGCGCAGCCGCTTTGGCGCCGATCCCGACATCGTCGATCAGGTGCTGCATGTGGACGGTGAGTCGGTACGGATCGTCGGTGTGATGCCGGAGGATTTTCGCCTGCCTTCGCGTGATGTCGAGCTTTGGCAACCGTTGCAGTTCAGCGCGGATGAACGTGCACCCGAGAACATCGGCCATTTCGGCAGTGGGTTGAGTGGTGTGGTGGCGAGGCTTGCACCCGGTCAGACCCGGGCAGCATTTCAGGACCAGCTGGGCGCGCGCTATGGCGACGATGAGCGCCTGAGGCCAATGATCGAGGGCATGGCCATGGAGTTGCGCGTTGAATCCCTGCGCGATGTCTGGACCGAATCATATCGTCAACCGCTGGCGTTGCTGACGATTGCGGTGATGATGCTGTCGCTGGCCGCCGTGTTGAATCTGACCGGCATGTGGGCGGCACGCATGCTGGCCCGTGATCACGAGCAGGCCGTGCAGGCCGCGCTCGGCGCCGGGCCGGGCCGCTGCATGGCGGTCATCGGCGCCGAATTCGTGCTGCTGGGAATGGCCGGCCTGCTGGTGGCCGTGGCGCTGACACCCTTGGGCCTGCGTTTGTTGACCGGCCTGGATGTGCTGGATGCAGGCGTGCCCATTGCCTTCTCGGTGGGTCCGGCGACCGTATTGATCGCAGTGGCGGTGTTGTTGCTGAGCGCGGCGCCGGTGGTGGCCGGGGCCTGGTGGCAGGCCCGTTGGCTGCAGGCGGATCTGAATGGTTACCTGGCTTCCGGCGGCCCATCCGCGCGCGGCGGACCCGGGCGAACCCGGATCATTCTGATTGTCATTCAGGTCGCGCTGGCCATGAGCCTGTTGGTGGGCGTGTCCCTGCTGTTGCGCAGTTGGCACGGGTTGATCAATGAAAACCCGGGCTTCGAACCGCAGAATTTGCTGGTGGCGCGAATCTCGATGGACCCGGCCGTGCTGCAGTCAGGTAATGACTATCCATGGTCCCCGGACCCGGAGGTGGAGACGGCACTGGATCATCTCCGGGCCGTGCCGGGCATCGACATGGTCAGCCACGCCGAGGCGGTTCCGTTCGGTCGCGTGGAAATGATCACCAGCCTTCGGGTGGAAGGCCAGGACGAGGTGAACACCGAGGCGCGCACCCGCCGGGTCGGAAAAGACTATTTCCGCGTCACCGGCACTCCGATCATCCAGGGGCGGTCATTCGGAGAGGAGGATATCGGCGCCGAAAACAGCCGCGTGATCGTCGATGAGTGGTTCGCCGATCTACACTTTCCTGATGGTGATGCCGTGGGGAGTCGGCTTTATTTGCCCGCTTCGGCCGGTGGTGACGCGCTGGAAATCATTGGCGTGGCGCGCACCGTCAAACATACATCGCCTCAAGAGGACATCGAGATCGGCACGGAATATCGGCTGCAGGCGCGGCCCCATCCGGGCATTTACGCGGTCGTGTCGACCTCAGTACCGCCGCACACGCTGATCGGGCCGGTGCGAGATGGCCTGCGCGAAGTCCTGGGTCCCGAACGCGTCGGAGACGACAGTGTTTTTACCATGCAGTCCCTGATTCGCCAGACCGTCGAGGACCGCGAACCACAGTTGATTCTGCTCGGCGTGTTCGCCGCGTTGACATTGCTGCTGGCCGCCATCGGCCTCTACGCCCTGTTGATCTATTCGACCCATGCACGTACCGCTGAATTCGGTATACGCATGGCCCTGGGCGCTGATGCCGGGCGCATCCGCAACCTGATCTTCAGCAGTGGGTTGCGCGTGCTGATTCCCGGACTGCTGTTTGGAACCATTGGCGCCTATTTCACCGGCCGATTGCTCGAGGAACACCTGTACAAGGTCGAGCCGGTCGACCCATTGACCTGGTTGGTCGTGGCCGGCTTGTTAAGCGTGGTTGTGCTGGTGGCATGCCTGTGGCCGGCCTTGCGTGCAGCCAGGACCTCACCCATTGAAGCACTGCGCCACGACTAGGATGGAGACGCTCATGCAGGATTTTCGTTACGCCGCCAGGCAACTACTCCGCAACCCGGTGTTTACCATCGCCGCGATCCTGACGCTGGCACTGGGTATCGGTGCCGTGGCAGCCATTTTTACCGTGCTTCGCGGCGTGGTGCTGGACCCGTTACCGTTCCCGGATCAAGACCGCCTGGTACGCCTGACCTCGCCGGTGCCGGGGATCGGGGAGAGCGCACGATGGGATTTGTCGAACGCGCAGTATTTCCATTTTCGCGAGCATGCCGATGCGTTTGATCGGGTCGGCGTGTGGCAGATCACCGGTCAGACTGCACAGGTCTCAGACGAGGCGATCAGGGCGATCTCGGCCATCGTCAGTACCGACATGATGGCGTTGCTAGGGGCTCAAGCCGCCCACGGACGCGTCATTGGCCCGCATGACAATAGGCCCGACGCCGCGCCGGTGGTGATGTTGTCGCATGAGTTCTGGCAGCGTGAGTTTGCCGGCGACCCGGCGGTGATCGGCCGTTCACTGGAGCTTGAAGGACAAACGCTCGAGATCATCGGGATCATGGCGCCGGGAGTGCGCTTGCCCGGTGATTCCGGTTTGTCCGGACAGGTCGAACAGCCCGAGTTGTGGACGGCGATGCGCCTGGATTCGGCCGGTCCTTTCTTCAACTCCCATGTGTTCCTCGGTATGGCCCGACTGGCCGAGGGGGTGAGCGTTGAGCGGGCCGAAGACGAAATCTCGCGCGTGACGGCGCGCCTGCCCGAGGTGTTCCCGGAGGTCTACGATGAAGGCTTTATCGATCAGTTCGGGTTCCGCACGCAACTGACGCCGCTCAAGGCTTTTGAACTGGGTGACATGGCCGGGCACCTGTGGCTGTTGTTCGGGGCCATCGGATTGGTGTTGCTGATTGCGCTGGCCAATGTCGCCAACCTGTTTCTTGTACGTGTTGAAGGCAGGCATCGCGAGCTTGCCGTGCGCGCCGCCGTGGGCGCCAGCCGCGGGGCGATTGCCCGGCATGTGTTGATGGAGGCCATGGTGCTGGCCGGACTCGGCGGGATCCTGGCCTTGCTGGGCGCCTCGTTGGGGGTGCGCCTGCTGGTGGCCAACGCGCCGGAAATCCTTCCCAGGATGGACAACGTTGGATTGGACGCCGGCATTGTCCTGTTCGTGGTGTCGGTCTCGGTATTGGCCGGACTCGCATTGACCGCGCTTGTGCTGGCCCGTTATCGAAACGATCCGGTTGCCGATGTGGTCGGTGGCGAAACCCGTTCGGCCACCGCCGGAATCGATCGGCAACGGATCCGCGCCGGACTGGTCGCCGGGCAGGTCGCCCTGGCGCTGGTCTTGCTGGTTGGCGCCGGTCTCCTGATCCAGACCTATCAGAAGCTGGGCGATATCGATCCCGGTTTCGAACCCGAGCCGGTAATCCGCATGCAGCTTCACCTGCCCAATGCGCAATACCGGAATCACGCGGCGGTCTGGCGCTTTCATGGTGAGTTGATGGAACGGGTCGAGGCACTGCCGGGCGTGGTGTCGGCCTCGGTCGGCAACCCGTTGCCGATTTCGGGCGAATACCTCTGCGTGGCCCAGGACTTTGACAGTGCGATCCCGGCAGACCGGGTGAGAAATGGAGATGAGACCGCCTGCGGGGATCTGGTGGTCACCGCGCCCGGCTACTTCGAAACATTGGGGATCCCGGTGCTTGCCGGGCGCACATTCACGCATTCGGACCTGGATCATCCCGACACCGGCGCGGTGGTGGTCAGCGAGACATTCGCCGATCGCTTCTGGCCCGGCGAAGATCCGTTGGGCAAGGGCGTTCGCCCGATGATGATGCCGGGTGATCCGCCACAATACTACCGGGTGATCGGCGTGGTCGGCGATGTGCCGGAAGCGTCGCTGGAAGGACCGAAGCCGGCGGCCATCTATTACCCCATCACGCCGAAACCCGGCGAAGGGCTTCCCCTGAACCCGTCGTTGAACCTGCATCTGATCGTGAACACCGGGCAAGCAGCACGCCTGGATCTCATCCCGGCCATTCGCGAAATCGTGCAGGTACTGGATGCTTCAGTGCCCATCAGCCTGGTGGGCACACTGGGCGATGATGTAGCCGACTCGAAGAGCCAGGTCAGTTTCATCATGACGCTGCTGGCCATCGCCGCAATCGCCGCACTGCTTCTGGCCGCGGTCGGTCTGTACGGCGTGATCGCCTACCTGGTGGCCAGGCGCACCAATGAAATCGGCATTCGCATGGCGCTGGGCGCCACACCACGGCGGGTCGAGCGCACCGTGGTTGCCGGTTCAATGAAGATGGTGGGCCTGGGGCTGATCGCAGGACTCCTCGCGGCGATGCTGTTGACCCGCCTGATGCACGGCATGCTCTACGGCATCACCCCGGGCGATCCCGGCACCTACCTGCTGGCGGCAGCCCTGCTGGCCGCAATCGGCTTGATCGCCGCCTACCTGCCGGCACGACGCGGTGCGCGACTGAACCCGGTTGCGGCGTTGCGGGAAGAGTAGCCGGACGCACACTGGCAAAGTCGTTGGCCCACCACAGGGCCATCATTTCAGCTTGCGCTTGATCACACGGAATTTGGTCTGCTGGGGCTGCAACCGGGGTCAAACGCCGGGGTGACACGGCCATGGATTTGCCGGGGATTTGGAAATGAGGGTTCATGGGTCCTATACTCGGAGAGGGGCGGCGTTGCCGCGGTCTGATCAAGCAACAGGGAGTCAACTATGTTTCGTACCATGTCCGTTTGTGTCTCGACATTTGCCCGACAGAGTGAACGGGTCAGGTGGTGCCTGCTCAACTCGAGTCTGGCGGCTGCATTGCTGGTGTTGTCTTCGGTGGCGTTCGCGGGCGACAGCTGCGAACCGACCTTCATCAGCGATGATCGCTTCGAGGTGAGCTTTAGCGATAATCTGGCCGAGTTTCGGGTCGACAGCTTGGTTTTGGAGCACCCGCATTTCATTTTCGATTTCGAGCTGGGCAGCCTCGAGGTCTGTGGTGATGCCACCAACCAGCCGCTGGAAATTCTCGGCAACGAGGTGTTCGACGGAGTCAATCCGGAACTGGCCGCGCGCATCGATGATCTGGAGTTCAATTTTCTCCAGCAACTCAATCCGTTCGGTCAAACCGATTTGTTCGACAATTGCCTGGTGCTCAGCGAGGGCGAGTGCGATTCACCGTCGTCGTGCGTTACCGATCTCGATGACAGGCTGATGCAGGCGCCGGCTCAGATCCGGCGCACGGGTGTCTGCGTCGAAGCCCTGGACGGGCTGTTCGAAGGCACTTGGCCGGACGGCGAATCCAGTACACCCAACCTGCCCGAGTCGGGCGAGGCCGGATGCGTGGTCAGCGAACCGGTCGATACCATTTTTTCGCTGAGTACCGACGACTTCGATCTGGACCTGGGGCTCAAGGACGTGATCATCGCCGGTCGTTTCGACCAGGAGGAGCCAACGGCCCTGGTCGATGGCGTGATGGTTGGCTTTCTGAACCAAGAGCTGGCCGATGACACCGAGATTGTTCTCGAAACCGACCTCGGCGACGTCACGCTCAACCTCGGCCACGATATCCTCCCCAGTGGAGACTCTGGTGATCCGCTACCCGAATGCGGGTTGAGGGATCACTGCGACGGCCCCGATGCGCGTGTGGTTCACAAAGGTGCATGCGGTTGGTGGTTCGTGTTCAATATCCATGCCGAGCGAATCCGTTGATGCCGCCTGGCTGTGGTGGGCGGAATGAGTGGAACAGCCGGCGCTCGTTCCTGTCGAACCTGTTACACGTCAATCAATCAATGTCTTATGCGACAGTTACTGACCGTTTCGATACTTTTCGCTTTCACCCTGGGCCTGAGTGCTTGTGGTGAGCCGGAACCGCCACCAGAGGCACCGCCGGAGCCGGAGGAGCGCACCGAGCCGCGTGAACCACCGGAGCGTACCGAACCCGTCGAGGCCCCGGAACCCGAGGTGACTCCGGAACCCGAGCCCCCGACAACGGCGCACTATGAGTACTATGACCCGATTGCCGATGAAGACGATCGGTTGCGCTGGTGGGACGATGACGAACTGGCCGAGCAGTTGCAGCTCGAGCCCGAACAGCGCACCAGCTTGCTGGAAGCACGCGAAGCGCTCCACGAGGCTCGCATGGAAGGCCGTGAGGAGCTGGAAGTGCAGCGCGACCTGGAGTTGCAGGCCGAAGGTGATGCTGATCGCCTGGCCGAATTGCGCGAGCAATCCGGCATGATCGAGCAGGAGCTTGACGAGGCCGAGATGCGCTGGCAGGACGATGTACGCGCAACCCTGAGTCCCGAACAGCTTCGCCGGCTCGAGGAATTGTTCGAGCAGTGAATGGTCGTTTAGTCAGCGACTGGCTGGGGTGACGCCAGGTTTAGTCGGCACTAACCCATCATCATCGACACCGCCCGGATACCGCTTCACCCGGTTGGGATGTGAGCATCTGAACTCTTCTCGGGCCGGGTGACCGGCCGATATATGCCGGGTAGTATCGGTGTGGCCTGTTATCATCCGGGCCATGCACGAGCGCCGTGATGACAACAAGACGCAAGGCGGGGCGACCGGTGAGCATCAGGGGCTGTCGCTCAAGTCCCTGTTCTTCGGCTTTTCGGACCTGCTTTTCAACCTCGATTCACGGCTGTGGCAGACACTGATCGGGCTGGTCTGGCGACCGCTTGAGACCAACCGTCGCTACTTCGGATCAGGTGATACCGAACTGCTGAATCCGTTGAAACTTCTGACCGGCCTGTGTGCGCTTGCGGTCGTGCTTTGGAGTTTTCTGCCGGGCCTGCCATCGTTCAGCGAAATGTTCGAAGTGTTGCATCCAGAGATTTTCGAGGACGTGCGTGACCAGGTTGAGGCGGAGGATGTCTCCTGGGCGCACTTCACCAGCACTCTGGACCGCCGAATGAGCATGCTCAATGTGCCGTTCCTTCTGCTGACCTCGATCCCGATCATGTTGTACCTGAAGTTGATCCGCCGTGATCGTCCCCTGGTCGAGCATGCAGTATTCACGCTCAACTGCTTCAACGTTTACATTCTCTTTCTTGTACTGAGTGCGCCGCTTTACCCTACTGTTGCATAAATTCCGGACTTTGAGGCGCTCAAAGTCAATAACCGTGGGCATTTGACAGCGTTTTTATAGGTGTCGCCAAAACTCACCGTTGGTGAGGTTACGCGACGCTG
>SLKT01000111.1 GCA_007134485.1 Wenzhouxiangella sp. | reverse complement strand
TGAATAAGACCTGATCCGGCTCGCAATGGAGAAGTCTCGCTAGGCTTTCGCGCGCTTTTGAAAGTACCTTGCGAGCACTCTCTCCGGCGCGGTGGGCGCTTGAGGGATTAAGAGCACCGGACTCCGCAATCTCAGCCATGCAGCGAGCGACTTCCGGAAGAACCGGCGTACTAGCATTGTGATCCAGATAAATCATCGGGTTGCAGAAGCGCTCAGTGGTCAAAAATCGAGATCTGCCCCGCATCAGCAGCATCCGAAGGCTGCAGTCGGTTGGCATATCGGCGAATCGCGGCTAATTCCTCGCGTGAGAACAGCAATTGACCATTGCGAAACCGATAACCTCCTGGAATCTTTTGCTCTTTTCGCCAGCGCCAGATCGTCTGCCGACTAACTTCAACCGCTTCCGCAGCTTCCTGCGCAGTGATGTAAGTGACGCCTTCTACCTTTATGGGCATTGCACAAACTCATCTAGTTACAGTATGTTACACGCATCACGGCGCGTAACATTACGTTGCATTTTAAAGGCTCGTAAGGGCGGGCGCAAGCTCAATTTATTCGGCTGCAGCCGAGTTCACAGATTTCGTATGAGAGTCCGCTAATTCAATCGTGAGAGGTTAAAACCTCGGATTTCAAGTCGAAGCTCATCAAGTGTTCGCCAAAAGGTGTCTTGGTCAGGGCCGTAGGAGGAAAAATCAAACACCCCGAGCGATTTAAGGCTTTCATCAAAGGTTCGCTGCTCATCGTATCCCGGTTGGTCTGGGGCCATGTAGCGGGACTTAAGATACAGAAGCGGCAGGGAGTTCTGGCGCGTGTAATCAAAGAAATCCACGTCAAGCTCCCGCAACTTAATTTTGACTCGCTCAACCATCCCCGGCAAAGGCTTACCCTCGAAATCATCGAAATAAAGCAGGGTGAGCTTTCCAGACCCAATGTGGATTTTCACCAAATCGGCAGCCCTAATGTCGCCAAAAAGCCGCTCAGCACAACCCGCATAGACCCGCAGGGGCGCAGGCAAGCGCTCCAACAATGCACTGTGGAACTGTAGAGAATGATCGTCTTCAAGATGGCCGAGGTTTTGCGAAGCAGCAACCTGGCAAGCCTTGTGAATTGTCTCTGGGTTACCGAGCGAGAAGAGTAGCTCCTTCCCAGCTTCAGCGGCGTTCTTGTAAGCACCGAAAAAAGCCTTTATGTCCCGCTGAAGTTCTATAGGCAGCTCCCGATATCGAGAGCGACGGTTAAAAGCCTCGAGTGCAAAATAGACCGTCAGGTCTTCGATTCGAGCAGATTCGGACTCATGAAACTCCTTCAGGCCGAACGCACGCCGTGCGAGCGCAGAAGCACGGCGGACGCCACCAAGCTCCTTTACCACTGGCTCCCGAATATCTGAAAAAAGCTCGTCTTCAGCAGGAAGGCGCCCTAACTCTATGGCTACCTTCCAAAGGCCTTGCAAAACCTCAAAATACTGCTGAGTAAGCGTTTCGCGCGACCGGGCCCGCTTAACAGTTAGCGGCGATACGATCGAGAGCAATTCTGCAAGGCGGGGCTCGCGTCGATGACGATTGCGGAAAAATCGCTGCTCCGCGAGCTCATCCCGAAAAACAAACACAACCCCTGGTGCCACGGGCACTGGCTCCTGTCCAAGCACCTTCTTTACGAATTGCACGAATTCAGCCTGAGTGAAGTACTTCTGGAAAGTACCTCGCTTGGTAATATGACCATCGCTGTATGATCGCATTCCCTCGGTCTGAGCCCGACCCGCGATCATTACTGACACTGAAAGACACCGCCGGCAAAGTGAGAATGACCTCCGCAGCGCCTCTTCGCGCTCGTGGGAATCTTCGATTACGTTTACAACAAAGCCTAGATTTACGACGTCGGCAAGCTCGCTAAGATCGGTGTCCGGCGCAAAATGCGGATCCCAGCCTCGCACGGGCAGTTCGGCTTTTTGCAAGATAGCGATGTCGTCGCCCCGGCCGCAGCCATAATCAAGAATTGAGTGCTCGCCATCGAGGAATCCATGCCGGGCGAGCATCTGAAATGGCGTTGATAACTGATGACGGGCAATAGCCGTTTTGTGGCGAGCAACATTCACCATGGCGGCACACTTTCGTCGGATAGAGCATGCGTTTTCTGAATGACTCGATAATCGCGAATCACAAAACCTGCCTCACGCAGACGGGACGCCCATTGGCACCGAAATCCAATCTGATTGCAATCTCGGAACATACCGCGATCCTCCAATTCATTGGTGAGCCGAGCGAATCGGGCGCGACGGGGCTCATTTCGATCAAGGAGCAATTCCTTTCGGTGTAGGATCGGTGGATTTCGGGATGCCCGGTATTTTCTAAGTTGCACGACACCGCTGCTCAGATTAACTGCACATGCCATATCGAGCGCCGGAAATGGGTCATCCCAGAACTGCCTATAAAAGAGGAATGAAACTCTCTGCTCCTCCAGATTTAGCTTCACGACGTTCCAAGGAAGATCCAACTCCACGTTAGCAGTTGCACTGGCGGCATGAACTCTTTCCATCCAGAGATCGGGCCATGAGCCTCTACTGCTTGTATGCACATATACCGTTTTCCCCAGCCGCTTTCCTACTGTGATTTGCTGTTCCATCTTCAATCACTCATCTGATTATCCATCATCAGTCGGAATATGGTCGGCAGACAAACCAAGAAGGACATTGAGTTCTATTTCGAAAAAAGTCGAGAGCGATGTCAAATCGCCTCCTGCCGAAACGCCCGAAGCTCCCGGGCACGAAGGGGCTGCTGCAGCCGCCAAACAATACTCATAGGCCGACTGCCTTCGTGACGCACGTAATTGATCGGCCCGATATACCGAAAGGGCTCGGTAAGCCCGTTATCCATTTTCTTCCCAGAGCGAACGAACAGCACCGGCTGGTAGCCAACCTGCGCGTGATTGATGTAGCGCTGTCCAGTCGGCGATTCGGGGGAAGTCGTTGACTGGCTTTGCCAGTGAAACAGTTCCTGGTTCAGCGCGTAGTCTTCATAGAGCGTGGTGGGTGAAAAGTCCTTGTCGGACTTGTTGATCGTGACAAAGAAGGCATCCAGATTCCGCTCCGCGACGTGGAGAACCCCCTCGCGGTGGGTAAACGGGGCAGCAAAGTCGCCCTTCCCCAAGGCGAGCATGATTTGCTCTCTGGAATAGCAGGCATGAAGTGCTAGCTGTCCGGTCAGTGCTGGGAAGCGGCGCTGATGAACGGGCAGGAGCTGATCGAGGCGCCACTGCAGGACTTCTAGCAAATCCCGCCTCAGTCCGACGTGCGCACGCATGAACCTTAGCGCTTCTTGCCAACCTCCCTCTGGTCGCTGATTTCCCCAGACCATGGCGAGGGCGAGCAGCACCATTTCTGTTTCTGATTCAGCAACCGGCTGCTCTGATTGCAACGCAGTCTGCAAGGCCAACAAAATATCACGATCATCGGAAACTAACAGTTGGCGCAGCCCTAAAGTCAGCCCCTTCTCGTACTTGCCGAGACCAGACTCTTGGCTGCCAGAGGCCTCCGCCATCAGGCTGGATGGCAGCCCATGTTTCAGCACCAGGTCCGGATCGTCCAGGTGCAGCCAGTCGAGCATCTGGGTCAGTGAAACATCCTCACCCTTCTCCTGACGCAGTCCCGCCAATTGCCGCATGAGCTGAGGGCGTCGCTGCGCTAGAGTGTCACGAATATTGGCCAGCACCACCTCCGAAGCTTGCTCATCAAGGCGGACCAAGCAGCCGGCTGGCAGCCATGGGAAACCGGCTTCAATCTGACGGTCGACGCGCTGGTCCTTCCGGTTGCTCAGGGCACGAAAGCGCTCGG
>SLKT01000037.1 GCA_007134485.1 Wenzhouxiangella sp. | reverse complement strand
TCTCCCGTCTCCCGTCTCCCGTCTTCCGTCTTCCGTCCAAATCAATGCTTCCAGTATGAAGGCGTCAGCAGCACCAGAATGGTGAAGATCTCCAAGCGTCCAAGCAGCATGGCAAAGCTCATCAGTGCCTTGGTGGAATCGCTCAGGCTGCCCCAGTTAGAGCCGGCCTCGCCCAGCGCCGGGCCAAGATTGTTCATGGCCGAAAATACTACCGAAACAGCCGTGACCAAGTCCTGCTCGATGCCGGCAACGATGAGGGTCAACACCACGATGCAGACAATGTATAGCGAAACGAAGCCCCACACCGCGTTGGCGACTTCCTGATTCAGGGTGCGTCCACCGAGTTTCAGCGGCACGACCGCGCGCGGATGAATCAAGCGCTGGAGTTCGCGCAAACCCTGCTTGGTCAGCAAATAAACGCGGATGATCTTGAAGCCACCGGTGGTGGCGCCGGCGCAGCCTCCCAGGGCACTGACCAGGATCAGCAACAAGGGCAGGGTCCCCGGCCACAGGTAGACCTCGGCGGTGGCAAAGCCGGTGGTCGTGGTATACGACACCGCCTGGAAGACGGCGTAGCGCAGTGACTCCCAGAATGTCTCGTACAACCCCTGCTGCCACAACAGTACGGTGATCAGCGCCGAAATGATCAACAACAGGATGGCAAAGAGTTTCAATTCCGGGTCGCGCAGATAGACCTGTGCGCTGGCACGACGCAGGGCCAGAAAATGAAGCGCGAAGTTGATACTGGCCACGAACAGGAAAAACACCACCAGGGCATCGATCAAGGCACTGTCGAAATGACCAATCGAGTCATCGTGAGTGGAAAAGCCGGCCGTGGCAATGGTGGAAAAGGCATGGCCGACGGCGTCGAACAGGCTCATTCCAGCCGCCCAGTAGGCCGCCGCGCAGATCGCGGTCAGGCCGATATAGATCAGCCACAAGGCCCTGGCGGTCTCGGCAATACGCGGCGTCAGGCGTGATTCCTTGACCGGGCCGGTGGCCTCGGCCTTGAAGACCTGCATGCCGCCGACACGCAGCATGGGCAGGATAGCCACGGCCAGCACGATGATGCCCAGCCCTCCCATCCACTGCAGTTGCTGGCGGTACCAGCGAATGGAAATCGGCATCTCGCCGAGACCTGAAAATACTGTCGCACCGGTCGTGGTGATGCCCGAAGTGGACTCGAATACGGCATCGGCCAGGCTGGCGTCCAAGGCCAGCACGAAGGGAATGGCCGCAGCCAGACAGACGGCGCCCCAGCAGGCCACCACCACCAGGAAACCATCAGTGATGCGCAGATCGCGACTGGCCCTGCGCACCGGCCAGTACAGCGCCAAACCTGATGCCGGTACCAGGACCAGGCTGACCACGAAGGCCATGGCCGCACCGTCACCATTGACCAGGGCGAAGATCAGTGGCGGCACGAAACCGATGCTGATGAACATCAACAGCACGCCGACGATGCGCTGGACCGGGGCGTAGGCCGACAATCTCATCAGAGAAAGACCGCGTCCACCGAAAACAGGCGTTCGACCTGGCTGATGTGCTTCTGGTCGGCCACGAACAAAATGACGTGGTCATCGTTCTGGATCATGACGTCATGGTGGGCGATGATGACCTCCTCACCACGGATGATGCCGCCGATGGTGGTATCCGGCGGCAGGTCGATTTCCTCGATGCGCTTGCCGACCACCCGCGATTGGCCCGGCATGCCGTGGGCCACCGCCTCGATGGCCTCGGTTACACCGCTCCTGAGCGAATGCACACGCACCATGTGGCCTCTGCGAATGTGCGTCAGCAACGCGCCGATCGTCACCTGCTGCGGACTGACCGCGACATCGATACGATCCGACTCGACCAGGTCGACATAAGCCGGGCGGTTGATCAGGGCGATGACCTTGTCGGCGCCCATGCGCTTGGCCAGCATGGACGACAGGATATTGGCTTCATCATCGTTGGTCAGTGCGCAGTAGACATCGGTCTCGTCAATGCCTTCCTCATGTAGCAGGTCCTCGTCGGCACAATCGCCGACCAGTACGATGGTGGTGTCGAGATCGTCGGCAATGACCTCGGCCCTGCCCGGATCCCGCTCGATGATCTTGACATGATGATTGCGCTCCAGGCGACGGGCCAGGTTGGCGCCGATATTGCCTCCACCGGACAGCAGGATACGGTTGGCCGGACCGCCCAGGCGCCTGAGTTCGCGCATCACCAGTGGGATGTCGCGAGTGGCGGCAAGGAAATAGACGATGTCATCGACCTCGATGACGGTATTGCCCTTGGGAATGATCGCCTCGTCATTGCGAAATATTGCCGCCACACGCGCATCCACCCCCTCCGGGAGTTTTTCACGCAGTGACTTCAACTCGCGCCCGACCAGTGGGCCATCGTGAAACGCCCGGGTCGACACCAGCTGCGCCCGGCCGTCGGCGAAATCCAGCACCTGCAATGCGCCCGGGTATTCAATCAGGCGTTGAATATGATCCGTGACCAGTTTCTCGGGGCTGATCAACACATCGATCGGTGTGTGTTCCCGATTGAACAGCTCGGGATGGGCGAGGTAGTCGGCGGCCCGGACCCGTGCGACCTTGGTCGGCGTGTTGAACAACGAATAGGCGACCTGGCAGGCCACCATGTTGGTCTCGTCGGAATTGGTCAGCGCAATGAGCAGGTCGGCATCCTCGATGCCGGCCCGGATCAGCGTCTGCGGATGCGCGCCATGGCCGAGCACGGTGCGAATGTCGAGTTTTTCCTGAAGCTCGCTCAGTCGATCGGGCACCGTGTCAACCACGGTGATGTCGTTTTCTTCCTGAGACAGCGAGCGGGCCATGCCGGAACCGACCTGACCTGCGCCCAGTATGATGATTTGCATGGCCCCGCCTCTATTCCAATGGGATCACTGATCAGCCGCCATTCAGCGATTCAGACCTGCTTGGGATCAATGCCCAATTGCCTGAGTTTGCGATACAAATGGGTCCGTTCCATCTCGACCACATCGGCCAGCTTGCCGACGCTGCCGGCGACCGACTTGAGCTTGAATGTCAGGTACTGGCGTTCGAACTCTTCGCGCGCCTCGCGAAGCGGCATGTGAAACAGCGCCGGAAGGTCGGCGCCCTCGGTCTGCGGCGTACTTTCCGATTGCGCCAGTGCTTCTTCGACCTCGGCGACGCTGACCTCGTCATCACCGCCAAGAATCAACAGGCGCTGGACAAGATTCCTGAGCTCGCGGAGATTGCCCGGCCAATGGTGCTGGCGCAGGCGATTCTGCGCAGCCACCGAAAAGTGACGATAAGGCATGCCATCGCGACTGGGGAAATGTTCCGCATAGAATCTCACCAGATCGGGTATATCTTCCTGGCGCTCGCGCAGGGGAGGAATATCCAGCGGCACCACGTTGATCTGGTAGTAAAGGGCTTCGTCGAACTGACCGGCACGCACCAGTTGTTCGAGGTTGACCGAGGAGCCGACAATCAGGCGCACATCCAGCTTCGGGCTGGACGCCGAGTCGGGGTCCAGGGTCTTGGCCTCGATGATGCCCAGCAGCCGGCCCTGGGCCGTCTTGTCCAGCCGGGCCACATCCTCGATGAACAACACCCCACCCTGGGCTTCGGCCAGCAAGCCGCGGCTTTGGCCTTCGCCGAGCAGCAGACGCGACCAGCCATCGGCCTCGACCCGGGTCGGGGCCGCCACGAATGGTCCCTTGGATCGCGCCGAATGGGCATGAATCCAGCGTGCGGCCGCACCCTTGCCAACCCCGGCTTCACCGGTAATCAGCACGGCTGCATCATGGGCAGCAATCCGTTCCAGGCGCCGCTTGAGCTGCTGAACCGCCGGCGAGCGGCCCATGGGTTCCAGAATGGTCGAATGATCGCGGCGCTGTCCGGACTTGTCCTGGCTGTCGCGGCCGACCTCGAGCGCATTGCCGACCGTCACCAGCAACTTGGCCATTGAAACCGGTTTTTCGATGAAATCGAAGGCGCCAAGCCGGGTGGCTTCAACCGCGGTTTCGACCGAGCCGTGGCCGGAAATCATGACCACCGGACAATCCAGGGCATCGGTCTCACGCCACTCTCGCAACAGGCTGATGCCATCGGTATCCGGCATCCAGACATCCAGGAGGATCAACTCCGGGCGGTGCTGGGCACGCATCTCGCGCGCCTCGGCCGCATCACCGGCACTGAGCACGTCATGGCCCTCGTCAGCCAGAATGTCGCTGATCAGATCTCGAATATCTTGCTCGTCGTCGACGATCAGAATGCGGGCGGTCGCCATGGCGCTATTGTAGCTGCGAAGTCTGTTCACGTCTGGCCGCAGGCAGCCAGATCATGACCTGCCCGCCACCTCCATCCGAATTGGCCACGCTGATTCGTCCGCCGTGGTCTTCGATAATGCGTCGCACGATGGGCAGTCCCAACCCGGTGCCGCGCGGTTTGGTCGTGACATAGGGCTCGAAAATCCGCTCGAGCACTTCATCGGCAAAACCCGGACCGTTGTCACGAATCATCAGCAACACCCCCGGCTGTTCTTCGTTGGCCTGCGGACCGAGTTTGAACTGCAGACGGGGTCGGCCTTCCGGATGGGCTTCCTGGGCATTGCGAATCAGATTGAGCAGCACCTGGCGAAGGCGCCCGGCATCGCCGAGCACCGGCCCGGTTGCCGGGTCGATCTCCACTTCGAACGATGCGGCCGTCGCGCCACCGGAGTACAGGTCCTCGATCTCGCCAATCAGGGCGGCCAGGTTGACCGGCTCCATCTTCAGATCGACCGGTCGAGCATAATCGCCGAATGCATCGACCAGGCGCTTGAGGGTGTCGACCTGGGCTCGAATGGTGGTGGTGGTCTTGGTCAGCAGTTCACGCTGGTCGGCATCCAGGGCCTGCTCGAGCTTGTACTGCAGCCGTTCAGTGGCCAGTTGAATGGGCGTCAGCGGATTCTTGACTTCGTGGGCAAGTCGCCGAGCGACCTCGGCCCAGGCTGCTTCACGCTGGGCCTGATCCAGCACGGTGACATCGTCGAATACCACCACCTGCCCCCCGGTCTCGGCCGGAAGGTCCGAACCGCGGCAAACCAGCACCAGCGGCTGGCCGGGCTCACCGAGCTGAATTTCGCGACGCCAGTCCCCACCGGCCCGGCGCGCGCCGATCACGTCGACCAACGGGACCAGGTCCGGTCGTTCTCGAACCAGCTCCGAAAGGATTCGGCCGCGGTCACGGTCCGGATCAAGGCCGAGAATACGGCCCGCCGAGTCATTGAACGCCCCCAGGCGACCATCGCCATCAATCGCCAGCACCCCGGCCGACAATCGTCCAAGCACGATCTCCAGGTATCGGCGTTGATCCTCCAGTGCCTGGCGACTGGCGGCCAGCTCCCGGGTCATGGTATTGAACGACTCGACCAGGAAACCGAGTTCGTCGCGGCTGGTCACCGAGAGTTGTTCCGGGAAATGTCCGGCGGCAATCTGTCGAGTCGCCCCGGCCAGCTCACGAATCGGCTGAGTCAGGCGGCGGGCGGCGTTGAACGCCACCAGCATGGCCAGCAAGGCCGTCAGCAACAACACCAGGGTCAGAATCAGAATGAGACTCTGCTGGAGACGATCGCGCAGGAAGGCGACATTGCGGTACCGGTAATAGGCCTGCTCGATGTTCTCGGCCAGCTCGCCGAACTCCTGCGGCAGCGGATAAATGGCTTGCAGAATCATCGGTCGCCCGCCAAGCGCGGCAGGCCCGACGGTCCTCAGCACGCGAATCTGAATGCCCTCTTCGTCGGGCTCGGCGGCTGCATATTCCTCGTTTTCCAGAGCCTGGGCCAGCGCGAAACTTGACGGCAGATCAACGACCAGCTGCCCGGGGTCGATATTGACTGAAACCTGTGCCTGGCCGGAGGCATCGAGCACGGCCAGTTCCGTGGGTCCGGCCGCGCTGACCTCGCGCAACAACTGGCGAAACAGCATGTCCTCGTCCTCCAGCTCCAGGGCGCTGGCCACCCGCGACAGGCGAGAACTGGCCTCGCGTGTTCTCATGCTCATGAACATCTGCCCCAGCTCGATGGAATCGGAGAGCGCCGCCTCGGTTTCAACGTCCAGCCAGCCTTCGATGGTTTCGTTGATGAACTGGAAGGCGAACAGATACAGGACCACCACCGGCGGTAAAGCCAGGGCGATGAACACGGCCACCAGACGCGCAGTCAGGCGGGCGCCGGGTTCACCAGCCCGGCTGCGCTGAACGAGCCGCACCACCCGACCGACGATGACCCCGATCAGCACCAGCAAGGCGATCGCGGTGATCACGAAAACCCAAAGCGAGGCGCGGCCGAGCTGCGTGGCGTCCTGCTCGACGCTGGAGACCAGGTAGAGCGCACTGAGCAGGATCAGCAGGACCGCCGCGATGGGCAATAATCGAAGCAGACGTCGCACGGGCTGCCTAAGGTTCATCCACCTGGCCCTGTTCAACTCGCCAGCCATGCCATGGGCTGGCCGAGCGCCACTGATCGTCGAACCAGACCGGCAGGCGCATGGGCGACGGCAGGCGGGTTCGATCCAGTTCGACCCGGATTTCGACCTGCCAGTCACGTTCGGCCGCTTCGGAACGAGTCAGGCCGGTGTGCCAGTCGCGCTGCCGGCGCAAGGCATCGACCAGCATGCCCATGCGCGGATAAGCGTCGACCTGGCCGGTCTTGATTTCGCTGAGCTGATAGCTGCGCACCAGTGGCAGGTAGCGCACCTCGAAGCGATGATTGCGATCCCGGTCCATGGTGGCAAACCAGCGATGATGACGACTGACCCGGGTGGTCACTCGGATAGGCACACCGACGCCATGGTCCAGGGCCTCGATGACGGCCGGCGACGGCGTCCAGTCCACCCCGGCATTGATCATGAGTTCATCGTCCACCCACAACGGCGTCGGCTGAATCAACGTCATGTCCCACTCGCTGTCCTCAGCCGGCGTGCAGGCGACGCACAGCCAGATGGTAAAAACCATCAAGATCCCGGTCACCGGGCAAAAGCTGACGGCCCGGTCGTTGCGGTCGCCCGGGCAGTTCATCGTGTTCGAGCACCTCGAGTGCATCATGACGCTCCACCAAGGATTGGGCCTGAAGACGATTCTCGGCAGCCAGTACCGAGCAGGTCGAGTAGACAAGGATACCCCCCGGCGCGAGCAACGGCCAAAGCTTGTCGACCATCAAGGTCTGCGTGCGCACCAATGCCTGGATGTCGGCCTGGCTGCGCAACCAGCGAATATCCGGATGGCGACGAATGACTCCGGTGGCCGAGCATGGTGCATCAATGAGGATTCGATCGAACGGCTGCCCGTCCCACCAGTCCTCCGGACGCGTCGCATCGCCGGCCACCAACCGTGCCGACAGTCGCAGGCGTTCCAGTGTACTGGCCACGTCGGCCAGCCGTTCGGGGTCGATATCGACGGCAGTCAGTTCAACATCGGCGCGCTCGAGAATATGGGCGCTCTTGCCACCCGGCGCACTGCAGGCATCCAGCACCCGGTCCCCGTCTCCCGGATCCAGATATTCAACAACCATCTGGGCCGCTCCGTCCTGCACCGACAAACCGCCCTCGACAAAACCCGGCAATCGGCTGACGGCAGCGCGTTGTTTGAGACAAATGGCATCAGGCAACTCATCTGGGGCCCGGCAGGCATGTCCGGCTTCGATCAGGGCCCTGCAGGCCTCGTCGCGGGTCCAGTAATGGCGATTGACCCGCAGCCAGAGTGGTGGGGGCTGATTGCCCTGCTCAAGAATCCGTATCCAGTCATCCGGCCAGTCTTCCTGCAATAGCCGGATCAGCCAATTCGGATAACCGTGGCGAATGACCGGGTCGTCGGGCAGCGCCCCTTCCAGCTCGCTTCGGCGTCGAATGAACTGCCGCAACACCCCGTTGACCAACCCGCTCAGACGCCCCAGGCCGGCAAGCCGGATCGACTCGACCGCGGCATGGACGACCGCCGGTGCCGGCTCGCGCGCCTGGCGCAGTTCAGCCAGCCCCACCGCGAGCACGAACCAGACCGGCCGATCCCGCCGCCGGGGGGTGCGCTCAAGCAATTGCCCGAGCAAGTGGTTGAGCGCCGGCCAGTCGCGCAACACCGCATGGGCCAGACGTCTGCCCAAGGAACGATCGCGACTGGATTCAAGCGATTGAAGCAGATCGGAAAGCACGCCATCCAGCGCCTGCCCACGATCCAGCACCCCCAGGCAAGCCCGCGCCGCCAGCCACCGCGGCTCCGCACCCAGCACCCGCTTACCCATCCCGCCTCACCAGCAAACGAACAAACGAACCAACCAACAAACGAACCAACGAACCAACCAACAAACGAACAAACGAACCAACGAAACCCATCACCGCCAGTCCGGATGCGCATTGAGCCAGTCCGAGGCACTCACCCGCTTGCGTCCCGGCGCTTGCAACTCCCGGATCTCGAGACTGCCCGGCCCGCAGGCGACGATGATGCAATCGCGCCTGCCATGGCCGGTCAACAACTGCCCAGGCGCCAGATCGAGATCGGGACCCACGGTGGCCCGGAATATCCGGCACTGCTCATCCCGGATCCGCCCGAAAGCCACCGGCCAGGGATTGAATGCGCGAACAACCCGTTCCAGTTCGGCTGCATCCCGGGACCAGTCCAGGCGGGCATCGTCCTTGCCGATCAGAGGCGCATGCGTGGCCAGGGCATCATTCTGCGGCATGGGCTCGGGCAGGCTGCCGGCCGCCAGGCGCTCCAGCGCCTCGCCCAGGATGGCCGCAGCCATCCGCGCCAGGCGATCATGCACGGATCCGGCCGTATCGGCCGATTCGATGGCGGTTTCGGCCTGCAGCAGGACCGGTCCGGTATCCAGGCCGGCATCCATTTGCATCAGCGATATTCCGGTGCGTTCATCACCGGCCAGGATGGCCTGGTTGATCGGGCTGGCGCCGCGCCAGCGCGGCAACAACGAAGCATGCAGATTCCAGCAGCCGTGCACGGGCAGATCCAGAACGGGCTGCGGCAACAACAGGCCATAAGCGGCGGTGATCAGCAGATCAGGTTCGAGTGCGGCGAGTCGTTTCAGTGCATCCCCGGCCCTGAGCGATTCGGGCTGAAGAACCTCGATTCCGGCATCCACCGCCGTCTGCTTGACCGGCCCGAAACGTACCTTGCGTCCACGACCGGCGCCCCGGTCGGGCTGGGTCAGAACGATTTCGGGTCCGTGGCCGGATTCAATCAGTGTCTCCAGGGCCGGAACCGCGAATTCCGGTGTTCCGGCAAACACCGTGGTCAGTGGCTTCAAACCTTTTCCGCACGCTGCTGCTTGCGCAGGCGCTTTTCAACCATGCGCCGCTTCAGCGGCGAGAGATAATCGACGAACACCTTGCCGTCAAGATGATCGATTTCATGCTGAATGCATACCGCCAGCAGGCCTTCGGCGTCGAGCTCGAACGGCTCACCGTCAAGTCCCAGCGCCTTGACCCGCACGCTCTCGGCCCGTTCGACTTCGGCATAGATGCCCGGAACGGACAGGCAACCCTCTTCGCAGGTCTGGGCGCCGTTGCGATCGACGATCTCGGGATTGATGAACACGCGCGGCTCATCACGGCTTTCACTCAGGTCCATGACCACCAGGCGAATGCCCTCGTTGACCTGGGTAGCGGCCAGGCCGATGCCGCGCGCGGCGTACATCGTTTCGAGCATGTCGGTAGCCAGCTGGCGTTCGGTTTCGGTGACCTGGTCGACCGGCTTGGCGACGCGGCGCAGGCGGCGATCGGGGAATTCAAGTATGCTAAGTCGTGACATCGGTTGAAAAAAATCGCTTAAACGTGCGTTTTACAATGATAATGTTTATGATAGGCTCAGAAAAATCAAGACCGTCGGTACCATTGGAGGGATTCACTCCGTGAAACGATTGCTAATCATGCTGGTCATTCTGGGCCTGGCCCTCAGTGTACAGGCTGAGGATATCGAGTTGCGCGAAGATCATCCGCGTGAATATGTCGTGCAGGATGGGGACACCCTGTGGGACATTGCCGGACGCTTTCTGACCCGGCCATGGCAATGGCCAGCCATCTGGCAGGCGAATCCGCAGATCGAGAACCCGCACCTGATATTCCCGGGCGATCGCATTGTGCTTGAATTCGTCGGCGGGGAACCCCGTCTGAGAGTCGCCGATGACACCCGTCGCCTGTCGCCGCAAATCCGGCGCGAGGATATCGACGAGGCGATCACCGCCATTCCATTCGATGCCATCGAACCGCTGCTGCGCCATCCGCGCATCATCAGCCCGGAAGCCGTCGAGGACCTGCCCTACGTGGTCGCGAATGTCGAACAGCGCGTGTTTGCCGGTCCGGGCGATCGCACCTACGTCGTGGGCATGGACGATGCTCGCGTCGGCCAGGAAGTCGTGATTGCGCGTATCTCCTACCAGTTCGAGGATCGCAGCGCCTCTCCGCGCAACGGGCTACGACAGAATCGCATCCGTGCCGGTGGTGGCCAGGTACCTGCCTACGAACGCCCGTCCAGTCCGATCTGGCGCGCCACCATTGGCCGCCTGGAACGCTTCGATTATCCGATCATCGGCTACGAGATGTGGACTTCGGCTCATGCCCGGGTCGTTCAGGCCGGCGATCCAGCGATTCTCGAACTGACCGATGGGCGTCGCGAAGTCATGGCCGGTGATTACGTCCTGCCGGTCGACTACCATCGTTTCGACCCCCATTTCCATCCATCCGCCATGGATGACATCCCCGAGGACGCCCGCGTGTTGACGGTCAGCGAGGCCTACTATGGGGTCGGTCATTACCAGATCGTGGCCATCTCCCTGGGCACCGAGGATGGTATCGAGCCAGGGCACACGTTCTCGGCCTTCCGGGGCGGCGGTACCGTTCGCGATCGTCACCGTCACCCGGTGGGCGGCTATCGTAGCGAGGAACGGCATGTCACCTTGCCCGATGAATATGCCGGACAACTCATGGTTTTCCGGCCTTTCGAACGGATCAGTTACGCGATCGTGATGGACGGCAAGGACGCCATTCGCGCCGATGACATCCTGGATCATCCCGACCGACGCCTGTAAATCCCCCGGAGGCCATGCGCGATCCGGATGAGCGATATCCCTGGCTGGCCCTGGTCCTTGCACCGGGGCTTGGCCCTCGCCGGGTTGCCCGCCTGAAAGAAGCATTCGAATCACCGGCCCACTGGGTGGAGCAAAGCGATAGCACGCTTGAGGCCTGCGGCATATCACCCAAAACCATCCGCGCTCTGCGCAAGCCCGACGAAGCGCGCATGCACCAGTGCCAGGCATGGCTGGAGGCCGACAATCACCATCTGGTCACGCTGGATGATGAGTTCTATCCACCCCTACTCAGGCGCATCGACGACCCGCCGGCGGCCCTTTTCGTGGTTGGCCGGCCCGAACATCTGGTCAGACCCCAGGTCGCCATCGTCGGCAGCCGCAATGCAACGCCCGGCGGACTGGACCACGCGCATTCATTTGCCGCCACACTGGCCCGGGCGGGGTTCGTGGTCACCAGCGGCCTGGCCGCCGGGGCCGACGCCAAGGCGCACGAAGGTTGCCTGGAAGCCGGCGGCATCACCCTGGCCGTGACCGGCACGGGCCCCGACCGGATCTACCCGGCACGCAACAAGGCGCTCGCCCATCGCATCATCAACCAGGGCGCCCTGATCAGCCCCTTCCCGCCGGGCACCGACGTGCGTCAGGGCAATTTTCCGGCACGCAACCGCATCATCAGCGGCATGAGCCTGGGCACCCTGGTGGTCGAGGCCGGCACACGCAGTGGTTCGCTGATCACCGCCAGGCTGGCCAATGAACAGGGTCGCGAGGTGTTCGCCATCCCCGGATCGGTCCAGAACCCGCTCGCTCGCGGCTGCCACCGCCTGATCCGCGAGGGCGCCAAATTGGTCGAAACCGCCGAGGAGGTGGTCGAGGAACTGGCCCCGATGGCCGGCGAACTGGCCAGCAGCATTCAGGCCCTGCTGGAGCAATCCGCCGAGTCAGGCCTTGACAAAGCCGATCAGTCACCGCATATGGACAACGACCCGGAATATGAAAAACTGCTCGAAGCCATCGGCTTCGAACCCGCCCCCGTCGACGAAATCATTCGCCGCTCGGAGTTGACGACCGCTGCGGTATCCTCCATGCTGCTTACCATGGAACTGGACGGTCGGGTCGTCGCACACCCCGGCGGTCGTTACAGCCGGACTCGATAAGCCATCCCGCGACAAGGACTGGAGTGAATGAAGGAAAACGTGCTCGATTTGTTGATGTACCTGTTTGAAAACTACATTTACGAGGAACCTGACAGCTCACCAGACCGTGAATCGTTAAGCGAAAGCCTGGAAGAGGCCGGCTTTTCGGTCGCCGAGATCGACCGCGCATTCGCCTGGCTCGACGGCCTGGCCGTACAGCGCAATCTGCCCGAGCTGGGCGGTCACGAGTCCAATCCCGTGCGGGTTTTCAATGCCGAGGAGTGTCAGCGGCTTGATCGTGATGCGCGCGGCTTCATCCTGTACCTTGAAAATGCCGGCGTGCTTGATCCGGCTCGGCGCGAGCAGGTGATCGACCGTCTGGCGGCCCTTGAGAACGACGAAGTCGGCATCGAAGAGGTCAAGTGGGTCATCCTGATGGTATTGTTCAATCAACCCGGCCAGGAGGCCAACTACGCCTGGATGGAGGAATTGATGTTCGACGAGGAAGGCGAGTTCCGACACTGACAACCCAGAAAAGCAGGCCGAGGTCAGGCGCCATGCGCGGCATCTCGAATCGGGCCTGAACAAGAATCGAAATATGGCCAAGAATCTTCTCATCGTCGAGTCGCCGGCCAAGGCGACCACCATCAACAAGTACCTCGGCAAGGACTTCGATGTCCTGGCTTCCTACGGCCATGTTCGCGACCTGGTCCCCAAGGAAGGCGCAGTCGATCCCGAGCATGACTTCGCCATGCGCTATGACATCATCGATCGCAACAAGAAGCATGTCGATCGCATCGTCAAGGCCGCAAGAAAGGCCGAAGCCGTCTTTCTGGCCACTGACCTCGACCGCGAGGGCGAGGCGATATCCTGGCACATCGCCGAAATCCTGAAGGATCAAGGTGTCAACAGCGACACGCCGATCAAGCGGGTCGTGTTCTCCGAAATCACCAAGCGCGCCATCCAGCAGGCCATGGATAATCCCCGCGAGCTGTCGGGTTCGCTGGTCGATGCCCAGCAGGCTCGACGCGCACTCGACTACCTGGTCGGTTTCAACCTTTCACCGTTGCTGTGGAAAAAGGTCCGACGCGGACTATCGGCCGGGCGCGTCCAGTCCCCGGCGCTGAGAATGATCGTTGAGCGCGAGGAAGAAATCGAGAAATTCGAGCCGCGCGAATACTGGACCATCGAAGCCGACCTCGGGCAAGCCGAAGACAACGCGTTTTCAGCCAACCTGGTGCGACTGGATGGCGAAAAGCTTGATCAGTTCGACATCAACAACGAATCCCGGGCGCACGAGATTCGCGATCACGTCGAGCAGGCCGCGAACGGCCAGTTCACGGTTGCGCGCATCAACAAGCGCCAGCGTCGCCGGCGCGCCCAACCCCCGTTCATCACCTCGACCCTGCAGCAGGAAGCCGCCAGACGCTTGCGTTTCACCACCCAGCGCACCATGCGCACCGCCCAGCAGCTGTACGAAGGCGTCGATATCGGTAGCGGCAACCAGGGCCTGATCACCTACATGCGAACCGACTCGGTGTCGCTGGCCTCCGATGCCATCAGTGAAATCCGCAAGGTCATCAGTCAGGAATACGGCCAGGGCCTGGTCCCCGAAAAGCCGAACTTTTACCAGTCCAAGTCCAAGAACGCCCAGGAGGCCCACGAAGCCATCCGGCCGACTTCGGCCAGCCTGACACCGATCAAGCTCAAGCGTCACCTCAGCGACGACCAGTACCGACTTTACCAGTTGATCTGGAATCGGGCGGTCGCCAGCCAGATGATTCCGGCCGTGTATGACACGGTCAGTGCAGAATTCGATGTCGGTCGGGCGGTGTTCCGGGCATCGGGTTCGACCCTGATCGAACCCGGCTTTCTCAAGGTCTACCAGGACGCCAGAACCGAAAACGACAACCGGCTGCCTGAACTCAACGAAGGTGATGAGATCGCACTGTCCGCTGTTCGCCCTGAACAGCACTTTACCGAACCGCCGCCGCGCTACTCCGAGGCCAGCCTGGTCAAGGCACTGGAAGAATACGGCATCGGTCGACCCTCGACCTATGCTTCGATCATCCAGACCCTCAAGG
>SLKT01000082.1 GCA_007134485.1 Wenzhouxiangella sp. | reverse complement strand
TTCCGTCTTCCGTCTTCCGTCTTCCGTCTTCCGTCTTCCGTCTTCCGTCTTCCGTCTTCCGTCTTCCGTCTCCCCAGTCATTCTACCCCCCACTTTCTCAAAACCTGATAAGGCCGCGAAGGAATCGACTCGATCAGGCAAAATTCGGCCACCGGCCATTGCAATGGCTCGATTGCGGGGAAGCCAGGGCGGTTTCGAACCTGCCTGAACAGGGTGACATGCGGGCGGAATGGGCGCTGGTCGAAGCGAAGGTGCAGCGATTCCATGGCCGATTTCAGCCTATCGACCAGCAAGTTCAGCGCCTCCGGTGCGTCCCCGCCCAGCCAGGCCACCCGGGCGCCGGGAAACCAGCCAAAGCGGTCGAGCAGGAGTGTGCAGGATTGACTCGCGATCGGGTCGGCCGCCTGCTGGATGTCAGAAACCCGATCCGCCGGCTGATCGCCCAGGAACAAAAGGGTCAAATGCAGGTTATGATCCGGCACCCGGCGACGGCTGATCGGCCCGAGCGCCTCGCGCCGTTCCACGATCCCGGCCCGGATGTCCGAATCCGGCCACAGGGCGAAAAACAGGCGCCTGGTTTCAAATTGCATTGAACCCACCGTGTCGATCAAATCATTGTCGACCGTCGGCCATGTAAGGCCGACCTACGGGTGCCGCAGTTCAATACTTGGGCAGAATTCATTCTTTCAGCCGAAGCAGCAGCCCCTCGAAGGCGACTGCCACGCTCTGGCGTCGAATCTGGTCGCGGTCGCCGGCAAACAGGCGCGATTCAGTTTCCAGTTGCCCGTCCGGCCAGGCCCAGCCGAAACAGACCATGCCGACCGGCTTTTCAGGACTTCCGCCCGACGGCCCGGCAATGCCCGACACCGACATGGCGCAATCCGCCCGACCGGCCTCAACGGCACCGCGCGCCATGGCCGCCGCCACCACCTCGCTGACCGCCCCGTGACTGTACAGGTCGGCCGCCCTCACACCCAGCAATTCCTGCTTGGCCTGGTCACTGTAGGTCACCAGCCCACGCTCGAACCATTCCGAGGAGCCGGCCAAGTCAGTGCACAACTTGGAAATCCAGCCACCGGTACAGGATTCGGCCGTGATCAAGCGACGCCCGTGCGCCCTGAGCTCGGCGGCCAGTGCGGCAGCCAGCATGGCCAGCGCTTCATCGTCGTATCGCGAGTTCATGGCCTCTATAATGCCTTTTTGAAAGAAAGGTTTAACGTTTAAGGGCGGGCTTTGTTTGGCGCTGGGAGCTACCTTGAGTTGTGTGCTGATTTGCAAGGCTCCTGCCCTCCGCAGTCTTTTGGCTTTCCTGAACCCTGAACCCTGAGCCCTGAACCCTGAACCCGTAAACCTTAAACCTTAAACCTAATCCTAATCCTCAAAAGAAGCCCGAACCCCACCGGTCTCCACCCGATGCCAACCGAAGCCCCCCAACACACCCCGTTAATGCAGCAATACCTGCGGATCAAGTCCGACTACCCGGACATCCTGCTGTTTTTCCGGATGGGGGATTTCTACGAGCTTTTTTATGACGATGCGCAGCGGGCGGCGAAGTTGCTGGATATCACGCTGACCACGCGCGGTCAGTCGGCCGGTCAGCCCATTCCCATGGCAGGAGTGCCGTACCACGCCGTGGACGGGTACCTGGCTCGCTTGATCAAAAAGGGCGAGTCGATCGCCATCTGCGAGCAGGTCGGCGATCCGGATTCTGCGAAAGGCCCGGTCGAGCGCAAGGTGGTGCGGATTGTCACGCCGGGCACGGTCACCGAGGAGGCCTTGCTGGAAGACCGCCAGGATCGGCTGCTGGCGGCCATTGCGCCGGCCAGTGAAGGTTTCGGGCTGGCCTGGCTGGATGTAGCCGGCGGACGGCTGCGATTTTCAGAACCGGCCAGTCGCCAGGAATTGAATGCGGAACTGGAACGGTTGCGCCCGGCCGAGATTCTGCTGCCCGAAGGTCAGGAGCTATCGATTCCGGGAACAGCCGTGCGCCACAGCCCGCCCTGGCATTTCGATCCTGAAAACGGCCTGCGCGATCTGTGTCGTCAGCTCAAGGTCAAGGATTTGTCCGGGTTCGGCATCGAAAAGCATGGCCCGGGGTTGGGTGCGGCCGGCGCGCTGCTCGGCTATGCCCGCAACATGCTCTCGGGCGAGTTGACCCATCTGACCGGAATTCGTGCAGTGCGGGCGAGTGAGCACCTGGTGCTGGACTCGGCCACCCGCCGGCACCTCGAGATCGATGTCCACCCCGACGGTCGTTCCGAACACACCCTGGTCGGCCTGATGGACTCGGCGGCCACGCCCATGGGCAGTCGCAAGCTCAAGCGCTGGATCACCCACCCGTTGCGGTCAAGACAGCGGCTGGGCGAGCGCCACGATGCCATTCAGATCCTGCTCGACGGGCACGCACACCCCGGCCTTCAGGACCAACTGGGCGGCATCGGGGATCTGGAACGGGTGTTGACCCGTATTGCCCTGAAAACCGCCCGCCCGCGTGACCTGGCGACCCTGCGCGAGGGATTGGGACGACTGCCGGATCTGAATCAAACCCTGAGTCCATTCGATACACCCTTGCTGGCAAGCCTGGCCGAATCACTGGCGCCCTGCCCCGACCTGCACGAATTGCTGGACAGCGCCGTGGTCGAGCAACCTCCGATGGTGATTCGCGATGGGGGGGTTATTGCCGATGGCTATGATGCCGAGCTCGACGAGTTGCGTGCGTTGAGCCAGAACGCCGGCGATTTTCTGGTCCGCTACGAGGAACAGGAGCGCGAACGGACCGACATCCAGACCCTGAAGGTTGGCTACAACCGCGTCCACGGCTACTACATCGAAATCGGCAAGACCCATGCCGACAAGGTGCCGACCGAATATACCCGTCGCCAGACCCTGAAAAATGCCGAACGCTACATCACCGAGGAACTCAAGGGCTTCGAGGACAAGGTGCTGTCGGCCCGCGAACGCGCCCTGGCCCGTGAAAAGGCGCTTTACGAAGATCTGGTCGAACGATTGGCCGGCGAACACGCCCGCCTGAGTCGCATTTCTTCTGCAATTTCCGGCCTGGATGTGCTGGTGGCCTTCACCGAACGCGCCGAAACCCTGGATTTTTCCCGGCCCGGGCTCGACGATCAACCCGGGCTGGATATCGAAGCCGGTCGCCACCCGGTGGTCGAGCGCGTCCAGGACCAGCCCTTCGTGCCCAACGACTGTTGTCTCGACCCGGACCGGCGCATGCTGGTGATCACCGGCCCCAACATGGGCGGCAAGTCCACTTACATGCGCCAGGCCGCGCTGATCGCGATCCTGGCCCATGCCGGCTCCTTCGTGCCTGCGGCCAGCGCACGCCTGGGACCCATCGACCGCATCTTCTCGCGCATCGGCGCCGGCGACGACCTCACCCGTGGCCGATCCACCTTCATGGTCGAGATGGTCGAGACCGCCAATATCCTGCACAACGCCACCGATCAATCACTGGTGCTGATGGATGAAATCGGGCGCGGCACATCGACCTTCGACGGACTGGCGCTGGCCTGGGCGGTGGCCACCGAACTGGCGCTCAACGTGCATGCCTACACCCTGTTCGCCACCCACTATTTCGAACTCACCCGCCTGGCCGAGGACCATGACGGCATCGCCAATGTCCACCTCGATGCCCGCGAGCACGATGATTCCATCGTCTTTCTGCACAGCGTGCGCGAAGGCCCGGCCAGCCAGTCCTACGGCATCCAGGTCGCCAGGCTGGCCGGCGTACCCAAGCCGGTCATCGCCCAGGCTCGTCGTCATCTCGATCGCCTGGAAACCGAATCGGCCCGCAACGACTCCCCGCAACTGGGCCTGTTCGGACCGGCATCAGGACCAGCCCCCGCGCAGTCACCCGACCCCAGCCCCGATCCGGTGCGCGAAATGCTGGAAGACATCGACCCCGATGACCTAAGCCCGCGCGAGGCGCTGGACTGGCTCTACCGACTCAAGATATCCAGCGACAACGTCCCATGATTGTGCGCAGACGGCACGGCCACCTTCGATGATCCTCATCCCCCGGATTTCCAGCCATCACCTATCCCGCTGACCACATTCTGATAGGGTGAAGTGAATATGCAGGTGGGTCCTTTCCACTTTGCGCAACAATCATTACAAGCGAGTTCAATGATCTCGTTCTCGAAAAGTGCCGATGCAGACTGGACCACGGTCAATCAGCGCAAACAATTCAAGAGGGACTCATGTACAAGTCGATCGCGACCATCCTGCCGGGATTGCTTATCAGCTTTTTCGCTTTTGCAGACTCCACCATTACCTACCAGGGCCAGCTTCATCAATCCGGTTCACCATTGAGCGACACCGTCGAAGAAATGACTTTCCGGTTGTTTGACATCGACACCGGTGGCGATCCCGTCGTCGATCCATTGACTGAAACCGATGTAACGGTGATCGACGGCCTGTTCCAGGTTGAGCTGGACTTTGGCGACGGCGCCTTTGACGGCGGCCCACGATTTCTGGAGGTCGAGGTCTCCGGCGCCACGCTGAGCCCGCGCCAGAAGATCACCGGCGCACCAAGCGCCCAATTCGCCCTTCAGGTCGCGCCGGGCTCGGTCGGCAGCGACCAGATTGCGCCGGACTCGGTCGATGGCGAGCGGATTGCACCCGATGCGGTCGGCCCGGAGCAACTACTGAATGATTCCCTGACCATCGCCACCGGCTCGGGCCTGGACGGAGGAGAAGAAGTTTCCCTCGGCGGCTCGATCACGCTGTCAGTGCCCGACGACGCCATCGGCAGCGCCCAGATTGCCCCCGACGCTGTCGGGGCGGACCAGGTTGATAGCGACCAGGTCCAGTTGCGCGTGGCCGATGACTGTGCGGAAGGAGAAGCGATCGCATCGATTGACGCCGATGGCACAATTGTCTGTCAACCGACGATGTCCACCCTGCCGGCATTGCCCGTATTCAGCGAGGTCGGCGAGGATGCTGCCGCGACCATCAATGCCCTGGGCAGTCTGTTCAGCAACACCACCTGGTTGCCTGCAGGTTATCGTTCCGGTCCCGAACACGGTGAAGATGGTGGCCCCGTGACGCGCTTTCGAGGGGCCGTGATGATGCCGAATGGCAAGGTCATGCTCGTCCCCGGCGGTTCGGACAATATCGGCATATACGATCCAGTCGCAGAATCGTATACCTCCGGCCCGGAACACGGCCATGACCCTGATGGTTTATCTCCCTCTTTTGTTGATGGGGCGCTGACGCCTGACGGCCGCATCATTCTTGCACCACACGGCGCGGACAATGTGGGAACCTACGACCCGTTCAGCAACGAGTATTCCGACGGTCCTGCACACGGTGAGGAATTCCCTGGCTTTGCCGGTGCGGTGTTGGCGCCCACCGGAGAAATCATCCTTGCGCCCTGGGATTCGGAACATATCGGCATCTACGATCCGGAAACCGACACCTATACCTCCGGGCCCGCCCACGGGGAGGGCGATGGCGCGTTTTACGGGGCCGTGCTGGCGCCGACGGGACAGATCATTCTCGTCCCGAGCTCAGCAGACCATGTCGGCATCTACAATCCGGAGACCGGCAGCTATACCTCCGGGCCCGCCCACGGGGAGGGGAACTTCGCATTTCGGGGTGGCGCCCTGGCGCCGACCGGGGAAGTCATTTTCGCGCCGCGTGACTCGGACCATATCGGAATATTCGATCCCGTGACGGGTGTCTACACGTCGGGTCCCGAGCACGGCGAGGAAGATGAAAGTTCCTTTTCCGGTGCGGTCCTGGCGCCGACCGGAGAGATTATTCTTGCACCATCCTTATCGAATCGCGTGGGGATCTACGACCCGGTCGCAGCGACCTACCATTCCGGTCCGACGCGTGGCGGTGGCACCGTCGCCTACAATGGCGGGGCGTTGATACCTGACGGCTCGATCGTTTTCGCACCAGCCTATTTGGAACACGTAGGCATACTCGAAACCAACGCCCAGACAATCAGGCCACGCGCCACCGCTTTGCATCCGCTGGTCAATCAGTAGCCGAATTCTGGAGAGTCCCCATGAGCAAGAGACTTCTGCCCATACTGCTTGGCCTGCTGATCAGCCTGCAGGTAAAGGCTGAAACCACCATCACCTACCAGGGCCAGCTTCAGCACTCCGGTTCACCGTTGAGCGATACCGTCGAAGAAATGACCTTCCGATTGTTCGACACCGACACCGGTGGCGATCCCGTTGCCGATCCATTGACTGAAACCGATGTAACGGTGATCGACGGTCTGTTCCAGGTCGAGCTGGACTTTGGCGCTGGCGCCTTTGATGGCGGCCCGCGATTTCTGGAAATCGAGGTCTCCGGCAGCACGCTGAGCTCGCGCCAGAAGATCACTGGCGCTACAAGTTCCCAGTTTGCGCTGCAAGTCGCGCCGGGCTCGGTCGGTAGCGACCAGATTGCGCCGGGCTCGGTCGATGGCAAGCAGATTTCACCTGATGCGGTCGGCCCGGAACAACTACTGAATGATTCCCTGACGATCGCCACCGACTCGGCCCTGGACGGAGGAGATAAAATTGCCCTCGGCGGCTCAATCACGCTGTCAGTGGCCGACGAGGGCATCGGCAGCGCCCAGATTGCTCCTGACGCCGTCGGGGCGGACCAGGTCGATAGCGACCAGGTTCAGTTGCGCGTCGGTGATGAATGTGCGGAAGGCGAAGTGATCGTATCGATTAACGCCGATGGTTTGATTTCCTGCCAGCCGGCGATGACCGGCGCGCCGACACTGCCACCACCGAATGCAATCGGCAATCCGACCGGAGCAACCCTGGCCGCACTGGACTGGATATTCAACGAAACCGCCTGGGCTCCGCCGCGATACCGCCAAGGCCCTGCGCACAGTGAAGCAGGCGGCAGCATATTTTTCAATGACGGTATACTGGCAACGAACGGCAGGGTCATTCTCGTGCCTTACGCCTCGGACAATGTCGGCGTATACGATCCGGTCACGGAACAGTACATGTCCGGTGCGGCGCACAACCAAGGGGATTTGGCCTATATCGGCGGCGCACTGGCGCCGGACGGCAAGATTGTTTTCGCGCCTCTATCAGCGTCCAACGTGGGTGTGTACGATCCCGAAACAAACGATTTCAGTTCCGGTCCGGCGCACGATCAGGGCAACCTTGCTTTCTCCGGGGCGGCGCTGGCACCCACCGGGGAAATCATCTTCGCCCCCTTCAACTCCTTCCGGGTAGGGATCTACGACCCCGCCCCGGAGACCTTCTCGCTGGGCGCCCTGCACGGACAGGGCTTCAACGCTTTCTCCGATGCAGTACTGGCGCCGAACGGCAAGATCATCCTGGTGCCGTACAAATCTGAATACGTGGGCATATACGATCCGGTCAATGACAGCTATACCTCAGGGCCCGCACATGATTTTGGCCAGGGCAACAACGCCTTCTGGTCAGCAGCAGTTGCCTCGACCGGGGAGGTCATTTTCTCACCTCACAACGCCGACAACATCGGCATTTACGACCCAGTGTCGAACACCTATACCTCCGGCCCTGCGCATGGTGAGCATGGCGAAGCGGATGGGGCTTTCACCGGCGCAACGCTGGCGCCAACCGGTGAGATCATTCTTGCGCCACGTCATTCGGACAACGTGGGAATATACGACCCGGAAACCGGGACCTATACCTCCGGCCCCACGCATGGCCAGGGTGATGGCGCCTTTTCCGGCGCCGTCCTTACGCCGACTGGCGAGATCATCCTGACGCCATCGAACTCGGCCAACATCGCTGTGCTTGATACCAATGCACAGACCATAGGATCCCGGGTCAATGCACTACATCCTATGGTCAATTAGGGGACGATGCACGAAAGCCGGCTGCCAGACAACCGGGCTTTGGCCGCCGACTTGCCAATCGCTATTGGTTGGCAAGGTATCCTCTTTTCATTCGTCACATCGAAAAGGAGATTGCCATGTGCCGCTGGCTGGCCTATTCAGGACCCGGGATCTACCTTGAGGATCTGATCATCAAGCCATCGCGCTCGTTGCTGGTGCAGAGCCGGTTTGCGCGCGAGAATTTTGTCGAGAACATGCCGGGACTGCCCGATGGCGCGTTTCCCACCAATGGCGATGGGTTCGGTGTGGCTTGGTACGGGGAGCGTGAACGGCCGGGACTTTACCGAGACCTGCGACCGGCCTGGAGCGACAAGAACCTGGTCAACCTGGCCGAGCAGATCCAGTCGGGGCTGTTTCTGGCGCATCTGCGCGCGGCCTATCACGGCATTGTGCAGCGCAGTAACTCCCACCCCTTCAGGCACGGATGCTGGACGTTTCAGCACAATGGCGAAATCTCCGGTTTCCAAAAGATCAAGCGAACCCTCCAGTTCACCGTGGCCGAGGAGCTGTTTCCGTGCATCGAGGGAACCACCGATTCGGAAACAGCCTTCTATCTGGCCCTGACCTTCGGACTTGACGACGACGCGAAAAAGGCCATGGAGCACATGGTCGGTTTCGTCGAGGCCGAGATGGTCAAGGCCGGCATTCATGAACCCTTCCGTCTGACCTGCGCGTTCAGCGATGGTCAGCGCCTGTACGCCATCCGCCATTCCACTGACGGAAAGCCGAAAACGCTCTATTACAACCGCGGCCGTGCCGGCCTGGATGATGTCATCAATGATGAAGTGGAGGCGCCGCGCGAGGGCACCATTCTGTTGTCCGAACCCATCGACGACTGCCCGGACAACTGGATCGAGGTGCCGCCGGCCAGTTTTGTCACCGTGGCCAACGGCCAGGTGAGTGTCGATCTGTTCAGGCCGGCCCCACCATGAATCACATGGTAGCGGTTATGATTGCCGGAGGAATCAATGGAGAGTGCTCGTGAAATTGCTGAGTCGTCTTGTTCTCCTGGCTGCAGTGATCGCCTTGCTGATGCTGCTGTTTGCAGGCCCGGGCACGCGCCTGGAATTCTGGGATTTTCGCTTTGGATTCACGCTGATGCGCTGGGCGTTGTATATCGGGGTGAGCGCAGCGTTGCTGGGCCTGGTCCTGCTGCTCATCCCGCGCACCCGATCCGGCAACGTGTCGGCGCTGGTTGCGGCCATGGTCATTGCCCTGGGCACGGCCGCGGTGCCCTTTTTGCTGGCCCAGCAGGCCCAGTCGCTGCCACGCATTCATGACATCACCACCGACACCCACAATCCGCCGCAATTCATCGCCGTGGAACCGCTTCGCGCCGATGCGCCCAATCCGATTGAATACGAAGGAGAAGAAATCGCCCGGCAGCAGCGCGAGGCCTATCCCGATATCGTGCCGCTGGAGACCGATGTCTACCCGGCCATCGTCTTTGACCGGGCGCTGGAAACGGCACAGACAATGGGCTGGGAGATCGTCGCTGCCGATGCCGACAACGGTCGCATCGAGGCCACCGACACCACGTTCTGGTTTGGCTTCAAGGACGATGTGGTCATTCGCATCCAGGGCAGCAACGGCGGCAGCCGGGTCGATGTGCGGTCCAAGTCCAGGGTCGGTTTGAGTGATGTGGGGGCCAATGCGGCGCGCATCCGTAGCTTTCTTGACGCGCTGGATGAGAGGTTGCATTGAAAGGAAGGTGAAAGGTGAAAGGTGAAAGGTGAAAGGTGAAAGGTGAAAGGTGAAAGGTGAAAGGTGAAAGGTGAAAGGTGAAAGGTGAAAGAAAAGAAGGGGAGAATTCAGGTCAGGTGCAGGTGGCGGGTGCCGTTGGGATGGTCGTTGATGTGGATGCTGGTGGTGGCTTCGGGGAGGTAGCCTTGGCCTTTTTCGGCCCATTCGACCAGCATCAGGGTGGGGCCCTCGAACAGGTCTTCCAGGCCCAGGTAGGTGATTTCTTCGCCGTGGCTCAGGCGGTAGAGATCGAGGTGGTGGACGGTGAGCTTGTCCAGTTCGTAGGTTTCGATCAGGCCGTAGCTGGGGCTTTTGACCCTTCCCTCGAAACCCAGGGCGCGCAGGATGCCGCGGACCAGGGTGGTCTTGCCCACGCCCAGATCGCCGGAGAGGTAGACCACGCCGCCATCTGAAAAACGCTCGGCCAGTGGCTCGCCCAGGGCCAGCATGTCGGCCTCGGTGGCGGCCGTGAAGCATTCACTCATTTCGGCAAGACCTTTTCAAGCTGACCGATCAGGTCACTGGTCAGAATCTGGCGCCGGCCACGGGCCGCCACATCGCCGGCCAGTCCGTGGGCAAGCACTCCGCAACAGGCGGCATCGAAATCATCCATGCCCTGCCCCAGGAAGCTGGCGATCAGTCCGGTCAGGGCATCCCCCATGCCCGCCGAAGCCATCGCTGGATTACCGTAGGGACACACGTGGATATCACCCTCACGGCTTGCCACCAGGCTGCCGTGGCCCTTGAGCACGACGGTGGCACCGAAACGAGTAGCCAGTGCGCGAACCGCGGCATAGCGGTCAGCTTGGACTTCGCGTGTACTGCATTCAAGCAAACGGGCCGCTTCACCCGGATGCGGGGTCAGCACCAACCGCTCATGCCGGACCGACTGGCCGGCAAGCAGATTGAGCCCGTCGGCATCGATCACCAGCGGCCGGTCACAGGCCAGGGCGCGTTTCCAAAGCAGGCCGGACCATTGCGACTGTCCCAAACCCGGACCCAGGGCGATGACATCGGCACGCTCGATCAAATGCTCGAGGACCTCCAGATCCTCAACCGCGTGCATCATCAATTCAGGCTGTGCGGCAACACCCAATGGGACATGCTCGGCCCGGGTGGCCAGGCTGACCAGTCCGCTGCCAGCCCGCAGGGCGGCCATGCCGGCCAGCACCGGGGCGCCGGCCATGCCGTGATCCCCACCGATAATCAACACATGGCCCAGATCACCCTTGTGGGTGTCCGGGTGTCGATCCGGCAGCCAGGCAAACAAATCCGCGTCATCGAGCAAGTCGGTATTCGTATCGACGGCCTGGTGGACGGCTTCGGGAACGCCAAGATCATCGAACACCCGGTGCCCGCACCATCGGCCGGCCTGGCCTGTGTACAGGCCACGCTTGCGACCGATGAAACTGACGGTGACATCAGCGCGCACGCACGGCCCGGTGGGCATGCCGGTGTCGGCATCCAGTCCAGACGGCACGTCAACCGCAATGACCGCTCGACCGGTATCATTGACATGGTCGATCAGGCGTGCGTATTCGTCTTTAGCGGGACGGTCCAGTCCGGTCCCCAGCATGGCATCGACAATCACATCGCCGCGCAAGCGTTCATTGGGCCCTTCGATCTTTCCGCCACCATCGGTCCAGTCGCGTGCCGCCCGTGCCGCATCACCACTCAGATCCGCCGGGGCTTTCAGGGCGATCAACTGCACGCCCAGGCCGAACTCCCTGGCCAATCGTGCGACCACGTAACCATCGCCGCCATTGTTTCCCCCGCCGCAACAGATGGTGACCGCCCGGGCCTCCGGCCAGCGGGCCCGCAGGGTCTCGAATACGCGCCGTCCGGCACGGTTCATAAGATCGTAGCCGGGAATGCCATGGACCTCGATGGCCTGACGATCAAGCTCGCGCACTTGTTCGGTCCGATATAATCGTTTTGCATGTCTCATCGTTCCGATTATAGGCAACCTGTACCCATGCCCGAGCAGTTGGTGGAACAAATCCGTACGTGGGGAAAGGAACTGGGATTCGGCCAGGTCGGCATTTCCGATACCGACTTGAGCGATTACGAAAAACGTCTGGATGCCTGGCTGGCCGAGGATCTGCACGGTGAAATGGACTGGATGGCCGCCCATGGTCGCAAGCGCAGCCGCCCTGCCCTGCTGCGTGAAAACACCCGTTCAGTAATTGCCGTGCGCCTGGATTACCTGCCCTCCAGGGCCACGCCGGTCGAACAATTGATCGAACAATCCGACAAGGCCTGCATTTCCCGCTATGCCGTGGGCCGTGACTACCACAAGGTGCTAAGAGGCCGGCTGAAGAAGCTGGTCGCCCGTATCGAGCAAGCCATTGGGCCCTTCGGCAACCGGGTATTCACCGATTCGGCCCCAGTTCTGGAAAAACCATTGGCCGAGAAGGCCGGGCTGGGCTGGATCGGCAAGCACACCAACCTGCTCAACCGCCATGCCGGTTCATGGTTCTTTTTGGGGGAAATCTACACCGATCTCGAGCTGCCAGCGGATCAACCGGTGCGCGACCACTGCGGTTCCTGCCGGCGCTGCATCGATATCTGCCCGACCCAGGCAATCGTCGCCCCCTACAAGCTCGATGCACGCCGCTGCATTTCCTATCTGACCATCGAGCTCAAGGGCGCCATACCCGAGGAATTTCGCAAGCCCATGGGTAATCGCATATACGGCTGCGATGACTGCCAGATGGTCTGTCCATGGAATCGCTATGCGCAGTTTTCCGGCGAGGATGACTTTCAGCCGCGCCGGGATCTCGATGCCGGCGACCTGGTGGAACTGTTTGCCTGGGACGAGGACACCTTTCTGGCGCGCACCGAAGGCACGGCCATTCGCCGCATCGGTCATGAGCGCTGGTTGCGCAATATCGCCGTGGCCCTGGGCAATGCGCCGAACGAACCACGTGTAATCAACGCACTCAAGAGCCGGCAGGACCATCCTTCGGCACTGGTGCGCGAACATGTTGAATGGGCGTTGGCGGAACAGGCTCGGGCGAATCGTTAATACCACAATCGGAGCCGATATTACTTGCCGGAAGGCGACATTGGCCGTCGGGCGTGTCAGGTCGACCTAAGGTATAATTCGCGGTTTCCCGAAACCCCAGCCAGGAGACGACTCATGGCCATTCTCAGCAAGCTCGAAACCCTGCGTTCCATCGGCGGCAAGCCGCTGACCACCGGCCTGGCCGATGACATCATCGAGCGTTTTGCCGAGCGTGACCGTCGTCTTGAACAAGCCGTGGACGAGGCATTGGGCGTGATCGAATGCTGGCAATCGGCCTACCCCGACCTGGTAGGTGCCGACGAGGCCGAACAAAAGGATATCCTGCAGTCGGGATTCGTCAACTTTTATGCCAATGATGCCGTCAACCCTTACGTGGCGCTGGCCGCGCGCGGGCCCTGGATCATCACCGCCAAGGGTGCGGTACTGCATGATTCGGGCGGTTACGGCATGCTCGGATTCGGCCATGCTCCTGAGAACATTTTGCAGGTCATGGCCCAGCCGCATGTCATGGCCAATGTCATGACGCCCAGCTTCACCCACCTGCGCTTCGTCGAAACCCTGCGTCGCGAGATCGGCCATCGCCGCCAGGATGGCTGCCCCTTCCATCGGTTTCTGTGCATGAATTCCGGTTCGGAATCGGTCACGGTCGCCGGGCGCATTGCCGATATCAATGTCAAGCTGATGACCGACCCGGGTGCTGAAAAGGCCGGCTATCGCATCATGCGATTGTCACTGAGCGGAGGATTCCACGGTCGCACCGAACGTCCGGCCATGTATTCGGATTCAACGCGCAAGACCTATGCCAAGTACCTGGCCTCGTTTCGCGACAACGGCCAACTGCTGACCGTCGAGCCCAACAACATTGAAAAACTCGAGGAAATCTTCGCCTGGGCCGATGCCAACCAGGTCTTCCTGGAAGCCATGTTCATGGAACCGGTGATGGGTGAAGGCAATCCCGGCGCCGCAGTCAGCCCGGAATTCTATGCCCGAGCACGGCAATTGACCCGCGAACACGGCACCCTGTTACTGATGGACTCCATCCAGGCCGGACTGCGCACCCAGGGCGTGCTTTCGATCGTTGACTATCCGGGCTTCGAGGGACTTGAAGCGCCCGACATGGAAACCTACTCCAAGGCCCTCAATGCCGGCCAGTACCCGCTGTCAGTGCTGGCCATGAACGAAAAGGCCACAGCCCTCTATCGCAAGGGCGTGTATGGCAACACCATGACCGCCAACCCTTGCGCTTTGGATGTCGGCACCACCGTACTGAATTCGGTGACCCCGGAAATCCGAGCCAACATCGTCGAACGCGGCTGCGAGTTCCTTGACAAGTTCAACGCCCTGAAGGATGAACTGGACGGCCGGATCACCCGCGTCCAGGGCACCGGCCTGCTGTTTTCGGTGGAGCTGGACAGCCGACGTTACAAGGCCTACGGCGAGAACTCCACTGAAGAATACTTGCGCATCCAGGGCATCAATGTCATCCACGGCGGCGAGAACTCACTGCGCTACACCCCGCCGTTCACCATCACCAGCGCCGAGGTTGATCTGATTGTCGAGGCGACGCGGGAGGCGTTGCTGAAGGGGCCGACCAAGGCAGTCGAGGTGGCGGCCTAAAAGACAGGTTTAAGGGTTCAGGTTTAAGGTTTAAGGGAAAAGAATTGGGGATTCTCAGGTTTTGAGAAGGGGGTGTGGTTTGATGACATCACGGATCAACGTGATGGAGGATAACCATGCAGCAAGCCATTCCAAATAACCGGGCTCGACGGTCCAAAAAACGATTTCAATCCGTCAAGCACCATCTCGAACTGGTCGGAAGGCTGGCCGGAGAGATGCTCGCACTGGCCAGCCTGATCGCCGCCCTGTCGGCCGGATTTCTGCTATTGACCATGGCATTACCGCCGGCCACGTAGGCCCGATCTTGTGTCTTGATCCTGAACCCTGAACCCTGAACCCTGAACCCTGA
>SLKT01000075.1 GCA_007134485.1 Wenzhouxiangella sp. | reverse complement strand
TATTTGGTCGGCGGTTCGAATGCAGAGTAACCTGGGTTCGGCGACCCATTTGGTGATTGGGGGTTCGACTTTGAATTGGTGCCGGTGGACGGATTCGAACCGCCGACCTGCGCATTACGAATGCGATGCTCTACCAACTGAGCTACACCGGCACTGGGTACACGCGGAGGTGTGCGGCAGGGAGCGCGAATTATACCGGTTCGGGCTGGTTATGTCATTTTGTTGATGCTGGGGGTTTGAAAAAAGTGAGGGGGGCACTTGCAATTGCAAGCCGAAATAGTCTAGTGTTTGTATCAATCCTCACGGCCGCTGATCCGGTCGCCATGAAAGGGGCAGTTTGAATGAACGATCCCACCGAACCGATCGGCAAGGAAGTCAAGCCGCGACGCGGGGCTTTGCGAATCGTCATTGCATATGCCGTATTCGCCGGGCTCTGGATCGGCTTTTCGGATCTGGCCCTGGAATGGCTGTTCACCGAACCTGCCCACCTGGTGCGTGCCAGCATGATCAAGGGTTGGGCCTTCGTGCTGGTAACGGCCGTGCTGCTATACGCACTGCTCACACGGCTGATCGTCAACCTGGAAGAAGCGATCGATTCCAGGGAAGCCATTCGCAACAGCAAGAATCGTCAGTTGCAGGCCGGCGAGGAACGCCTGCGGCTGGCTCTGGAAACCGGTGAAATCGGCGCACTGGAAATGAATCCGGTGACCCGCAGCACCGTTCGTACCTCAATGTTCGACAGGTTGTTTGGCTATCCCGAACCCCTCGGTGACCAACCGGTAGATTTCTTTTTCAAGCATCTGATTAGGCCGGATGCCAATCGGCTCAGGAAATTGGTGCGCCAGTCGTTGGTAAAGGGTGAGGAGTGCAGTTCGGAGTTGCAGATCCGGCGTTTCGATGGTGAGGTTCGTTGGCTGCGTGCCCGGGCTCGTGGCATACCCATGGTCAACGAGTCCGGTGTTGCAGTGAACGTCATTGTCCAGGATATCACCGTCGAACGGGAGTCCAGACAGCAAATCGAGGACCTGGCGTTTTGCGATCAACTGACTGGTCTGCCTAATCGTTCTGCCCTGTTGCACAAGCTGGACCGACGCACACGGGAAGAACTTCAGGATGACCTTCATGGGGCCATCCTGGTTCTGGATATTGAAGGACTCAAGGTGATCAACGAGTTGCAAGGCTACAAGGTTGGCGATGCTCTTCTCAGCGCCGTGGCCAGACGGCTTCGCGATGAAATGGGAGAACGTTTCTTCGTCGCCCGGATTGCCGGAGATCAGTTCGTTCTGTTGGCAGTGCGTATCGGCGAGGACGAAGACTCAGCCAGAGAGCGAGCCACCGCGTTGGCCCACTCATGCCAGCATCTGTTGGATCGTCCCCATGAACGTGACCCCGAACTGGTCGGATTGCAGCATTCCACCAGTATCGGAATCTGTCTTTACCCGTCGGCCATTACACACCGGGGCCTTTTGAACAAGGCGGAGATGGCATTGGAAAAGGCCAAGCGTGAAGGTCGCAGCGTCATCAACTTTTACACCGACGCGCTTCAGTACGAGGCTGAAGCCCAAAGCCAATTGGAAAATGCCTTGCGCAAGGCCTTGCCCAACCAGGAGCTCAGAATTGTCCTGCAATCCCAGTTCGACGCCAGTGCGCGCCTGATCGGAGCCGAAGCGTTGCTGCGCTGGGAACATCCGGACATGGGGCCCGTTTCACCGGCCCAGTTCATTCCGATTGCCGAATCGACCGGTCTGATTTTGCCGATCGGGCAAATGGTGCTTGATCGTGCCTGCCAATGCCTGAAGGAATGGGAAAGTCGGGAGGAGACCAGCAACCTGTCGATGTCAGTCAATATCAGTGCCCGCCAGTTTCACCAGCCTGAGTTTATAGAACAGTTGGACCAGACCATTGAGCGACTTGCCATCCGTCCCTCGCGTCTGATCCTGGAACTGACCGAGAGCGTCGTCCTGGAAAACCTCGAACTGGCCAGGCAAAGAATGGACCGGATTCGCGATCTTGGCATCCAGCTGGCCCTGGATGATTTCGGCACGGGGTACTCTTCACTGTCCTACCTGAAGCGTCTGCCATTCGACCAGCTCAAGATCGACCGGTCTTTCATCAACGACATGGAAGCCGACGAAGACAGCGCCGCCATCGTGCGCACCATTGTCGGCATGGGTCAGGCACTCAAGCTGCAAATCGTGGCCGAGGGGGTTGAGTCACAGCATCAATGGCGCTCACTCCGAGAGGCCGGGTGCACCGGCTTCCAGGGCTTTCTCTTCGCCCGGCCCGAACCTATGGACCAATGGAGTCCCAAGCCCGAAGCCAACTCGGTTTCGAGCGGCTGAGTCAGGCCGCGCTCTCGGTCTCCCCGACAAATTGCAGCTCGCCGTCGGCCACATCCACCTTGATGCCGTCGCCCGGGCCGAATTCCCCGGCCAGAATGCGCTGCGCCAGACCGTTTTCGAGTCTCTGCTGAATGGCGCGCTTGAGCGGCCGGGCGCCGTAGACCGGATCAAAGCCGACATTGCCGAGCAAGTCGAGCGCCTGATCACTGATCTCCAGGCTCATGTCACGATCGGCCAGGCGCTTTCTCAGGCCTTCAATCTGGATGCTGGCGATTGCCCGGATCTGCTTGCGATCCAGCGGATGGAAGACGACGATTTCATCGACCCGGTTGATGAACTCGGGTCGAAAATGGGTGCCGACGACTTCCATCACGGCCTGCTTCATGACATCGTAGCCCTGCCCGTGCAACTCCTGGATGCGATCCGAGCCCAGGTTGGATGTCATCACAATCACGGTATTGCGGAAATCCACGGTGCGGCCATGGCCATCGGTCAGGCGTCCGTCATCGAGCACCTGCAGCAGGATATTGAAGACTTCCGGGTGGGCCTTTTCGACCTCGTCGAGCAGGATCACCGAGTACGGACGACGGCGCACGGTCTCGGTCAGGTACCCGCCTTCCTCGTAACCGACATAGCCAGGCGGCGCACCGATCAAACGGGCCACCGCGTGCTTTTCCATGAACTCCGACATATCGATGCGCACCATGGCCTCTTCGCTGTCGAACAGGAAGGCTGCAAGTGACTTGCACAACTCGGTCTTGCCCACTCCGGTCGGGCCCAGGAACAAAAAAGAGCCGTTGGGACGGTTGGGATCGGCCAGGCCCGCCCGCGAGCGGCGAATGGCGTCGGCCACGGCCTTGACCGCCTCGTCCTGGCCGACCACGCGCTGATGCAGGGCCTGTTCCATGCGCAGCAACTTGTCGCGCTCGCCTTCGAGCATTTTCGAAACCGGAATGCCGGTCCAGCGACTGACCACCTCGGCAATTTCTTCCTCGGTCACCTTGCTTCTGAGCAGCTTGAAGTCGCCGGTCTCCTCGGCTGACTCGGCCACGTCCAGCTTGCGTTCCAGCTCGGGAATTCGACCGTGCTGGATTTCGGCCATGCGCGACAGATCCTGGGCCCGACGGGCGTTTTCCAGTTCGGCTCGGGCCCGCTCCAGTTCTTCCTTGATCTGGGTGGCGTCCTGAACCGAGGCCTTCTCGGTTTTCCAGACCTCGTCCAGATCGGCAAATTCGCGCTCGAGTTCATCGATTTCGGTTTCAAGATCAGCCAGGCGCTTCTTCGAAGCGTCATCGGTTTCCTTCTTGAGCGCCTCGCGCTGAATCTTCAACTGGATCAGGCGTCGCTCCAGGCGGTCCATGGCCTCGGGCTTGGAATCGATTTCCATGCGAATGCGGCTGGCCGCTTCGTCCATCAGGTCGATAGCCTTGTCGGGGAGATTGCGATCGGTAATGTAGCGATGCGACAACGTGGCCGCGGCCACCAGCGCCGGGTCGGTGATATCGACACCATGATGGACTTCGTAGCGTTCCTGCAAGCCACGCAGGATGGCGATGGTGTCTTCCACCGAAGGCTCGCCGACCAGCACCTTCTGGAAACGGCGCTCCAGCGCGGCATCCTTTTCGATGTTCTCACGGTATTCATTCAGGGTGGTCGCACCCACGCAATGCAACTCCCCGCGGGCCAGCGCGGGCTTGAGCATGTTGCCGGCATCCATGGCACCCTCGGCCTTGCCGGCGCCGACCATGGTGTGAATCTCGTCGATGAACAGGATGATCTGGCCTTCCTGTTTCTTCAGGTCATTGAGCACAGCCTTGAGGCGTTCCTCGAACTCGCCGCGGTACTTGGTCCCGGCAATCAGCGCGCCCATGTCCAGGCTGAGCACACGCTTGTTCTTCAAGCCTTCGGGCACCTCGCCATTGACGATGCGCTGGGCCAGGCCTTCGACGATGGCGGTCTTGCCCACGCCCGGCTCACCAATCAGTACCGGGTTGTTCTTGGTGCGGCGTTGCAGGACCTGCACGCAGCGGCGGATTTCCTCGTCGCGGCCAATGACCGGGTCCAGGCGTGACTGCTCGGCTTTCTCGGTCAGATCAATGGTGTACTTTTTCAATGCCTCGCGACTGTCTTCGGCATTGGGATCATCCACGCTTTCACCACCGCGTACCGTCTCGATGGCATCCTCGATCGCCTTTTTCGTTACCCCGGCCTGGTGCAATATTTCGCTGAGCTTGACCTTGGCGTCCAGTGCGGCCAGCACGAACAGCTCCGAGGCGATGTAGGCATCGCCGCGCTCTCGAGCAATCTTGTCGGTCAGGTTGAGCACCCGGCCCAGGTCATTGGACAGGTTGATCTGACCGGCCTGTCCGGAAACCTTCGGCATGCCATCGAGCTTCTCGCCCAGCGCCGAACGAAGCGTGTTGACCTGGGCGCCGGAGCGGGCCAGCAGGCCGCGAATCCCGCCACCTTCCTGATCAAGCAGCGCAACCATGACATGTTCGGGCTCGAGCATGGCATGATCCATGCCCACCGCCAGGCTCTGGGCTTCGGCCAGCGCGGACTGGAAGCGTGCGGTCAGTTTGTCCATTCTCATGTCAGGGTGACTCCCGGATTGAATTCTACTTATCCACAGGATTGGGTTGACTGTGATCCGAATCAAGCGATGCCGGTTTGATCACTTTACGTGTGAGTTCGCTAATGACGTTGACCGGGATCAATTCGTGTGGCAGTGCACTGAAGGAGTGGGGGCGGGGCGACGAGTGGCCTTGAGCGTGGCCGGGCTCGAGCCCACTCGTCGCTTGTCGGGTGAGAGTAGATTGATAATCTTCAATAGCGGGTTAAGATTCAGGTTTGTAGAGGAATTCAGACATGAATGGTCCCTTGACCGGCATTCGAGTTCTGGAGCTGTCGCGTATTCTGGCGGGCCCCTGGGCGGGACAGTTGCTGGCTGATTTCGGTGCGGATGTAATCAAGATCGAGCGACCCGGGCAAGGCGATGACACGCGCTCGTGGGGGCCGCCTTTCTTGAACGATGACCAGGGCCGAACCACCGGGGAATCGGCCTACTTTCTTTCAACCAATCGCAACAAACGCTCGGTGGCCATCGACTTTTCAACGCCCGAGGGGCAGCGCCTGGTGCGTGAGCTGGCGCTGAAATCCGATGTACTTATCGAGAACTTCAAGGTCGGGGGGCTGGCCCGATACGGACTGGATTACGCCAGCCTGAAGAACGACCATCCCGGCCTGGTGTACTGCTCGATTACCGGGTTCGGCCAGACCGGACCGTATGCGAGTCATGCCGGTTACGATGCCGCCATCCAGGCGATGGGTGGCTTGATGAGCATCACCGGCCTGCCCGATGATCAGCCCGGCGGCGGCCCGCAGAAAGTCGGGGTGGCAGTGGCCGATCTGATGGCGGGCATGTATGCCGCCAACGCCATTCAGGCGGCGCTGATTCATCGTCAGATGAGCGGCCACGGGCAATATATCGATCTTGCACTGCTTGATTCCCAGGTTGCCTGGCTGGCCAACCAGGCGGCCAATTACCTGATCGGAGACAGGGTTCCCGGTCGCCAGGGAAGCGCCCATCCGAATATCGTCCCCTACCAGGCCTTCGCCACAGCCGATGGTCACTTGATGCTCGCCGTCGGCAATGACCGGCAGTTTCAGCGATTCGCCATGCTGGTCGGCCATCCGGAATGGTCCGAGGATGAACGGTTTGCGACCAATGACGCGCGGGTCAGGCACAGAGCAACCCTGTTGCCGCTGATCAGTGACATCGTCGCCACTCGCTCGACCGAAGACTTGTTGAATGAATTACGTCAGGCCGAGGTGCCCGCCGCTCCGATCAATGATTTGAAGACCGTTTTCGAGGACCCGCAGGTGCATCACCGTGAACTGCGCCGGGCACTGGCTCATCCGAATTGCCGGCATCTGCCTACCGTCGCCAATCCGGTGCGCTTCTCACAGACTCCGGTCAGCTATCGACGGGCCCCTCCCCTGCTCGGCGCCGACACATGCAGCGTGCTGGGCGAGGAGCTGGGCCTGGACCCGGCCGATATCGAGCGACTCTTCGAACAGGGCATCATTGAAGTACGCAAGTAATGAGGTAAAGTCTGCCCATGCGCAAATTTCTGATCCTGCTGCTCATGATGGCCATGGTGATCGGTCTTTACTTCCTGCATCTGGCCCGTGATGCCGGTGAATTCCGCCAGGTCCTCAACGTCCACCCCGGCGATTGCCGGCAGATTCCGGGACTGCCCGGCAGCGAGGACATCACCGTTCATCCCTCGGGCGAATATGCCTTCGTGTCCAGTGATGACCGTCGCTCGGTCATGGCCGGCGAACCGGTGCCAGGCGCTATTTTTCGCTATGACCTGACCGATGCTGGCATCGATCCAATCAACCTGACCCCGGATGCCGGCAACGATTTCCGACCGCACGGCATCGCCCTGCACGCGGATGACGATGGCCGCGAAACCCTGTTCGTGGTCAACCATCCCGGCGCCCCGCATTTTGCCGATCCAGCCGATCATGGCGGAGCCGGGCCCGATCACACCATCGAGGTGTTCGATGTCACCGACGATGGCCTGGTCCATCGGACAACTCACAGCGATGAGTTGCTGATCAGCCCCAACGATGTCATTGCCATTGATCATGAGCGTTTCTACTTCACCAACGATCATGGCAGCCGGCCCGGGACCGTGCGCACCCTGGAAGGCTACCTGCGCCTGCCCTGGTCCAACGTGGTGTATTTTGACGGTGATGGATTTCAAGTCGTCGCCGAAGGTCTGACTTACGCCAACGGCATCAACCTGTCGCCGGACGGGCAGTTTCTGTATGTCGCCGAAGTGACCCGAAACCGGGTGCGCGAATACCAACGCGCACCCGCCACCGGCCAACTGGATGAACGCCGCCGCCTGGATATCGGTTTCGGCGTCGACAACATCGAAATCGACCCGGCAAGCGGCGATCTGTGGATCGGCGGCCATGTCAGATTGCTGACCTTTGTGCGCCATGTCAACGATCCGATGATTCCCGCCCCTTCGCAGGTGGTACGCGTGGAACTGGACGCGGATGACTACCGCGTGTACACCGAGTTCATGGACGACGGTGTCCTGATTTCAGGCGCCAGTGTGGGCGCGCCATTTGCCGGTGGACTGCTGGTCGGCTCGGTCTTCGAGTCGCATATCGTCGACTGCCGCTGGCCGTAATCCAACTCCGTCAGTCCGATCCGCCATCAGCCACCCTGACCTGATTCTTGCCCGAGCGTTTGGCCTGGTACAAGGCCTGGTCGGCCTCCTTGATGACCTTGCGAATATCATCCGCGTCGGTGGGAACAAGAGTAGCCACACCCACCGAGATCGTGGTTTCGAGTTCCGAATCGGCCACTTCCCGACGCAGGCCTTCAGCAAGATCCCGGGCCGCATCCTGATCGGTATTGGGCAGCACGATCAGGAACTCTTCACCACCATACCGTGCGACCAGGTCGGTCTTTCGGCGCGTCAGCCGCTGCATGATCTCGGCCAGGCGATTCAGGTAACGGTCCCCTTCCAGGTGCCCCCTGCGATCGTTGTAGTTCTTGAATTCATCGACATCGATCAGCAGTACCGACATGGGTACCTTTTCGCGACGGCAATAAGGCCCCATCAACTCAAGGTAATGGTCAAGGCGATGTCGATTCGCCAGGCCGGTCAGGCCATCAACGTGTGCCATGGCCTCCAGACGCTCGTTGGCCTCGGACAGTTCACGGGTACGCTTGTCGACTTCCTGTTCCAGGCGCTGCTTGTCGGCGGCCAGGCGAGCAACCCTCCAGCGCACGATCCCGGCAACAAGCAGCATGACCGCTGTCAGGACCAGGAACACCCATATTGTTATCGCCCAGGTCGTTCTGTACCAAGGCGGGAGGATGACGAAATCAAACGGTTGCGCTTCGCTGACATGGCCAGTCGAATCACGACCACGCACCTTGAACCGATAGGATCCGGGATCCAGATTGAAGTAGGTCACCCGAGCCGTCGATGACCAGGGCACGAACTCTCCTTCCAGCCCGACCAGGCGCTCCTGGTAGACCACTTCGTCGGGAGCATTCAGATCAGGCACGGTAAATTCGAAACGCATGCCGAACTCTTCCTGTGCGAAGCGATGTTTCGCTTCCGGATCCAATGACAAGGGTTCTGGCTCCTCGCCCGTCACCACGCGACTGACCCTGCGTATCACGATCTCGAACGGTGAGTCGGGAGAATCGACTACTGTCTCAGCTTCGCCGGGATTGAACATCATGATGGAGCTGCTGGCCCCGAAAAGGGCCGAGCCGTCAGATCCGAACCAGGCCGACGAAATGCCACCGCGCCGCAACGGTGCAACATCCTTTACACGCCACTTCGCATCTTCGGAAAACTCACGACGCAGAACCTGATGATGATTCCAGGCCCACAGACCCCCATCCGGTGAACGCTCGATTTGCAAGGGAACGTCGCCCACAAGCTCGGCATCTGGCGCCAGATCATCATCGAATGCAGCAAAGTGGTCATCGACCCAATGGTAAAAACCGAGATCGGTTCCAACCAGCCAGTGGACTTCTTCATCGCCCACATCGCCGATTCGGCCGAATACCACTTCGGGCCGCCTGTCCCACAACAATCCCTGCTCCGGGCCAAGCTCCTGCCGACTTCGCACTGAACGCCCTTGTTCGTCCAACTGCACACGCCATAAGCCCGAGCCCAGCGTCGCCAACCACAATTCGCCCGGCGACGGTTCAAGGACATCAACCACCCGAATCATCTGCTCGTCATCCTTCAGCAGCAGCTCCCAGTCGCCATCATCTTCCTGCAGAACCGCCAGACCTTCGGCCAGACCCACGTAGACCCGGTTCGAGTAGTGCGGGCTGGCATACAGTCGGATCGGGTCCAGTCGAGTATCAACAGCCTTGCTGGCCCGACCCTCGCGCCGATCCAGTTCCAGCACGTGATAGGAGTCCGCCAGTAGCGCCCGTTCTTCCGAAAGACTGAGCCAGTCCCATGATTCAAGCTGCGTCCAGTCTTCGATCGAAAGTTGACCGGCATGACCGGAATCATCACTTTCAAGCCGATAGACTCCGACATCAGTCAACACAACGAGATCGTCTTTCCATTGAGTGATATCCATGACCTGACCGATCAGGCCGGTGTCCTCGCCAAGCACCGTCCACGCCGCCGGCCAGGTCACACTGAAAGCGGCCAGATCGGTCACCGCCAGCAAGCCATGACCTTGAGTGCAATGCAGTCCGACGACCGCCCCACCGGCAAGACGAAAACTGCGAAACCGATGCGCTCCAGGCCAGTAAATGTAAATGTTGCCACTGCTGCCGGCCATGACCAGCGAATCATTCGACAGACGTTGAATATCCAGAATCCGGTTAGCGCCTGGAAAATCCTCTGGCGTGTTGTGAATCGAAACGCCCGAATCATCCACCTGCTTCCAGCGACCATCAGACATCTGGATCAGCAAGGTCTGTTCATCCAGCGGTGTCAGCGACCAGACCACTGACTCGTCAAGATCGCTGCCACTGCTGATCAGGACCAGCTCACCATCATTGTCCAGGACACTCAAACCCTTGCCACGCTGATGAATCCATAGCTGGCCCGCGTGAAACACCATGCCACCAAACCGTTCTTCGGTTCGCCAGTTCTCGAATTCATCGAGTTCGGGACGATAGGCAAACAGAGTCTGCCCGGCGTCAAAAAATACTGCATGAGGTGTCAGCTCGATCTGCCAGACATCACCGATGGCCTCCTCTTCGCCAAGCAACTCCGCAGCTTGTGCGGTGAGATCGTGAAAGACCGGAATACCCGCCTGATCATGCTCGATATAGCCCAGGGCACCGATACCCCCGACATAAACACGCCCCTCATTGTCGGGCTTGACGACACGCGCTGCTCCCGCGCCGGCGACTTCAACCAACTCCCAGCGTTCACCGTCGTAGACCAGCACCCCACTGTAACTGGCGATGTACACCAGCCCAGACTCATCCCGGGCGATATCGAAATTCTGTGGGAAAACCTGAATATCAGGCTCGAATCGGTGATGGGCCGGAACCCCTTCAAGCAACTCCACAACAGCATGGACCGGATCCGGAACCATCAAGGCCAGTACTCCGGCAAGAATCAGACAAACCCGCATGCGCTCCTCAATGCAACCCCTTTGGATCCCTTCCAACTATTGTTCCATTATAGGGGCTTGAGAATGGCCATGCACCCCAGGCAGCTGACGCCCTGTGAGACACTTCCCCTGAACCATTTCCGGGCCCAACCCATGCACAATGAACCAGATCCCTCCCCCACAGCTCAGCCGTACGAGTCGAGTCGCTATGGTGCGCTTGTGCTGAACCTTGGACGGGCGCTGCTGCATGTCGGCTCGCCGGCGCATCGGCTGGAATCGGCCATGCATATCATGGCCGAACGGCTCGGCCTCAGGGCCGAGTTCTTCTCGACACCTACCGCGTTGGTCGTCTCCCTGGGAGATGGTTCGCGCCAGCAAACCTTTCTGGCACGATCCGAGCCCGGCAGCGCCAATCTGTCCAAATTGGCAGACCTCACCCGGGTTATGGATGAGCTGGCCACCGGCAAGGTCGAGCCCGAGGAAGCCGATCAGCGGGTGCGAGCCATCGACCAGGCATCTTCACGCTATGGTACCTGGTTACAGGTTCTGGCCTATGCCGCGATTGGCGCCGGTGTGGCGCCGTTGATCGGGGGCGGCTGGCGCGAGAGCCTGTTGGCCATTGTGCTTGGCGCCATCTGCGGATTGAGTGTGCAAGTGCTCAGCCAGCGGCTGGATCGATCACGCCTGATCACGCCGGTGGTCGCCGCGCTGATCACTTTTCTAGGCACCCTGTGGTGTGGGTTCGATCCGCATACCGCGCTGATGCCGGCCATCATCGCCAGCATGATCGCATTGCTCCCCGGCATGGACATGACCACCGCCTGCCGCGAACTGGCCACCGGTCACCTGGTCTCGGGCGCCTCGCGCCTGGCTTTTGCCGGCATGGTCTTCGCCTTGCTGACTTTCGGCCTGATCATGGGCGGGATGGCCGGCCAGCACTTTGTCGGACCGGTCGATCTGACCACCGCCTCGCTGCGGCCGCCCTGGCTGCTTCCGATCGGACTCCTGCTCGCTGCCGCCGGACTGATGCTGCTGTTCCAGGCCCACAAACGCGACTGGATCTGGATGCTGTTGGCCTGCGTGATTGCCGCAGGCGGCGCCAGTCTCGGTGTCCTGATGCATGCGCCGGTCGTGGGCGCATTCATCGGCGCCCTGGCGGTGGGGCTTGCGGGAAACCTGTTCGTCAAGTTCACCGGCCGACCTGGATCCATCATGCATTTTCCCGGCCTGATTCTGCTGGTTCCCGGAAGCATCGGCCTGCGCAGCCTGGCCACCCTGCTTGGCGATGACGTGATTTCAGGCATTGAAACCGCCATGCTTGCGGGTATGATTGCGGTGGCGCTGACGACCGGGATGATCCTGGCCAGTGTACTGTTGCCACCCAGAACCACGCTTTGAACAAGATCCTGGGCCAGAGGGAGCACGAATTGAATTCGTCATGAGCATCGATATCCGCAAAAAGCACGGCAAGCGCCTGGAAGAAGCACAGCAGATCGCCGATGATCTGGCTCAGGACCTGGCCGACAAGTTCGACATCGACTACGGCTGGGATGGCGATACCATCGTCTTCGAGCGCTTCGGCGTGGATGGCGAAATCGATGTCGACGAGGAAGTCGTCCACGTCCGCGCCCGACTGGGTTTTCTCCTCAGCTACCTCCAGCCGGCCGTGGAAAAGGAAATTCACCGTTACCTGGATGAGCATTTCGCCTGACCCCTTCACCCCTTCTCTTCTGCGATAATGGAGCGTCCATCCAACCCACGAGAGCGCCGTCATGTCCGACCCCATCGTCATTGCCTCCGCCCGCCGCACCGCCATCGGCTCTTTCCAGGGCCAGTTTGCGCGAGTCAAGTCGCCCCAGCTAGGGTCCGCGGCAATCTCAGCCGCCGTCGATGACGCCAAGGTGGCGGGTGAGGACATCAGCGAAGTCATCATGGGCTGTGTGCTGCCGGCCGGCACCGGCCAGGCTCCGGCACGTCAGGCCACGCTGGGCGCCGGACTTCCGGTCAGCACCGGTTGCACGACCATCAACAAGGTCTGCGGCTCGGGCATGAAGGCCATCATCCAGGGCCATGACGCCCTTCTGGCCGGCTCATCGGAAATCGTGGTTGCCGGCGGCATGGAGTCGATGACCAACGCGCCCTACCTGATCGATCGCGGGCTGCGCATGGGTCATGTCCAGAGCCTGGATCACATGTTTTTCGATGGCCTTCAGAATCCTTACGACGGCCAGCTCATGGGACCGTTCGGCGAGCAGTGCGCGGCCAAGTATGGGTTCAGCCGCGACGCCCAGGATGCATTTTCGAAAGCCTCGGTCGAACGTGCCCTGGCCGCGCTTGAAAATGGCGCATTTGAAGCCGAGATCGCCGCGGTGACCGTCAAGTCACGCAAGGGCGAAGAGCAGATCACCGGCGACGAGGAACCGCCGCGCTGCAATATCGAGAAAATGCCCTCGCTGCGTCCGGCCTTTGCCAAGGACGGCACGATCACGGCGGCCAGTTCCTCGAAGATTTCCGACGGCGCCGCGGCCGTGGTGCTGATGAAGGCTGGTCAGGCCGAGCAACGCGGTATCAAACCCCTGGCGCGCATCATTGCCCATGCCACCCACTCCCAGGAGCCGGAATGGTTTACCACCGCGCCGGTGGGGGCCATGCAGAAGGTCCTGGACAAGGCCGGTTGGAGCGTTGCCGATGTCGATTTGTTCGAGATCAACGAGGCCTTTGCCGTGGTCACCATGGCTGCCATGAAAGACCTGGGCCTGGATCATGAAAAGGTCAACGTCAATGGCGGGGCCTGTGCGCTGGGCCACCCGATCGGCGCCAGCGGTGCACGTATCGTGGTCACCCTGATCCATGCCCTGGCCAATCGCGGTCTCAAGCGCGGCGTGGCCTCGTTGTGTATCGGCGGCGGTGAAGCCACCGCGCTGGCCATTGAACTCGATTGATCGGGCCGGCGTGCGCGGAAACCGGGTCAAGGTCGTCGAGGTCGGGCCGCGCGACGGTCTGCAGAACGAGCCCTATACGATTCCGACCTCGGTCAAGCTGGAGCTGATTCACCGGCTGGCCGAAACCGGTCTGAACGTGGTGGAATCGACCAGTTTTGTCAGTGATCGCGCCATTCCGCAACTGGCAGACGCCGAAGAGGTCATGCGCGCACTCGAGCGAAAGCCCGACGTGCACTACCCGGCCCTGGTGCCCAACGAACGCGGTTATGACCGTGCGCGGGCCGTGGATGTCGACGAGATCGCGGTATTCACGGCGGCCTCCGAGGCCTTCAATCAGCGCAACATCAACTGCACGATCGAGCAATCTCTGCGCCGTTTCGCGCCGGTGCTCAAGCGCGCCCGAGATGATGGTGTGCGAGTGCGTGGTTATGTCTCGACGGTGCTCGGTTGTCCGTACCAGGGCAAGGTCCCGGTCAGTGACGTGGTGCGCGTGGCCGAAGCCTTGTTCGAGGCCGGCTGCGTCGAGGTTTCACTTGGCGACACAATCGGAGTGGGCACCCCCAACCAGGCTCGAACCGTGGTCACCGCAGTGGCCGAATCCATCCCCGTCGATCAGCTGGCCGTGCACTTTCACGACACCTACGGCCAGGCGCTGGCCAACATTGCCGCCTGCCTGGACATTGGCGTACGCGTGGTCGACAGCTCGGTCGCCGGCCTGGGCGGATGTCCCTATGCACGTGGTGCGACCGGCAACGTGGCCACCGAGGATGTCGTTTACATGCTCGAAGGCATGGGCATGGAAACCGGCATTGATCTGACTAACCTGGCGCGAGTCGGCGACTGGATCGCCGGCGAACTCGGCCGCCCACGCTCCCGCACCGGCCAAGCTATACTCAAACGAAATTGAACTGAAAACCTTGGAAGCGCAAAGACGCGAAGAAGAGGATGCAATTTAAGAGGGAGGCTATTGAAGCGGTGGCGACCGATGCTGTCGATGCGATGATACAGGTTCACCGAGAACGGGGCCCAGGATTACTGGAGTCTGCATATCAGATATACCTGAAACATGAGCTGACCAAGCGCGGGCACGAAGTCGAATGTTTTGCGTTTCAAAGGTTTTCCAAGTCGAGAAGGATTTTACAGAATGCAATCGAATGAAGTAAGAGCAATCATCACCGGTGGGGTTTCCGGTCTGGGATTCGCCGTGGCTCAACGATTTGTCGCAGACGGCGG
>SLKT01000024.1 GCA_007134485.1 Wenzhouxiangella sp. | reverse complement strand
TCGTGCGCGAGCACATGCTGCAGGCCGCCGATACCAGCCAGCGCATCGACGAGCTGATCCGGCATTTCGACGATCTCAACCGGGCCCACGAGGCCGTGCTCAAGGCGCGCGAACAGATCGAAGCACTCACCCCGATGATCGCCGATGCCGATGACCATGCCGAACGCAGCCGTCAGGTCACCGAACTGCGGGGTTGTCGGGAGGTGCTGACACCGTGGTTTGCCAGTCTCAAGATCGAATTGCTGGACAAGCGTCTGGCCGACCTCGACGGCGAAAGGGCACGCCTGAGCGAGCGGATCGATGGCCTCAAGCGCAGCCGCGGCGACCAGCGCCGCCAGCGAGACGAGCTGCGCCAGGCCATCGCCGAAAACGGCGGTGATCGCCTTGAACAGGTCCGCGCCGAGATCGAGCGCCGTCAGGCCAAAAAGGCCAAACGTCGCCGGGAAGGGGAACGATACCGCGAACTGGCCGCGGCCGTCGACCTGCCCGATGCCCGCGATGCCGATGTATTTCGTGACAATCGCGCCTCTCTGGACAAGCTGCGCGAGCAGACCGAATCGCACCAGGCCGAACTTCAGAACGAGCGCACCGACCAGTTCGTGAACATGAAGGAGCTGCGCGGCGAACACGAAGAGATCGACGCCGAACTGACCTCACTGAAAGCACGCCGCTCCAACCTGCCGGCGGCCATGCTGGCGCTGCGCGACAAGCTCTGCGAGGGACTCAATCTGGTGAGCGAAGACCTGCCCTTTGCCGGCGAGCTGATCCAGGTACGAGACGACGAACGCGACTGGGAAGGCGCCATCGAGCGCCTGCTGCACAATTTCGCCCTGTCGCTGCTGGTCCCCGACGAGCACTACCGGGCCGTGGCCGATTGGGTCGATACCACCCGCCTGAAGGGCCGGCTGGTCTACTACCGCGTGCGCGAGGCCAGCAGCGCCAGTCCCGAGCGCGCCCGCTCCGAAGCGCTGAGCCGCAAACTCGCAATACGGACCGACAGCGCCCATTACGCCTGGCTGGAGCATGAACTGACCCGCCGTTTCGACCATGTCTGCTGTACCGACATGGACCGCTTCCGGCGCGAAACCCGGGCGATCACCCGTGCGGGTCAGATCAAGACCGGCGGCGTGCGCCACGAAAAAGATGACCGTCACGCCATCGACGATCGCACTCGCTTCGTGCTGGGCTGGAGCAACGAGAACAAGATCCGCGCCCTGGCCGAACAACGCGATCGGCTCGAAAAGCGCATCCAGGCCGTGGCCGATCGCATCGCCGGGCTGGACGCGGAACTGAAGGACTTGGCTGCCCGCCTGGGCGATATCAGCCGCCTGGACATGTTCGAGGATTTTCAGCGCCTGAACTGGCAGGAAGTGGCTGCCCGCCTCACCGAGCTGGAAACCGAAGAACGCGACCTGCGCGACGAGTCGGATGTGCTCAAAACCCTGCGCGCCCGGCTCGATGAACTCGAGCAGGCCAGCGATGAGACCGAGGCCGAACTGGAACAACGCCAGGCCCAGCTCTCCACCGCCGAAGAACGCATCCGCAATGCGCGCGAGGCCCGGGAAGAGGCCGAGCACCTGATCGGTGAGCTGGACGAGGCCGCGCGCGAACAGTGGTTCGCCCTGCTGGCCGAACTGCGCGAATCGGCACTCGAAGACCAGCCGATCAACCTCAACGGCATCGATGCCCGCCAGCGCGAGTTCCGCGCCTGGCTGACCGCACGCATCGATACCGAGGACAAGGCCATCCGGCGGCTCAACGACCGCATCATCCAGGCCATGCAGCAGTTCCATCACCGCTGGCCGCAGGAAGCACGCGAGGCCGATGTCAGCGTTGATGCCGCCGACGAGTACCGCCGCCTGCTTGATGGCCTCAAAGGTGACGACCTGCCGCGCTTCGAAAAGCGCTTCAAGGAGTTGCTCAACGAGAACACCATCCGCGAGATTGCCGCCTTTCAGGCGCTTTTGCATCGCGAGCGCGAGCAGATCCGCGAGCGCATCGAGATCATCAACCGTTCGCTGCACGAGATCGACTACGAGAAGGGCCGCTACATCCGCCTGATGGCCGAAACCGCGGTGGATGCCGACATTCGCGAGTTCCAGCACAAGCTGCGCGCCTGCACCGAGGGCGCGATCACCGGCTCTGATGATGCCCAGTACTCCGAGCAGAAGTTCTTGCAGGTTCGCGACATCATCGATCGTTTTCGCGGTCGTGAAGGCAGCGCCGAGCTCGACCGGCGCTGGACGCGCAAGGTCACCGACGTGCGCAACTGGTTCGTGTTCTCAGCCTCCGAGCGCTGGCGCGAGGACGACCGCGAACACGAGCACTACGCCGATTCCGGCGGCAAGTCCGGCGGCCAGAAGGAAAAACTGGCCTACACCGTGCTGGCCGCCAGCCTGGCCTACCAGTTTGGCCTGGAATGGGGCGAGAAACGGTCACGCTCGTTCCGCTTCGTGGTCATCGACGAGGCGTTCGGCCGCGGCTCGGATGAATCGGCCCGTTACGGCCTCAGGCTGTTCGGCCGCCTCAACCTGCAGCTGCTCATCGTCACGCCGCTGCAGAAGATCCATATCATCGAACCCTTCGTGGCCAGCGTCGGCTTTGTCCACAACCCCGACGGCATGCAATCGATGTTGCGCAATCTTTCGATCGAGGAGTATCGGGCAGAGGTGGCGGCGCGGAAGACGTCGTAGGCGGGTTACGGTTTACGGTTTCCGGTTTCCGGTTTCCGGGAAAGGCTCAAGGTTCAAGGGGTCAGGAATCTGGGGGCAAGTATCAGTGCGGCCAAGGGTTGGTCACTTCGATGCCGCAGTCGGAAAAATCGCGTTCGTTGCGGGTGACCACGCTGGCGTCGCGAGAGCGGGCGATTGCCGCGATCTGGGCATCAAATTGGGCGATTGGGCGACCGGACTGGCGACGGCCAGCCACGATTTCCGCATAGGCGCGGGCGGCGTGGCGGTCGAACGACAGAATGCGTTGGGCAAAGTCCTCGGCCATCATGCGGTCGAAGGCCTCAATCAAGCGCTTGCGGCGCGTGCCTGCGGACAGTAAGGCCAGGCCATATCGCAGTTCGGCCTCGGTGACCGTCGTCGTGAACAAGCTGCCGCCCGGTTGTGCGCCAACCCAGGCCACCACCGAAGGATCGGGTTTGGGACGCATCAGTTCAGAAATGACGTTGGTGTCGAGGACCAGCACGGGGGCGTCGAGCAATTAGAATGCGGGCGGTTCGCGAGTCGATTCTCGCTTGGGAAGATCGAGTTCCACGCCACCCAACGCACCGAAACGGGCCTGTATACGCTTGGCCAGGTTGTCGGGCTCACCGGCTTCCGCGGCCAGCGTGATGCGCAGCACTTCACGAACCTCGTCTTCCATTGACCGACCGTGTCGGGCCGCGCGTTGACGCAGACGTTCCTTCAGGTCGTCATCCAATCGTCGAATGGTGATGCTGCCCACAGCCAGTCTCCAAAAAGTGCAATCATTGATTACATCATCGTATCATCAACTCAAAGGGGCCTGCAACGCGTCGCACAGGGAATTTCTTGTAACCTGTCGGGCCAGAGATCGGGATGGATCGGCAGGATGAATGACAAGCCATGGACGCGACCGAAGGATCTGGTTGACCAGTTGCGCAAGCACTGGGACTCGGGTCGCCTGCTGGCCGAGCGGCTGGAGGAGCGGGAGTCGTTGTTTCCGCTGCAACTGCGGCTGAAGAAGGCCACTTCGCGTGATCTCACCGAACGCTTCGATGCCGTTCGCGACTGGGTCGGGGCGCTGATCGAACACTCGCGCGACAAGCGCGGGCACGGGTATGACATCGAGTGGCGCACTATCAACCACCGCACCCGCGGCCGCAATGACCTGCCCAAGGCCATCATCGTACCCAGCGCCGAGGATGCCCTTCGCCTGATCGGCAAGACGGCCCAGGCGCGCCAGTTCGATCAACTGGCCGCCGAGCTGCTAGCCGAATTTCCGACACTTGGCGACTGGCTGGCGCGTCGCCCGATGGAGGCTTTGAAGCGTGCGGATGAGTGGCCGCGACTGCTGGCCATTCTGCGACATTTCCGCGACCATCCCCGACCCGGTGTGTACCTGCGCCAGCTCGATATCCCGGGCGTAGACACCAAGTTCATTCACGCCCGGCGTGGACTGGTTGGCCAGTTGCTGGATGCGGTGCTGCCGGAAGAAGCGATCGACCGCTCGGCCGGCGGGGTGCGCGGCTTCAACCGTCGCTATGGTCTGGCCAGCCGTCCGGTGCTGGTGCGCTTTCGCATTCTCGACCCGGAGCTGGCGCTTGAAGGTCTGACTGATTTATCCGTGCCGGCCGAGGAGTTTGCCGGGCTGGATTGGCCGGTCAGCGAAGTCTTCATCACCGAAAACGAGATCAACGGCCTGGCCTTTCCGGCCCATCCGCGCGCCATTGTCGTGTTCGGTCTGGGGTATGGTCTCGAACGTCTGGCCGGTATCGAGTGGCTGAATCAGGCACGTTGCTGGTACTGGGGCGACATCGACACCCACGGTTTCGCCATTCTCAATCGCCTGCGCCATCATCTGTCCGGGGTGCGTTCGTTTCTGATGGACCGCGCCACGCTGGATGCCCATCGCGAGTTATGGGGTCGGGAACCCGAAGATCAGCGTTTTCGCGGCGAATTGAAACGCCTTGAAGAACCTGAACAAGCGCTCTACCAGACCCTGCGGGATGATGTGCTGGCGCCGTGCTTGCGCCTGGAACAGGAACACGTTCGCTTTGCCTGGCTGAAGCGGTTTCTGGAGCAAGTCCGCAGCTGATCTGAGGTCAGTCTCTTACTCTGACCTTCCGGGCGGCAGGACGATGAGTACCCGGTGGGGGTTGATTCAGCGTTGTCCGTCGGGGATGTAACCCCGACCTACAAAACCCGTCAACCCCCGGCACCCGTGGAAAATTCCGAAATCGACACGAACCGCACTTGTTTCGGTATTGGGCGTAGTGTGGTCAGGCCTCTGGGAACCAGGCAGGGTCGGGCTTGGCGCAGACGATGAAGTGCGGGTTGAGTATGGACTCGCGGGCGTTGTAGGTCAGCGGCTTGCCGGTTTCGGCATCGAGGACATGGCCGCCGGCCTGTTCGACCACTGCCTGGGCGGCGCAGGTGTCCCATTCGCTGGTCGGACCCAGCCGCGGATACAGATCGGCCGAACCATCGGCAACCAGGCACAGTTTCAGCGAGCTGCCCATGGCCAGCATCTCGGCCTCGCCCAGTTTTTCGATGAAGGCATCGACCTCCGGCGTGTTGTGCGAGCGGCTGCCGACCACCTGCCAGGGCCGGTCGGCCACCTTCTCGCGTACCGTAATCTTGGTCGGCGTTTTCTGGCCATCCTGGCGCCACGCGCCATCGTCACGACTGGCGTAATACCAGCGCTGCAATGCCGGCGCATAAACCACGCCCAGGATGGGCTTGTGGTCGCGCACCAGGGCGACATTGACGGTGAACTCGTCGTTGCGCTTGAGGAATTCCTTGGTGCCGTCGAGCGGGTCGACCACCCAGCATTCCTTCCAGTGCCGTCTTTCCGACCATGGCGCCTGCTTCGATTCCTCGGACAATATGGGGACCGCCGGCGTCAACTCCTTGAGTCGACCCACCAGCAAGCGATTGGCCGCAAGATCGGCCTGCGTCAAAGGGCTGTCATCCGCTTTCTGTTCGGTTTCGAATTTCGACGGTTTGGAGTAGATGGCGAGAATCTCGGCTCCCGCCTCGGACACGGCCGAGCGGACCTCGACCAGCAACTTGCTCAGATTCATTTCAAGGTTGTTCCTTGGAGATTCAACCTGCCAGTTTATCGTAAATTCACTCTAGGGAGTCTCTGCCTGAAGCCAGGCGTCGAATGCCGCTCCGACCTCGGCATGGCGACGGCCCAGTGCGACGGTGGCCTGCAGAAAGCCGAGCTTGGACCCGCAGTCATAGTGGCGTCCGACGAAACGCAGGGCATCGACCCGTTCGACCCGCAACAACTCGGCAATCGCATCGGTAATCTGGATTTCCCCGCGGTGGTCGGGACGGGTCGAGCGCAGCAGCTCGAAGATCCGCTGGCTGAGCAGGTAGCGCCCGACCACGGCCAGGTTGGAGGGCGCATCGGCCGGGTCCGGTTTTTCGACGATACCCTGCAAACGCCCACTGCGATCCTCGAAGCCATCCACCTCGACCACGCCATAGGATGCGGTCTGTTCCATCGCCACCTCGCGAACGCTGATCACCGAACCACCGATCCGGGCGCCATGCTCGGCCAGTTGAACAAGGGCCGGGCTGGCCGGGTGATCGATCAGATCATCGGGCAGAATGATGCCGAAAAAATCATCATCGACGACCGGGGCCGCACACAACACGGCGTGCCCCAGCCCCAGGGCCTGGCGCTGGCGCACGTAGACACACTCCACACCGTCGGGCAGGATGTTTTCGACCAGTTCCAGCAACTCCTGCTTGCCGCGCTTTTCCAGCTCGGTTTCCAGTTCATAGGCCATGTCGAAATGATCGGCGATGGCCGCCTTGGTCCGTCCGGTGACAAACACCAGCTTCTTCGCCCCGGCCGCCAGCGCTTCCTCGACGGCGTATTGAATCAGCGGCTTGTCGACCACCGGCAGCATTTCCTTCGGGATGACCTTGGTGGCTGGAAGAAAGCGGGTGCCGAGGCCGGCGACGGGGAAGACTACTGTGTTGATGCGCATGGGGGAGCGGCTTCGGTTGGGTTTGGGGGGATTTTAAGGGATGGGGGATTCTGGTTCACCTTTCACCTTTCACCGCCCTTTCTCTTCACCCCACAGATACTTGTGGAGTTGGACCTGGAGTTTGACCGGGGCGGCGGCGGCCACGATCCAGTCGGCCAGGTCGCGGGGGTGGAGTTCGTTCCAGACCGGGGAGAACAGGACGGTCCAGCGATCGAGTTGGCGGGTTCGGACCTGTTCAATGGCCCAGTCGAAATCGGCGCGATCGGCCAGCACGAACTTGATCTGGTCATGGGCCAGGAGATGATCGAGGATGTCCCACAGGTTGCGTTCGGCCTCGCCGGAACCGGGCGCCTTGAAATCGACCACCTTGATCACGCGCTGATCGACCTGATCCACGGCGATGGCGCCGCTTGTCTCAAGCGAGACGATGTAGCTGGCATCGCACAAGCGTTCCAGGAACGGAATGCAGCGCTTTTGCGCCAGCGGCTCTCCGCCGGTCACGCAGACATGCCGTACACCGGATGCATCGATCTCGGCCAGGATCTCGTCAAAGGATTTCCACTGCCCACCGTGGAATGAATACGGCGTATCACACCAGCGACAGCGCAATGGACAACCGGTCAGGCGCACGAACACCGTCGGCCAGCCGCTCAATTCCGACTCGCCCTGGATGGAAGTGAAGATCTCGGTGATTTTCAGCCGAGTCTCGACCGAGGCCGTCGCTAAAGATGATTGCCGATCAGACATTTCAGCCATGATTCAAGAGATGCTTCCTGAACCCTTGACTTTAGTAATGCCCCGCCAGCCGCATGTCGCGCAGTCGGCTTTCGGCCAGGCGCGAAAGCGTGGTTTCGGGGAACTCTGCACGCACTTGCTCGAGCGCGGCACGGGCCTCATTCCATTGGCGTTTCTCGTAATGGCTGAAACCGATCTTGAGCAGGGCATCGCCTTGCTTGTTGCTATCCGGATAACGATCGAGCAACTGGTTGAAAAAGCGCAGCGCCGTTTCGAAATCGCGGGTCACGTAATACGATTCGGCCAGCCAGTACATGGCATTGGGCGCATAGGCCGAGTTCGGATACTCGTCGATGAATTCCGAGAACCCTTCAGCGGCATCCGCATAGCGGGTTTCTCGCAGCGCCCGGAACGCCCGGTCGTAAAGGTCCTGTTCTTCCTCGGATGGCGTGCCCAGATCACGCGGGCCACCTTCGACAGGCGCCGGAAGGGTGGCGATTTCCGGCCGGGTTTCGATCGGCGCACGCACCTCGGGCGCCTCTTCGGCGCGCGGCAATTCAGCCGGTGGCGGCGAGATCGGCTGAACCTGTTCGGCCAGTTCTTCGGCGTCATCTGCAGGTGCTTGCTCGACAGCGGCCGGTGAACGTCCCAACTGCTGCAGACGCTGATCGAGATCCAGGTACTGGTCACGCTGTCGGCGTCGCAGGTTTTCAATCTCGCGCTGCTGCGACTCAACCAGGCCACGCAGCTCGCGGACCTCCTCGAGCAGCTCCTGGACCTGGTAGACCAGCATGCTGGAGTCCTGGGCATGACTCGGCACGGGTGTGGCGGCCAGAAAACCGGCCGCCACCACCATGGACCACAACGATTTGTTCCGGATCAACATCATCAGCGTGCGGTGTAGACGATCTCCGTGCGCCGGTTACGTTCCCAGCAATCTTCATCGCTGGCACGGCAAACCGGACGCTCCTCGCCATAGCTGACCACTTCGATCTGGCCAGACGAGACGCCATGTGCACCCAGCAACTCCTGGACGGAATTGCCGCGACGCTCACCCAGGCCCAGGTTGTACTCGCGCGATCCGCGCTCGTCCGTGTGGCCTTCCAGAATGACGCGGGCGCTGGAGTTGGCCTGCAGGTATTCGGCATGCGCCTCGATGATCGGACGGAACTCGGAACGCACATTGGAGCGGTCGAATTCAAAGTAGATGACGCGCTGGTTGAGCAGGCTGTCGGGGTTGTCGAGATTGCGAACATCGGTGAAGTCGCGCGGATCGATACGATCCGTCTCGACCGGACGTTCACGGTCCGGCGGCGGGGTCGGCTCCGGCCGGTCCGGCTCCGGTGTGACTTCCCTTGCACAAGCCGCGACCAGCGCAGCCAGAAGAACAAGGGCCAGGAAACGCATTGCAATTTTCATTATTCCTCCCGATCGAGTCAGGTTATCCAGATTGTAGGGGGCAGATTTATCGGATGATAGGCGACCAGGCCGGCTCCCGAACATCGCCTTCACTTACGACGAGCCGCTGCCGGATCCGACCATCAGCCGATACCGCAGCCAGCACACCCCGACCTTCGTGGCGGGCAGCGTAGAGAATCATGCTGCCATTCGGGGCGAAGCTGGGCGACTCATCCAGCCGGCCGTCCGATAATACACGCAAACGTTCCGTTTCGCGATCATGGATTGCGATTCGAAAATCATTGTCACCATCGCTGTGGACCACGGCAAGGTAGCGATCGTCGTCGGCCAGTGACGGTCGCGAGTTGTAGCGACCCTCATGCGTGATGCGTTTGATGTTTTCGCCGTCGGCATCCATGCGGTAGACCTGCGGCCGGCCGGCGCGGTCCGAGGTGAAGTAAATGGAACGACCGTCCGGCGAAAAAGCCGGTTCGGTATTGATCGACCAGTGGTGGGTCAACTGGCGCGGCTGACGCTGGCCCTCGGCATCGATCAGCCAGATGTCCGGACTGCCGCCGCGCGACAGACTGACCGCCAGTTGCTCGCCATCCGGCGACCAGGCCGGCGCGCCGTTGATGCCCCGCGCCTCGCTGATCACGTGATTCTGGCCGGTATAAATGTCCTGGATGATGATGTTGGAGCGCCCGGTGGCAAACGAGACGTAGGCCAGCCGGGAACCGTCCGGTGACCACGACGGCGAGAGAATGGGCTGGGTATTGCGCACCACGGGCTGCGGATTGTGACCATCGGCATCGGCCACCACCAGCTCGAAGTACTCGTCCTCTTCGCCGAGATTCTGAACCACCACGTAGGCGATTCGGGTGGCGAAGGCGCCCGGAGTGCCGATCAGGGCTTCGTAGACGGCATCCGAGACCCGGTGGGCGCCGAAGCGCAGATCGCCCGGCGAAACGCCAACCGCCTGGGACAGCAGGATTCGGCCGGTATGCACATCCAGCAGGTGATATTCGATTTCGTGCCCCCAGCCATCCGGACCGTCACTGACCCGGCCAATGACCAGGTGGTCCACGCGCAACATCCGCCAGGTGCCGAAACGCACCTCGGGTGGACGGGTCGGTTGGTCGATCATCTGCTCGGCATCCATGGGATCGAACAGTCCGGAACGGCGCAGGTTGGCGCTGATGATCTCGTCCACGCGAACGTCCGGGGCCGGGGTCTGGGAGTCCCAGGCAAACGGCGCCACGGCAATCGGCATGGCCCCTTCCACACCGTCGACAATCTCGATGCGCAACTGGGCGCTGGCCAGGGCCGGCCAGAGCAGCAAAAGCGCCAGGATGGCGAAAACCCTAACCTTCGTAACGGAAGTCAAAATCGATTTCTCTGGCAAATACACTCTCGTATCCTCGATAAGGCAGTTCACCCACCCGCATGACCGCCGCGGTGATCGAACGGCGGGTGGCCTGGTCGGCATTGCATGGTCGGACAATTTCCGCGGCGATTATTTCCCCACCGGGGATCTGAACCACCCGGACCCGGCACATGACCCCGGGCTGGGTGGTCGGCGGCCGGTTCCAGTTGCGCCGGACCAGCTCGCGGATGGTTTCGACATATTCCTCGCGCAGGATGGCCCGGCGCGCCTCGGCCTCGGCCTGTTCACGCGCCAGGCGCAGGCGTTCGGCTTCCTCGGCGGCCTCGCGCTCGGCCTGCTCGGCAGCACGCCGTTCGTCCAGTTCGGCCATGCGGCGCTCTTCTTCCTCGCGCTGGCGGCGGGCTTCCTCGCGACGCTCACGCAATTCAGCCAGTTCACGCAGTCGTTCCTGTTCCTGTCGGCGCCGTTCTTCCTCGGCCCGTTGCTGCTCTTCGCGGCGCTGGCGCAATTCGGCCTCGCGGCGTTCACGCTCGGCGGCCTCGGCGCGTTGTTGTTCGAGCTCGCGTTCGCGCCGCTCACGCTCTTCCTGGCGGCGTTGCTCTTCCCGTTGTTCTTCCTGGCGACGCTGTTCTTCCTGGCGACGCTGTTCTTCCTGTCGGCGCTGTTCCTCTTCGCGCTGTCGTTCCAGTTCGGCCTGGCGTTCACGCTCTCGTTCAACTTCACGCCGGCGCTCCTGCTCGGCCTCTTCCTCGGCACGGCGCTGCTCGACCGCCGGCGCCATATCGACCAGGGTCACCTGGACCGGCGGCGTCTGATGCTCGAACGGCTGCCAGCTCCAGCTGCCGGCAATCAGGATCAACAAAAAACCAAGATGAACGGCAATCGCCAGCCCGAAGGCCACCGCCTGGTCCTTGATCGTCTGCTTGCGCTCGGCCGAGATCATGTTTTTATCGACAATGACACGGCCGCGATGGCTCAGCGATCATCTTCCGGGTCACCGACCAGTCCAACCGATGGCACTCCGGCACGCTGCAGGTAAACCATGGCGGCATAGATGTGCTGGTAGGCGGCATCGCGGTCACCGCCGACCAGCACCTGCAGATCCGGGTTGCGCTGGGCGATGGCGGCGATGGTGGTCACCAGCGTTTCGCCATCCATCAGTTCCGGCTGATCACCGGTATCGAGGTAGAACTCGCCGGTGCGCGTGACGGTGACCATCAGGGGATCCCCGGTTTCGCTCATCGGTTCGGCATCGCCGGTCGGCAGCTCGATCTCCACGCCCAGGTTCATCAGGGGCGCGGTGATCATGAAGATCACCAGCAGCACCAGCATGACGTCGATATACGGCACGACGTTGATTTCCGACATGCGCCGACGCCGGCGCCGGACATATTCCTCGGCCATGGTCAGCTCTTCTCCGCCAGCCGCCGGGCCTGGCGATGCAGGATGGCGGCGAACTCTTCCTTGAAGTTGTCATAGCGCATCTCCAGCCGGTCCACCTGACTGGAAAACTTGTTGAAGGCGATTACCGCCGGAATGGCGGCAAACAGTCCCATTGCAGTTGCGATCAGCGCCTCGGAAATCCCCGGGGCGACCATGGCGATGGTGGCCTGGTGGGCGCCGGCCAGCCCGCGAAACGAGTTCATGATGCCCCAGACCGTACCGAACAGGCCGACATACGGACTGACCGATCCGACTGTCGCCAGGTAGCTCAGGTGCGTTTCCAGTCTTTCCATTTCACGGGTCAGGGCCACGCGCATGGCCCGCTGGGCGCCATTGGTCAAGGTGTCGGGGTGGAGATGACGTTCCTCGCGCAGGCGCGCGAATTCGCGGAATCCGGATTCGAAGATGGCTTCGATACCCTCGCGCACGGCGCGATTGCCGGCGACCTTGTCATAGAGATTGTTCAGGTCGGCGCCGGACCAGAATTTCTCTTCGAACTCGCGCGCTCGCTTTTCGGCCCGATTGATGATCTGGCGACGCCGGAAAATCACCATCCAGGAGGTGATCGAGGCCAGCACCAGCAACAGCATGACGCCCTGCACCAGCAGGCTGGCGTCCATGATCAGTTCCCAGACTTGCAGTTCGGTTGAATTCATTGACCCTGTTCCTGTTGATATTCCTTGATCGCCTCGACCAGCTCCGCCGGCGCTCGGGCGGGACGAAAGTCATCGGCCTTCAGACAGACCGCGCGCACCTGGGCCGTGGCCAGCAGTCGACCATCGCTGACCCGGTGCATGGCCTGACCGAAGTGCACCGATGCAGCCCGAAGTGCTTCGACGGCAACCGAGACTTCGAGTTCATCTTCCAGGCGCGCCGGGGAGACAAAATGCGTGTCCATGCGGCTGACCGCGAACAGTCGATTGGCGCGGTTGCGCAATTCGACCTGCGGAAAGCCCAGGTTCAGCAGCCAGTCCGAGCGGGCGCGCTCGAAAAAATGCAGATAGCGAGCGTGGTAAACCACCCCGCCGGCATCGGTATCTTCCCAGTAGACACGGTAGCGCATTGACTTTTCCGAATCATGAAGCGTGTTTGAAGCGATCAGGGATCTTTTTCAGCGCCGGAAAACAGATCACCGACACCGCCGGCATCCGGCGGTTGCAAGCCGAAATGCCGCCAGGTGCGGGCAGTGGCCATGCGGCCGCGCGCGGTGCGCAGCAGGTAGCCTTCCTGAATAAGAAACGGCTCGATCACATCCTCGATGGTGCCGCGCTCTTCAGACAGCGAAGCAGCCAGGCTTTCCACCCCGACCGGCCCACCACTGAAATGCTCGATCAGCACTTTCAGAAGCCGCCGGTCCATGGTATCGAAACCGCGCTTGTCGACCTGCATCATTTCCAGGGCCTGGCCGGCGACCTCAGCATCGATGCGGCCATCGGCGCGCACCTGGGCAAAATCCCGCACTCGCCTGAGCAGGCGATTGGCAATGCGCGGCGTACCACGCGAGCGCCGGGCGATTTCGACGGCGCCGGCCGAATCGGCCTCGATCTCCAGAATGCCGGCCGAGCGGGTGATGATGCGGCCCAATTCTTCGGGCGAGTAGAACTCCAGACGCTCGACAATCCCGAAGCGGTCGCGCAACGGCGAAGTCAGCAGTCCGGCCCGGGTGGTGGCCCCGACCAGGGTAAAGCGCGGCAGGTCAAGCTGAATGGAGCGTGCCGCCGGACCCTCGCCGATGATGATATCGATGCGGTAGTCCTCCATGGCCGGGTAGAGCACCTCCTCGACCACCGGACTCAAGCGATGGATTTCGTCGATGAACAGCACATCGCCCGGTTCCAGGTTGGTCAGCATGGCGGCCAGGTCGCCGGCGCGCTCGAGCACCGGACCGGAGGTCTGGCGCAGATTGGTGCCCATTTCGGCCGCAATCACATTAGCCAGAGTGGTTTTGCCCAGCCCCGGCGGGCCGAAAATCAGTACATGATCGAGCGCCTCATGGCGCGCCCGGGCCGACTCCAGGTAGATCGACAGGCGTTCCTTCATGGTCGCCTGGCCGACATATTCGCTCAGGCGGGACGGACGCAGGCTTTCCTCGATGCGTACTTCCTCGGGGCCGGTTTCGGGATCGATCAGGCGGGACTCTTCCATAGGCTAGCCCTGCATCTTCTGTTTGAGGGCGGCCCGGATCAGTGCCTCGGAAGGCTGGTCCTGGTCGGCCACGGCGCGCACCATCTTGAGGGCCTCGGCCGAGGAATAACCCAGCGCGGTCAGCGCGGCACGCGCCTCCGCGGCCGGGTCGGCCGACCCGGACACCTTCTCGCCCTGCCCGCTTTCAGGCAATTTTCCACGCATTTCCAGGATCAAGCGCTCGGCGGTCTTCTTGCCGATGCCGGGCAGTCGGGTCAGGGCGCCGGTATCACCGGCCTCGACCATCAGGGCGAAATCATCGCTGCTGACCCCGGACAGAATGGCCAGGGCCAGGCGCGGGCCGATGCCGGAGATCTTGAGCAACTCATCGAACAACTGCCGGTCGGCCTCGACCAGAAAACCGTACAGCGTCTGGGAGTCCTCGCGCACCACCAGACGCGTCAGGATGGTGATCGCCTGGCCGGTCTGCGGCAGGCGATCAAATACATTCAGCGGCGCCTCGACCTGGTAGCCCACGCCACCCACATCAATGGTCACCAGCGGCGGCTGGCGAGCCAGCAACGTGCCTTCCAGGCGAACAATCATCGAAGCACCACCCCGGCCGGCAGGCGCGAGTTGGTGCGCGCGGTATTGTGATGACACAGCGCCACGGCCAGGGCGTCGGCGGCGTCCGGACCCATGTCCTGATCGGTCTTGAGCAATACGCGGGTCATGTGCTGGACCTGTTCCTTGGCCGCGCCGCCGCGTCCGACGATGGCCTGCTTGATGGCGCGCGGCGCATATTCGTGGACTTCCAGACCGGCGGCCACGGCCGCGCAAATCGCCGCGCCGCGCGCCTGTCCAAGCTTGATCGCGGCCTGGGCATT
>SLKT01000151.1 GCA_007134485.1 Wenzhouxiangella sp. | reverse complement strand
TCCCAGGAACCCAGTCGCTCCAGCGTTCTTCGATCGAGCATCGACCTCTCCAGAATCCGTCAGACCTGGAAAGACTACGACTACTGAAAGAGAAATTCTCCCCGCAATTGCGCGAAGAACCCAAGAAAAGCCCCACCACCAATGAGGACATCCCCGACGAAAGCGCGCAGCTGCCGGTGGAGGTGTATATCAATCCGAGAAAGGCGGAGTGGCCGGAGGCGGATTATGTCATCGGCAATCCGCCCTTCATCGGTGCGAAGCTAATGCGAGGCGCGCTGGGCGATGGTTATGTCGACGCACTACAAGCCGCATGGCCAGAGATTCCGCAAGCAACGGACTTCGTCCTTCGTTGGTGGCACAAGGCCGCCACTCTAGTCCAGAAAAGACATATCAACCAATTTGGATTCATCGCGTCCAACTCAATCCGCCAGACATACAATCGACGGGCCATCAGCCCCTTTTTGGATGATCGAGAACATCCCTTATCACTCGTTTTTGCGGTACCCGATCATCCTTGGGTAGATTCGTCTGATGGGGCCGCAGTTCGTATATGCATGACAGCAGCGGCGTACGGAGATTCTTCCGGAACGCTTAAAACTATCGTCAAGGAGCAGCGTCATTCTGATAGCCCCGACAGTGGCCGGCAGCTTCTGCTTCGATCAGAGATCGGCAAAATCTACTCCAATTTAGCCATCGGCGCGGACATCAACCGAGCCACACAGCTGTTGTCCAACCACAGCCTGTGTGCAGTTGGCTTTAAAACAATCGGAGCCGGATTTCAGGTTTCTTCGGAGAAGGCATCCTCATTGGGCTTTAAAGACCAAGCGGGCCTAGACCAGTTTATCCGGCCCTACATAAATGGCAGGGACCTTGCTGGCACAAGACGGGGCATTTTCGTGATCGATTTCTATGGAGTGGAGGAAGCGGTTCTCCGCAGCAAATACCCCGCTGCCTACCAGCATTTGCTCGAAACTGTAAAACCCGAGCGCCTGCAGAATCGGAACAAAATATTTCGGGATCAGTGGTGGATAATCGGCCACCCGCGGCCCATTTTTCGACAATTCACAAAAACTCTTGAACGATACATTGCCACTATCGAGACATCAAAGCACCGATTCTTCGCGTTCTTGGATTCGTCAGATGCACCAGACAGCACACTAGTCACGTTCGGATTGAACTGCGCACATTTCCATGGCGTGCTCTCATCGCGGCTACATACGGAATGGGCTCTTCGGATGGGAGGCACACTCGAAGACCGACCGCGCTACAACAAAACCCGCTGCTTCGAAACCTTCCCCTTCCCCAAAGCAGACGAAGCCACCGCCACCCAAATCGCCACCCTGGCCGAACAACTCGACGCCCACCGCAAGCGCCAGCAGGAGCAACACCCCGGCCTCACCATGACCGGCATGTACAACGTCCTCGAACGCCTGCGCCGCCAGTCCGTCCCCGGCAGCGACGAACCACCCCTGACCGCCAAGGAGAAGGAAATCCACGAACAAGGCCTAGTCTCCGTCCTGCGCGAACTCCACGACGACCTCGACCGCGCCGTCTTCCAGGCCTACGGCTGGCAAGACCTCGGCGAAAAACTCATCGGCCGCCCCGGCGCCACCACCCCCTGGCCCGAAAAGCCAGAGGAACAGCAGGAAGCCGAAGAACAACTCCTCCAGCGCCTCGTCGACCTCAACCACCAACGCGCCGCCGAAGAAGCCCAGGGCCACATCCGCTGGCTCCGCCCCGACTACCAGGCCCCCGAGCAGGCGCCTGAACAAACCCGGCTGGCCGCCAAGGCCGACAGCGCACAAACCCCCGCCACCCCGGCCGCCCCGGCCGCCAAACACCCCTGGCCCAAAACCCTGCAGGCCCAGATCCGCGCCGTCCGCGCCGAACTCACCACCTCCCCCATGAGCGCCGCCAGCCTCGCCGCCCGCTTCAAACGCAATCCCAAAAAATCGGTCACCGAAGTTCTGGGCGCACTGACCGAGCTGGGAATGGTGGCCAAAAGCCCGGACGGGTCAATCCGGCTCCGCGAAAACCAGGTCTCGCAAATTTGAATTGACAACATTTAACCCACAGGTTAATAATGTACGTCCGCTCACTCAGCAAAAAGTCCTGGAATCTGGTCGAAGTAGTCGACTCCGCCGGAGTCGGTAAGGTTTCGGGATTTTTGGCCGACCTGGGCGCCAACAAACAGCGAGAGGCCACACGAATGGTCGCGCTCTTTGACCGAGTCGCCGCGCACGGGCCCCGCCAGGGAACGGCCAAATGCCATCAAATACAGGGCGAGATATGGGAATTGATTCACGGAACGCTAAGAGTCCTGTTCGCACATGACGGCAACCGATTGATCCTTTGCACCAGCGGCTTCGTCAAGAAATCACAGAAGACACCGAAAAGAGAAATCCAGCGCGCAGAGCGCACCCTTGCAGAGTTCCGCGATGCCCGCGACCAGAACCTGCTCGAATGGGTCGAGGATGACCAACAGGAGAGAAAATGAACCAGAAGCAATCCAATGCGCTTGACCGCTTCCGGGACACGCTCGACTACGAGCTTGCAAACGTCGAAATGGACTTCACCGACTCACTCGAAGCGTTGATGCAGCGCCGGGGCGTCACCAAGAGCGACCTGGCGCGCCGGATCAACACCAGTCCCGCCTACATCACCAAAATCCTGCGCGGCAGCACCAACTTCACGCTGGAAACCATGGTCAAGCTCGTCCGCGCCCTCGACGGCGAGCTGCACGTGCGCGCATGTGGGAAGGAAGATAGCGCGCACTGGTTCCACGCAATCCGCACCGGTCCGGCGATGGTGAACCATTCAAACATCCGGCCCGCCATTGCCAAACGAACGCAGTATCTTCTTTCCGAGACTGCGGAGAACAACGATGAACTCGCCGCTGCAGCTTGAGCACTACTTCTTCCAGCGGATGCACTGCGTTGCCGAGCCCAGCATCACGATTGAAGACATCGAAGCCTGGCACGCTGCAGACCTAAGCCGCTTTGAGCTACGCGTAGAAGCCGGGAACAACCCCGACTTGGAACGGCAGTGGCAGGTTCAGGTCGACCTGCGCAGCAACCCCGACTTTCCCGAACCTGCCCCCTATGACCTGCACTTCACAGCAATAGGCCTGTTCTGCGTCGATGAATCCTTCGACCACGACGATCTCGAACGACTGATCCGAGTCAACGGCGCGTCCGTCCTGTATTCGGCCATGAGGGAATTGGTCGCTCTTTTCACCTCGCGCGCTCCATGGGGTGCCGTAAAACTACCAACGGTGAATTTTCGTTTGCTGACACCTGCAGAATCGCAGCGAACGGAGCGAACCGACGAAGACGATCAACATTATTGAAAGGTGCCTGTCATGCGCCAGACCGGCGGTGCGCTAGAGCCGCCGCCGAATGCATTTCAGGAGTCAGCAACCGGCAATCGCCAGAGACAAGAAAGTTACTCTCTCGACTATTCGAGGACTCCGATAACAATCGGCAGGCTCCAGTGGAGATGTTCACTCGCAGGAAACGCTCATCCGAGCCCGGAGTGGAAAGCTGCTGGAGGGTAGGCTCAACATGACTTCTGGCTCAGGCTCCGTTCAGCTACGCGCTTCATAATGCAAGTCATCTTTCATCGGACTTGTTGGGAGCAAGACAATGATGCAATCCAGAATCGGCTTACTGGCGGCCCTGGGCCTGAGTGTCGTACTGCTGAGCGGCTGCGTGGTCAGCGTGGGTGGCAGCCGGGGTTCGGGCGGCGAGGCGGCCTGGCAGCAGGCTGAACGCGAGAACCGCGAGGCGATCGCCCGGCTGGCCAACGGCATGTTCATCGAGGACGTGCGGCGCAAGATGGGCACGCCGGACTTTCTGGAGTCCTTGACCGTCGACGGGGTGCCCTACCAGGCGCTGTTCTACCGCACCCACCGCACCCGCGCGGACGGCCACACCACCCGCGATGAAACCACCCCGCTGATTTTCGAAGACGGCTTCCTGGTCGGCTGGGGCGAAACGGCCTGGATCAACCTGA